>DATFTG010000229.1:0-16253 GCA_035262265.1 Gemmatimonadales bacterium
GGTCTCGCGGGACAGGAGCGTCTCAAGGCCGCCCGCGTCCTGCTCGTCGGCGCCGGCGGTCTCGGCTCGCCGGCGGCCCTGTACCTCGCCGCTGCCGGCATCGGCACCATCGGGCTCGTCGACTTCGACGTCGTGGACCGCTCGAATCTGCAGCGCCAGGTGGTGCACGGCACCGCCGCCGTCGGGACATCGAAGCTGGCGTCGGCGCGGGCGCGGCTCGCCGACCTGAATCCCCACGTGCGCGTCGAGACGATCGAAGCGCGTCTCACCGCCGCGAACGCGCTGGAGCACCTGCGCGGCTGGGACGTGGTACTCGACGGCAGCGACAACTTCCCGACGCGCTATCTCGTCAACGACGCGTCAGTCCTGCTCGGGATTCCCACGGTGTATGGCGCCGTGCTGCGCTTCGAAGGTCAGGCGTCGGTGTTCGATGCGCGCCGCGGCCCCTGCTATCGCTGCCTCTACCGTGAGCCGCCACCCCCGGAGCTCGTCCCGTCCTGTGCCGAGGGCGGGGTCGTCGGCGTCGTTCCCGGTGTGATCGGCAGCCTCCAGGCGCTCGAAGCGATCAAGCTCGTGACCGGCACCGGAACGCCGTTGATCGGCCGGTTGCTGCTGTTCGACGGCATGAAGCTGCAGTTCCGCGAAATCGCGCTCGCGAAGGATCCCGACTGCGTGGTGTGCGGTCCGCATCCCACCGTGACGCAGCTGATCGATTACGAGGCCTTCTGCGGTGTCGGCGCGCCGCCGGTGGCGAACGGGGAGATTTCGGCGACCGATGCCGCAGCGGCACGTCGCGATCCGGCCACCGTGCTGGTCGACGTCAGGGAGCCGTTCGAGTGGGACATCGTGCACGTGGACGGGGCGCGGCACGTCCCGTTGCGCGAGCTGCCCGCGCGGATGCGCGAGCTCGACGGACACGCCGACGTGCTCGTGGTCTGCCACCACGGCACGCGCTCGCGGCAGGCGGTGGAGCTGCTCAAAGCGGCGGGATTCTCGAAGGCGCGGAGCGTGCGGGGCGGGATCGACGCGTGGGCAACGGAGGTCGATCCCCGGCTGCCGCGATATTGAGGGGTATGCCGAAGGGGGGACTCGAACCCCCACGGGCTTGCGCCCACTGGCTCCTGAAGCCAGCGCGTCTACCAGTTCCACCACTTCGGCGGAACGGCGAATATAGACGGCGGTATAACTTCAAGTCAATGCTTGGCTTGACCCTCCATCGACACGTTTCTATTTTCTCTGGGTGACTTGAACAAGACCTCCATCGCACGCAATCCGCGCGCTCGACACGACTACCACCTCCTGGAAACCTGGGAGGCCGGGTTGGTGCTCACCGGCACTGAGGTCAAGTCGTTGCGGGAAGGGAAGGCCAGTCTGGGCGAAGCCTACGCGCATGTGCAGCGTGGAGAAGTGTGGCTCGAAGGGCTGACGATCTCGCCCTATGCGCAGGGGAGCTACAACAACCCGCCACCGACGCGGTCCCGCAAGCTGCTCCTGCATAAAGCCGAAATCCGCAAGCTCATCGGCGGCACCACCCAGAAGGGCCTCACCCTCATCCCGCTCGAGCTGTACTTCAAGGATCGCGTCGCCAAGGTGGCGATCGCGCTGGCACGCGCCAAGAAGCTGCACGACAAGCGCGAAGACTTGAAGCGGCGCGCGACGGAGCGGGAGGTCGCCCGGGAATTCCGGGCGCGCCGCGCATGATCCTGCAACTGGCGCTCGCGCTGCAGGCAGTAGCACCGCCGCGCGACTCGGTGCACATCACGACGCCGCGCGGCGACGCCGCTGTGCCGATCAGCTACGAGCGCGGTGCTGCGGTGGCGGCGCCGCTCGTTGCCGGTCCGCTGGACCTCGCGGTGGCGATCGAAGGGGGTCGGGCGACGGTGGTACTGCACGGCGCCGGTTTCGTCTTCGCGTACGGATCGCCGTACGCGCGCATCGGGACGCGCCTCTGCCAGCTGGTGGACGAATCCTACGTTGCCCGCGACACGCTGTTCTTGCCGCTCGCCTGGCTCGCGGACTGCGTCCCGGCGGTGTTCGCCGGCCGCTTCCACTGGGACGCCGAGAACGGCAGACTTTCAGAGACCGGGCCCGCCGCACCCGCGGTTGCCAGCGCCGATCCTCCGCTGCGGCCGCCGCTCGGGCCGGCGGGACGGCAGCCCGCCGATTCGCCGGCAGGCGGATCCGATACCGCGACACCCGTCAGTTCACTGCCGAGCCCGCGCCCTCCGGGGAAAGCGCCGCCCGTCGTACCGGCGCGGGGCAGGCCCAACCCGATTACCGGCCTGCGACTCCCCCATGTGATCGTGATCGATCCCGGGCACGGCGGGCGGGACCCCGGGAATCCGGGTCGCTACTTCCCGCAGGGGATGACCGAGAAGGACGTGAACCTGTCGATCGGGAAGCTGCTGCGCGACGAGCTGGCGAACCGCGGCATCGGGGCGTCGCTGACGCGCACCGGTGATACGCTGATCGACTTGCACGACCGCGCCGGATACTGCCACGACGATTGCGACTTGTTCGTGAGCATTCACGTCAACTCGATGCCCGACGGCAAGCGCAGCGCCGTCGCCAACGGCGTTGAGACGTATTTCCTCTCGGACGCGAAGACCGAAGACCAGCGCCGCGTGGCCCGGATGGAAAACGACGCGAGCCGTTTCGAGTCGCCCGACGCCCAGGCGGTCGAAGGGGGCCTGGCGACGATCCTGAAGGACCTGAGGCAGAACGAGTATCTGCGGGAGTCGGCCCGGCTCGCCGAGCTGGTGCAGCAGAAAGTCGCGCGGATCATTCCTGGAGACGACCGCGGTGTGCAGCAGGCGGGCTTCTACGTGCTCAACAGCGCGCGGCGCCCGGCGATTCTCGTCGAGACCGGGTTCTCCACCAACAAATCCGACGGCGCGTTTCTCGCCTCCAGCGCGGGACAGCGCAAGATCGCGGACGCCATCGCCGACGGCATCGTCAACTACCTCCTCGAGTTCGAGCGCAAGGTGGCGATCGGCGGGTCGCCGTGAGGTGCTCGCTGCTCGCCGTCATGCTGCCGCTCGCCGGCTGCGCCTACTACAACGGCCTGTGGAGCGCCAACCGGCTGGCGAGCGACGCGCGCAAGTACGAAGAGCGGGGGATGGTGGCCGAAGCGCGAGCCAACTGGGGACGCGCGGCGGCCAAGGCCGAGACGGTGCTGGTGCATCATCCGCACAGCCGCTGGGCCGATGACGCCCTCGTGCTCCAGGGAGAAGGCCTGGCACGGAGCGGCAGCTGTGAAGCCGCGCTGGTGCCGTTGAGCCGCGCCATCGCGATCGTCACCGACGACGCGCTGCGCGAGCGAGCTTCCCTCGCGGCGGCCATGTGCGCTGTCCAGCAGGGGAGCCTGAGCGACGTCGAGCGGTATCTCGCACCGGTGCTCGAGTCGCACGACGCGAGCCGGCGCTCGCGAGCGTTCTACATCGGTGGGCTCGCGGCGCAGCGCGGTGGAGACCAGGCCCTGGCGGAGCGGCGCCTCGCCGCGTCGTCCGAGCCCCAGGCGGCCACAGCGCGTGTCGTGGTCCTGGCCGCCGCGGGAAGGCCGGCCGCGGCGGTGGCGCTGGTCGATACCGTCGCGCGCCGCGACGACGACGAAACCCGTTGGAGCGATGCCCTGGACTCGGTCGCCCAGTGGAGCGGGCCGGTGACGGCCGCCGACGCGCTCGATCGGCTGCTGGTGAGGGGCAAGCTGCGCGCCGCGCCCCGCGCCCGCCTCCTCATCGCCGACGGCGACCGGCTGCGCACGGCCCGCGTGCTCGACCGTGCCCTCGCCCGCTATGGTGCGGCGGCCGCGCTCGTTCCCGACTCCGTCGAAGCAGCGCGCGCGCGCGTGCGGATCGAGCGGGTGCACCTCGCGCAGGCGAGGTCCATTGCGGATCTCGATTCCATCTCGGCGCGGCTCATGGACCAGGCGTCGGGAGGGTTGGTGGGAGGAGAGGCCCGCGCGCTGCGGGCGGAAATCCAGCTCGTCCGCCGGGAGGACACGACCGAGGCGAACGCGTTCCGCTACGCCGAGCGGGCTCGGGATTCTCTGGCGGCCCCCGCGCTCGCGGCCCGACTGTTTCTCCGCTTCGCGGCGACGCATCCCACCTCCTTGTTCACCCCGAAGGCACTGATCGCCGCCGGTCAGCTGGCTCCGGCAGTGCTCGACTCCGTCGACGGAGTGCTGCGCGCGCAGTACGCCGAGTCGCCCTACACGCAGGCGTTCTTGGGTCGCGCCAGTCCCGCCTATCAGGCGATGGAGGACTCACTGGCCATCGCCCTCGGCGTCGCCCGGCCGCGCGCCGCGAGCGCCGGGCTCGCGGACCTCGCCGTCGCCCCGCCGCGCACCGGTCCGCGCGGTCCCGATCTCGAGGCGGTGGTCGTGGTACGCGCCGCGCTGCGTACGACGCCGGGCAAGCGTCCCACACCGGTGCGCCGGCCGGGTGACAAGGCACCCGCGCAACCGGACGACCGACCCTGATCGCCACCGAGATCTTCGGCACGCAATTCCAGAATCCGGTGCTGCTCGCGGCCGGAACCGCAGGATTCGGCAGGGAAGTCGAGGGGGTCATCGATCTCGATGCCCTGGGCGGAATCGTCACCAAAGCGGTGACTCCGGAGCCACGGCGCGGGCACCCGGGTCCGCGGGTGGCGGAGTTCCCCGGTGGCATGCTCAACGCCGTCGGGCTCGCCAACCCGGGTCTCGAGGCGGTGGCCACGCACGACCTTCCTTGGCTCGAACGGCGCCTATCGCGCGCCCGGGTAGTCGTCAACGTGGCGGGGGCGACGGTCGAAGACTATGAGCGGGTGCTCGAGCGGCTGAGCGACGCCCGCGTGATCGTCGCATTCGAAATCAACGCTTCCTGTCCCAACACCTCCGCCAGCGGACTCGAGTTCGGGGCCGACGCCGGCGCGCTCGCGGAGCTGGTGCGACGCTGCCGCCGCCGCACCACGAAGCCGCTCGTCATCAAGCTGTCCCCGGCGCTCCCCGACATCGCCGCGATGGCGCAGGTCGCGCAGCAGGAGGGGGCTAACGCGGTGAGTCTCGTGAACACGCTCCCGGGGACGCTCGCGGGCCGCCTGGGAAACGGGTTCGGTGGAGTCAGCGGTCCGGCCCTACTGCCGATCGGCGTGCTCGCGACCCGGCGTGTGCGCGCACGGGTCGACCTGCCGGTCATCGGCGTCGGGGGGATCCGTACCGCCGGCGACGCGCGTGAGTACCTTTACGCCGGCGCCGCTCTGGTGGCGGTGGGGACGGCGGCGCTCGCCGACCCACGCGTCCCCGAGCGCATCGCGGGAGCGCTGGCGCGTGGCTGAGCTCATCGTCGCGTTCGACCTGGGGAGCGGGACAGAGGCACTCGCGCTCGCTGACCGACTCCCGGGGCTGCGCTGGGCCAAGATCGGCTCGGCGCTGTTCGTGCGCGAAGGGCCGGCCCTGGTGCGCGAGTTTACCGCGCGCCACGTGCGCGTATTCCTCGACCTCAAGTGGCATGACATTCCGAGCACCGTGGAACGGGCGGTGGGGGCTGCGCGCGAGCTCGGGGTCGGAATGGCCACGGTACACTGCCTCGGCGGGCACGACATGCTGGTCGCCGCCGTGCGCGCGGCCGGCGACCTGCCCCTCGTCGGGGTCACGGTACTCACCTCGCACTCGTCGACGGATTTGGAACAGATCGTCGGGCGCGGCGTTCCGGATATGGGTCTCGAGGGGGAGCGGCTGGCGCGGATCGCCCGGGAGGCCGGGTTGCATGGAGTCGTCGCCGGCGGCCGCGAGATCGGGATCGTGCGAGGGGCGCTCGGGCAAGGGCCGTGGATCGTGGTCCCCGGTGTGCGCCTCGCCGGAGATTCCAGGGACGATCAGGCCCGGACCGTCACGCCCCAGGAGGCGGTGCGGCTCGGTGCGACGCATCTCGTCGTCGGAAGGTCGATCACCCGCGCGACTGATCCCGCTGTGGTGTACCAGCAGATCCTGGACTCGATATGAAGCCGTGGTGGCTGGTCTGCGTGGTGGGAATCGGCGGGACGCTCGCAGGGCAGGGCGGACTCGACCAGGCGGCGGCGCGGGCGCGCTCGGCGTGGCTCGCCCACGATCCCGCGGCGCTGCTCGCCGGCAGTCCGGGGGTGACGCTCGAGATTCCCGGAGCCGACCCCTCCTCGGCCATCGGCCGTGACCAGGCCGGCGAGCTGCTGGGGCGCTATCTGCGGACCTCGCAGGAGCATTCGGTGGACGTGCGGGTCGCGCGCGAGATGGCGGAGGGCCAGGGCTTTGTCGAGCTGGAGCGCCGCTTCACTGTCGCGGGGACGACGGAGCAACGGCACGAGACGGTGTTTCTCGGTTTGCGGCGCCGCGGCGACCAGTGGGTGGTGGTGGAGTTGCGTACCGGTCGCTGAGTCGTAATCTGGCCCCTTGCGTGGACTTACGGGCCTGTCTAATTTCCGAGGCTCATGAAAAACTCTTTGCGGCGGGAGTCTCGGTGAAGGTGCGTTCGAGCGTGCGACCGATCTGCGAGCACTGCAAGGTGGTGCGTCGGCGCGGTGTGTTGCGGGTGATCTGCAAGCGCAGTCCCAAGCACAAACAGCGGCAAGGCTAGACGTATGGCGCGTATCGCCGGTGTGGATCTTCCCCGGGAAAAGAAAGTCGAATACGCCCTGCCGTACATCTACGGTATCGGCAAAAGCAACGCGAAGCGGATTCTCGCCGAAACAGGCGTGAGTCCGGACACGCGCGTGCGCGACCTGCGCGACGCGGAAGTGGCGCGGCTGCGGCAGGTGATCGAGCGCGATTACAAGGTGGAAGGCGCGCTGCGCACCGAAGTCGCGATGAACATCAAGCGCCTGATGGATATCGGAACGTATCGCGGGGGTCGGCACAAAAAGAACCTTCCCGTCCGCGGCCAGCGCACGCACACGAATGCGCGGACCAAGAAGGGTCCGCGGCGTGCGATCGCAGGCAAAAAGAAACCAGCCCTGAAAAAGTAAACGGCGGTCATGGCACAAGGAAAAGCACCGGGCGCGAAGCGCGCCAAGAAAGTGGTGGAAGCCGAGGGCGTCGCGCATATCACGGCGACGTTCAACAACACGCTCATCACGATCACCGATATGCAGGGCAACGCGATCACGTGGGGCTCGTCGGGCAAGGCGGGCTTCAAGGGATCGAAGAAGTCGACGCCCTTCGCGGCGACCGTGGCGGCGGAACAGGCGGCGCGCGAGGCGGTGAACCTCGGCGTCAAGCGCGTGCACGTGCGCGTGCAGGGGCCCGGCTCGGGTCGCGAGTCGGCGATCCAGGCGCTCGCGACTGCGGGGCTGCAGATCCGCTCGATCCGCGACGTGACGCCGATCCCGCACAACGGGTGCCGGCCCCCGAAGAAGCGGCGGGTCTGAGCGATGGCACGCTATACCGGTCCCGCCTGCAAGCTGTGCCGCCGCGAGGGCACGAAGCTGTTCCTCAAGGGGACGCGCTGTCTCACGGAGAAGTGCGCGATCGAACGGCGCGCGTATGCTCCCGGACAGCATGGCCAGAGCACGGGCCGACGCCGCAAAGCATCGGAGTACTCGAAGCAGCTGCGTGAGAAGCAGAAGGTGAAGCGGATCTACGGCCTGTCCGAGCGGCAGTTCCGCAACATCTTCGAGCGAGTGTCGAAGGAGCCCGGTGTCACCGGCGAGGCGTTGCTGGTGGCGCTCGAGAGCCGTCTCGACAACATGGCGTACCGTATGGGCTTCGCGACCTCACGTCGCCAGGCCCGGCAGTTGGTCCGCCACCGGCATATTCAGGTCAACGGGCATACGGTGGACGTGCCGTCCTACCGTGTTCGCCCGGGCGACGAAGTGCGCGTCGCCGAGAAGAGCCGCGAGCTCATTCCCATCAAGGTTGCGCGCGAGCAGTTCGGGCGCACGCAGCCGGTGACCTGGGTGCAGGTGGATCCCGATAAGGCCGTCGGACGCATGACCGAGCGGCCCACGCGCGACACGATTCCGATCGCCGCGCAGGAACAGTTAATCGTCGAGCTTTATTCCAAGTGATGACGACTCTCGATTTGACGGGCTTGGTCCGGCCGCATCTGGTCGAAATGACCAAGCGTGAAGACAATCCCAATGCCGCCGAATTCCGCCTGCAACCGCTGGAGCGGGGCTACGGGTACACCCTCGGCAACTCGCTGCGTCGCATGCTGCTGTCGTCGCTGCGGGGCGCGGCCGTGTGGGCGTTCCGGCTCGACGGCGTGGTCCACGAGCACCAAACGATTCCCGGCGTGGTGGAAGACGTGCACCAGATCATTCAGCGCTTGAAGCAGCTGACGCTGGTGCTCGATCCCGACGTCGACGAAGCGGTGCTGCACGTGCGGCGCGACAAGGCCGGTCCGGTCTACGCGCGCGACATCGAGGCGCACGCCGCGGTGAGCGTGGTGAATCCCGACCAGCTGCTGTTCACGCTGCAGGACGATCGCGACATCGGCGGCGAGCTGTACGTGAACAAAGGCCGCGGCTACGTCGAGGCGGAGCAGCATCCCGTCGACCGCACGCTGCCCGTGGACGTGGTGCGCATCGACTCGATCTACAATCCGGTGCGGCGCGCCAACTTCACGGTGGCGGAAACGCGCGTCGGCCAGCGCACCGACTACGATCGCCTCACGATCTCGGTCGAAACGAACGGCACCATCTCCCCCGAGGACGCGCTCGCCTACGCGGCGGCGCTCGCGCAGGAACACTTCCGCTTCTTCGTCGACTTCGGCAAGGTGCCGATGGTGGCCGCGGAGGCAGCGCCGATCTCCAGTAGCGCCGACGGGCTCGCCGCGTCGCTGGCGCGCTCGATCGACGACCTCGGGTTGTCGGTGCGCTCGGTGAATTCGCTGAAGAACTCCAACATCCGTACCCTGGGCGACCTGGTGCAGTACAGCGAGACCGATCTCCTGAAGGTGAAGAACGTGGGGGAGAAGGCGCTGGGGGAAATCGCCGATCTGCTGCGACGCGAAGGTCTCAATTTCGGGATGCGCTACGAGGAAGTGGACGGCTTGGTTCGCGTCACCGACCCCGGGGTGACACCGATGGCGCACGCCACCGAAGGCGGAGACGAGTAGTGCGCCACCGCGCCAAGCACCGGCAGCTGTCGCGCACCGCCACGCACCGCCGGGCGATGCTCGCCAACATGGCGACCAGTCTGTTTCGCCACGACCGCATCGAGACGACCGAGGCGAAGGCGAAAGAGCTGCGACCCTACGCCGAGCGCTTGATCACCCTCGCGCGGCGCGGCGATCTGCACGCGCGCCGCCTCGTCGAGCGCAAGATCAAGGATCGCGACGTGACGCACCGGCTGTTTGCGGAACTGGGCAAGCGCTTCGCGGCGCGGCCGGGCGGCTACACCCGGATCGTCAAGCTCCGCCACCGGCCCGGGGACGGCGCCGACGTGGCGAGAATCGAATTGCTGAGTGAGTAAGCGACTGGCAGGGCGTTGCTGGAAACACCGAGGGGGACCCGATGGGTCCCCCTTCTCTTACGCGGCCTTGGTGACGCGGTTGGACTTGAGGCAGCGGGTGCACACCCGCAGGCGCTGTGTTTTCCCGTCCACCCTGGCGCGCACGCGCTGCAGGTTGGGGTACCAGCGCCGGTTCGTCTTGTTGTTCGCGTGGCTCACGTTGTGCCCCACCTGGGGGCCCTTGCCACACACATCGCAGACACGTGCCATGAGTCGATCCGAAGAATGAGCGGTTCCAAAAAGAGCGGGAAACCTAAACAGGCCGCCCCGGGCCAGCAACCCCGCCGGGCCCTGATCACCGGGGTCACGGGGCAGGACGGCTCCTATCTGGCCGAGCTGCTGCTCGACAAGGGATACGAGGTGGTCGGGGTGGTGCGCCGCACTTCGCACGACTCTTACGAGCGCATCGGCCACCTGCTGGGCCGGCTGCAGATCGTGCCCGCGGACCTGCTCGATCAGCATTCGCTCACCGCGGTGATCCGCGACGCGCGGCCGCACGAGGTCTATAACCTCGCCGCCCAGAGCTTCGTGCCGACTTCGTGGTCGCAGCCCGTGCTCACCGGCGAATTCACGGCACTCGGCGTCACTCGGCTGCTCGAGGCGGTGCGGCTGGCGCACCCCGAGGCTCGTTTCTACCAGGCCAGCTCGTCGGAGATGTTCGGGAAGGTGGTCGAGACGCCGCAGCGCGAATCGACGCCGTTTTACCCGCGCTCGCCGTACGGCGTCGCCAAGGTCTACGGCCACTGGATCACGGTGAACTATCGCGAGTCGTACGGGCTCTACGCGGTGAGCGGGATTCTCTTCAATCACGAGAGCCCGCGCCGCGGGCTCGAGTTCGTGACGCGCAAGGTGTCGCACGCCGTGGCGTCGATCGCGAAAGGAAAAGCGACCGAGCTGCGGCTCGGCAACATCGACGCCAGCCGCGACTGGGGCTACGCCGGCGACTACGTCGAAGCGATGTGGCGCATGCTGCAGCCCGCCAAACCCGATGACTATGTCATCGGCACCGGCGAAACGCACACCGTGCGCGAGCTGTGCGAGATCGCCTTCTCTCACGCCGGGCTCGATTGGAAGAAACACGTGCGGGTCGATCCCGGGCTCGTGCGTCCGGCGGAGGTCGACGTGTTGCGCGCCGATCCCTCGAGGGCGCGCCGCGAGCTCGGGTGGAAGCCCACGGTCGCGTTTGCCGATCTGGTGCGTATGATGGTCGACGCCGACCTGGAGCGGCTCGCGTGAACGTACTCGTGACCGGGGCCGACGGATTCGTCGGGTCGTGGCTCGTCCCCCGGCTGCTGGACGACGGTCACGGCGTCACGGGCACGTACCGCCCGAGCGACGACCATCGCGCCGAGCGGTTCCCCAGGGAGCTGTCGCAGCGGATCACCTGGCGGGCGCTGGAGCTGTCGGATGCGGCGTCGGTGCACACCGTGACCGGGACGCCCTGGGACGCGGTCGCCCACCTGGCGGCGGTGAGCTGGGTCAGCCTCGCCGACCGCGACCCCGGGCGCGCCTGGAACGACAACGCCGGTGGCACCGCGCGCCTGCTGCGCGCCCTGGGCGACGTGCGCCGGGCGGGCGGAGCCGATCCCCTGGTGCTGATCGTCTCCAGTCTCGAAGTGTACGGACTCGGTGGCCCCGCGCCGCGGCGCGAGACCGACCCCGTGGCGCCGGTGTCGGCGTACGCGGCGAGCAAGGTAGGGGCCGAGGTGGCCGCGGCTCAGGAAGGGCGGCGCGCCGGCCTGCGCGTCGTGGTGGTGCGGCCATCGCCGCACTCGGGTCCGCGGCAGAACGAGCTCGGGTTCCTCCCGCGCTATGCAGGCCGCGTGCTGACGGCGCGAAAGATTCGCGCTCCGGCGATCCCCACCGGGCTGCTCGACGGCGTGCGCGACTTCCTGCACGTCGCCGACGTCGTCGATGCCTACGCCCGTCTGCTCGCGGGCGGGACGGCCGGGGAGACCTACAACGTGTCCTCCGGAGCCGGGGTCGTGCTCAAGGACGTCGTGCTGCGGCTGTGTGTGATGGCCGGCTGGCAGCCGATTCTGGAAGTAGACAGCGCCGACGTCCGGCCCGATACTGTCCCGCATCTGGTGGGGGACGGCGGCAAACTGGGGTCCGCCACGGGATGGCGCCCCCGTCACACGCTCGATCAGCTTCTGCAGGACGTGCTCGATGCCCAAGCGCACTGACCTTCATCGCATCCTGCTGCTCGGCTCCGGCCCGATCGTGATCGGGCAGGCGGCCGAGTTCGACTATTCGGGAACGCAGGCGGTGAAAGCGCTGAAGGAAGAGGGCTACGCCGTCGTGCTCGTGAACTCGAATCCGGCGACGATCATGACGGATCCGGAGCTGGCCGATCGCACCTACATCGAGCCGGTGACGCCGGAATGGGTGCGACGTGTGATCGAGCGCGAGCGGCCCGACGCGCTGCTGCCGACCATGGGCGGCCAGACCGCCCTCAACGTGGCGATGGCGCTCGCCAAAGACGGCACGCTGGCGGAGTTCGGAGTCGAGCTGATCGGGGCTTCGGCGCGGGCGATCCAGATGGCGGAAGACCGCGCCGACTTCGCGGCGGCGTTGCGCCGCATCGGCCTCGCGGCGCCGCAGGGGCGTACGGTTTCCTCGATCGACGCCGCGCTCGAGGCGGTCGCCGCCACCGGGTATCCGGCGATCGTGCGGCCTTCCTTTACTCTGGGCGGCACCGGCGGCGGGGTGGCGTTCAACCGGGCGGAGTTCGAGGAGCTGGTGGGACGCGCCCTCGAGCTGTCGCCGGTGCACTCGACCCTGATCGAGCGCTCGGTGCTCGGGTGGAAGGAGTTCGAGCTCGAGGTGATGCGCGACGGCCGCGACAATGTCGTGATCGTCTGCTCGATCGAGAACCTCGACCCGATGGGCGTCCACACCGGCGATTCCATCACCGTCGCTCCGGCGATGACGCTCACCGATCGTGAGTACCAGCGGATGCGCAATGCCGCGATCGCGATCATCCGCGAGATCGGCGTGGCGGCGGGCGGCTGCAATATCCAGTTCGCCGTCAATCCCGCCGACGGCGAGATGCTGGTGATCGAGATGAACCCGCGCGTGTCGCGGTCCTCGGCGCTCGCCTCCAAGGCGACCGGCTTCCCGATTGCCCGCATCGGCGCCAAGCTCGCCGTCGGCTACACCCTGGACGAGCTGCCCAACGACATCACGCGCACCACGCCGGCGTCGTTCGAGCCGGTGCTCGACTATGTGGTCGTGAAGGTGCCGCGCTTCGCCTTCGAAAAGTTCCCCACCGCCGACTTCCGGCTCACCACGCAGATGAAGTCCGTCGGGGAAGCGATGGCGATCGGCCGCACCTTCAAAGAAGCGTTGCAGAAGGGATTGCGCGCCCTCGAGACCGGACGCGCGGGATGGGTCGCGGGCCAGACGCTCGCCGACGACCGCCTCACGAGCGAATCGGTCGACGACCTGCGCGTCGCGCTGCGGCAACCGACGCCGGAGCGGATCTATCAGCTCAAGCGCGCCCTCGCCGCGGGACTCTCGGTCGACGTCATCGCGCAGGCGTCCGGCATCGATCCCTGGTTCCTGTGGCAGCTCGTGGAGCTGCTCGACGCCGAGCGCTGGTTCGTGGGGCTGCCGGATCCCGGGGCGGCCGACTTCCGCCGCATGAAGCGCATGGGCTTCTCCGATCGGCAGCTCGCAGGGCTGCGCGACACGAGCGAAGCGGCGATCCGCGAGCGGCGCTGGGCCCTCGACGTCCACCCGGCGTACAAGACGGTCGACACCTGCGCCGGCGAGTTTCCCTCGTCCACGCCGTACCTCTACTCGAGCTACGACGACGAAAACGAGTCGGAGCCGTTCGGGGACCAGGGCATCGTCATCCTGGGCAGCGGGCCCAACCGCATCGGGCAGGGGGTGGAGTTCGACTACTGCTGCGTGCGCGCCGGTCTCGCGTTCCGCGATCTCGGGTTCAAGACGATCATGATCAACTCGAATCCCGAGACGGTGTCGACCGACTTCGACATCTCCGACAAACTGTACTTCGAGCCGCTCACTTTCGAGGATGTCATCGAGATCGTCCGGCTCGAGCGTCCCCGGGGCGTCGTGGTGCAGCTCGGCGGCCAGACGCCGCTGCGCCTCACGACGGCGCTCGCCGCGGCGGGCGTGCCGATCCTCGGAACGTCGCCCGATTCCATCGACATCGCCGAGGACCGCGGCCGCTTCGACGAGCTGGCGCGGCGCCTCGGCGTCACGCAGCCGCCGAGCGGCACGGCGCGCTCGGTGGCGGAAGCGCAGCAGGTGGCGGCGCGCGTCGGCTACCCCGTGCTGATCCGCCCGTCCTATGTCCTGGGCGGCCGGGCGATGGAGATCGTCTACGACGCCGGCTCCCTGGTGGAGTTCTTCGAGAAGGCGGCGCGCGTCGCTCCCGAGCATCCCGTGCTCATCGACCGCTTCCTCGAGGACGCCTTCGAGGCCGACGTCGATGCGATCGCCGACGGGACGTCGTGCATCGTCGGCGGCGTGATGCAGCACATCGAAGACGCCGGCGTGCACTCGGGCGATTCGGCGTGCGTGCTGCCCCCGTATCTGATCGGCGACCGGCAGGTGGAAGAGATGCGGCGCTACACCAAGGCGTTTGCCGCTGCGCTCGGCGTGGTCGGGTTGATCAACGTGCAGTACGCGATCAAGAACGAGGTGGTCTACGTGCTGGAGGTGAACCCCCGCGCGTCACGCACGATTCCGTTCGTCAGCAAGGCGACGGGGGTCCCCCTGGCGAAACTCGCCGCGGCGGTCATGACCGGGCGGTCGCTCGGGGAGCTGGGCCTGCCCGAGGAGCTCCCCCTGCCGGGGGTAGCCGTGAAAGAGGCGGTCTTCCCCTTCACCAAACTGCCCAACGTGGATAGCGTTTTGGGCCCGGAGATGCGCTCGACCGGCGAGGCGATGGGGTTCGCCGACAGCTTCGGGATGGCGTTTGCCAAGGCGCAGATCGCCGCCGACGGCAGCCTGCCGCTCGAGGGGGCGGTGTTCGTCACCGTCAACGATTCGGACAAACCCACCGTCGTGCCGATCGTGCGGCGCTTTCACGAGCTGGGGTTCCGTATCCTGGCGACCGAGGGCACCGAGCGCTATTTACGGGCGCGCGGCATCCCCGCGGAGCGCGTGGCCAAAGTGCATGAGGGGCGGCCCAACGCGATCGATCTGCTGGTCTCGGGAGAGATCCAGCTGTTGATCAATACGCCGCTGGGGAAGTTTACGCAGCAAGACGATTATGCCATCCGGCGCGCCGCGCTGGTGCACCGGGTGCCGTACACGACGACCATGTCGGCGGCGAGCGCAGCCAGCGATGCCATTATCGCGTTGCGCAGCCGGCGGGGAAGCGTCAGGAGCTTACAGGAATGGCACGCAAGCACACACGTCCTAAACCGGCCTCCGGCCGCAAATCCGGCTCCAGCCGCGGATCGCATCCCGCATCCGGCGGCCGGGTAACGAAAGCGCAGGCGAAGCCCGCGCCCGCCAAAGGGGCGAAGCCGAAGGCCGCCGCGCCGCCGAAAGCGCCGCCGGCGCCGCCCAAGGTGAAGTTCCACGGGCGGATGCTCGAGAACGAGCCGCTGTCGCGCTACACCACGTGGCGCATCGGCGGTCCGGCCCGCTACCTCTTGCAGCCGGCGGATGTCGACGACGTCGTGCGCGGCCTCGAGATGGCGCGCGAGCGCGGGCTGCCCTGGTTGGTGCTCGGTCTCGGCTCCAACGTCCTCTTCAAGGACGAAGGGTTCCCCGGCATGGTCATTCGCATGGGGAAGGGACTCGACAAGTTCGAGATGAAGGGCGCCACGGCGATCGTCGGCGCCGGCATGCCCACCCCGATCCTGGCACGCCGCACCGCCGAGGCCGGGTTCTCGGGGGTGGAGCGCTTCATCGGCATCCCGGGAACGGTGGGCGGCGGGATTTACATGAACGCCGGCTGCCACGGCGCCGAGTTCGCCGAGATCGTCACCGAAGTCACCGTGATGGACGGCAAGGGCAAAACGCGAACCGTTCCGCGCAAGCAGATCTCGTACAAGTATCGCGGATCGAATCTGGGTGACGTGATCGTGCTCGAGGCCAAGCTGCAGCTCGGCGAAGAATCGCCCGCCAAGCTCAAGGAGCTGCAGGCGAAGCTGTTCCGCTGGCGCAAGGCGGGGACGCCGTTCGACCTGCCGTGCGCGGGGTCGACGTTCAAGAACCCCGGCGGCAACAAGACCGCGGGGATGCTGATCGATGAAGTGGGGCTGAAGGGCTTCCGCATGGGCGGCGTGCAGGTGTCACCGCTCCACGCCAATTACTTCGTGAATCTGGGAACGGCGACAGCCGCCGACGTGCTGCGGCTGATCGACCACGTAAAGAAGACCGTCGCCAAGAAGACCGGCGTCGAGATGGAGCTCGAGATCAAGGTGCTCGGGTCCTAGATGGCCGATTATTTCGTCCATTCCTCGAGTTTCGTGGACGAGGGGGCGGTCATCGGAGCGGGGACGAAGATCTGGCACTTCTCGCACATCCTGCCCGGCGCGGTGATCGGCGAGCGCTGCAACCTCGGACAGAACGTCGTCGTGATGGGCGGCACGCGGATCGGCAACAACGTCAAGATCCAGAACAACGTGTCGATTTACGAAGGGGTGGAGTTGGAGGACGATGTCTTCTGCGGTCCCTCCTGCGTGTTCACCAACGTGATCAACCCGCGCAGCCACGTTTCCCGCAAGCACGAGTACCAGCGCACTCTCGTACGGCGCGGCAGCACCATCGGCGCCAACGCCACGATCGTCTGCGGCGT
>DATFTG010000230.1:0-7722 GCA_035262265.1 Gemmatimonadales bacterium
GCGGCGGCCGCTCCGGCTCCGGCCGCCGTCGCGGCGCCCGCGCAGGCGCGCATTCTCATCGTCGATGACGGCGCGGAGAACCGCGACGTGCTGCGCCGCCGCCTCGAGCGCGAGGGACACGCCGTCGAGGCCGCCGAAAACGGCCGCCGCGCGCTGGAGCTGGTGGCGGAGCGGCCCTACGATCTCGTGCTGCTCGATGTGCTGATGCCGGAGCTCGACGGCTATGCGGTGCTCGACGCGCTCAAAGGGTCGCCCACCACGCGGGACATTCCGGTCATCATGATCTCGGCGCTGGACGAGCTCGAGGGGATCGTGCGCTGCATCGAGCGGGGAGCGGAGGACTATCTCCACAAGCCGTTCGATCCGGTGCTGCTCCGGGCGCGGATCAATGCGTCGCTCGAGAAGAAGCGGATGCGCGACCAGGAAGTCGAGTACCTGCGCGAGGTCAACCGCGTCATCGCGGCGGCGGCGGCGGTGGAAGGGGGCCGCTATCGTCCCGGAAGCCTGGCGGAGGTGACGCGGCGGGACGACGAGCTGGGGCATCTGGCGCGGGTGTTCGACAACATGGCGCAGCAGATCAAGGCGCGCGAAGAGCGGCTGCGCGACCGCGTGCGCGATCTGCGGCAGGAAATCGAGTGGGCGCGGCGCGATTCCCGCGAGGCCGAAAGCTCGGTCGACGGCGGCAACCTGCGCAGCGGCGAGACGTTCGCGCAACGCTACGAGATCCTCGCGGTGCTGGGACGCGGCGGCATGGGGACCGTCTACCGCGCGAAGGACCTCGAGCTGGAAGAGGAAATCGCGGTCAAGACGCTGCGGCCCGAGTTCGTCGCCGACAAGACGTTGCTGGCGCGGTTCAAGGACGAGATTCGCCTGGCGCGCCGCCTCACCGACGCGAACATCGTCCGCACGCACGATTTCGGCGAGTGGTCGGGGGTGTGTTTCCTGACGATGGAATGCGTCGAGGGGATCACGGTGCGCGAGCTGATCGACACCCGCGGCCGCCTCGGCGTCTCGGCGACACTCGCGATCGCGGCGCAGCTGGCGCATTCGCTCGCGGTGGCGCACGAGCACGGCGTCATTCACCGCGACATCAAGCCGCAGAACCTCCTGGTCGACGAAGCGGGCGTCCTCAAGGTCATGGACTTCGGGGTGGCGCGGCTGGCGGAGCGTTCCACGGCGAACACCGAAGCGGGCCTGGTGCTCGGCACTCCGGCGTACATGCCGCCGGAGCAGCTCATGGGGGAGCCGGTGGACGCCCGCAGCGATCTCTACGCCGCGGGCGTCGTGTTGTACGAGTGCCTCACGGGAAAGCTGCCGTTCGAGGCGGGGTCGGTCATCTCGCTCGTCGCGAAGCTGCTCAAGGAGGAGGCGCGGCCCCCGCAGGAGGTGAACCCCGAAATCCCGCCGGTACTGTCGGCTCTGGTGATGCGGCTCCTCGCCAAACTCCCGGAGGAGCGCGTGCAGACCGCGGCCGATCTGGGCACACAGCTCGCCGCTCTCGGATGAGGGAGAATCGATGAAACGATTGCTCGCGATCCTGCTGACCGGTGTCGTCACCACGAGCGCCGCGGCGCAGCAGCTCGACTCCCTGCGGGCGGCGATCGCGGAGCGGATCGCTCAGACGCAGGCGTCAGCGGTGGGAGTGTACTTCCACGACCTCGGCAGCGGCGACACGCTGCTCGTCGATGCGAACGTCCGATTCCACGCCGCGAGCACGATGAAAGTTCCGGTGATGATTCAGCTGTTCCGCGACCGCGACGCCGGCAAGCTCGCCCTCGACGACAGCGTGCCGATCGCCAACGACTTCCGCTCGATCGTCGACGGGTCGCCGTATCAGCTCGACAAGGCGGACGATTCCGACTCGTCGCTGTACGACCTGGTGGGGAAGAAGCGCACCATTCGCCAGCTCATTGAGCTGATGGAGACGGTGTCGTCCAATCTCGCGACCAACCTGTTGATCGCTCTGGTGGACGCCAAGCGCGCCAACGCCACGGCGCATTCCCTGGGCGCCGATTCGATTCTCGTGCTGCGCGGCGTGGAGGACGGCAAGGCGTATCGCGCGGGGATGAACAATACGACGACGGCGAGAGATCTCGGGATGCTGTTCACGGCGCTGGCACAGTTTCGCGCCGCGTCACCTGCTGCGTGCAAGGAGATGCTCGAGATCCTCGGCCGGCAGCACTTCACGGAAGGAATCCCGGCGGGACTGCCCGCCGGGACCCGCGTGGAGCACAAGACGGGGTGGATCGGCGGCGTCGTGTATCACGACGCCGGCATCGTGCGGCCGGCCCACGGCGCGCCCTATGTGCTCGTGGTGCTGACGGGCGGGGTCAAAGCGGACAGCGTTGCCTACGCGCTGGTCCGGGACATCTCGCACCAGGTTTACGCAGCGACGCGCAGCCGCTGACTAGTACTTCCAGCTCTTCGTGTCCGTCCCCCGCGGCGCATTACGCGTCACCTGCACCGCCATCTCCCGCACGATCTCGGCGCGCGTGGCGTGCTGCCACCCGTGGCCCTTTTCCGGACGGCCGAAGTTGAAGGTCGCCTGGGCACGCGGCTCGAGGATGCGGTCGAGGAATTCCTGCAGGTCGTAAACCGCCAAGTTGAGGTAGAAGTTGTCCATATCGCCGACGTCGACGTGGATCTTCCCCACGAGCTGCGGCCCGATTTTCGCCCAGTTCTGCGCCAGGTAGTAGCGCAGGTCGAAGCCGTGATCGCGCATGTACAGCGCTACGTCGTGATCGATGTGGCCCGTGCGCTTGTTCCACAGCGGCTTCGGATACCCGTCGTCCCCGACCGGCCCGTACACCGACTCCCAGGCCTCCAGCTGATCGGCGGAGCGGCCGTGGCTGCCGAGCACCTCTTCCCACTGGCTGTATTGCCGCTCGGAGATCAGCGGCTGTCCGTCGGTGCCGCGCATGATGAAGCGCTCCGGATGGCGCCATTCGGTGGACGGCTGCAGGAACAGCCCACCCATGCTCTGATAGACGAACGCGCTCGAGTCGTCGTAGGCATTCACCATGTCGTAATGGCGGAAGTCGACGGGGTCCGGATACAGCGTCCACGTGCCGCCGAAGAAGTTCGAGTGGTAGACCTGCAGGGCCAGTGATTCCCAGCCACCCGTCGAGCCGCCCGTGAGCATGCGCGCATAGGGCTGCGCGATCATGCGGAAATGTGATTCGAGATAGGGAATCAGCTCGCGTATGATCGCGTCGCCGTAGGGGCCGTTGTTGGCGGAATTGACGGCGTAGGAGTCGTCGAAGAACGGCGTCGGATGCTGAAACGTGACGGCGATGAAGCGCGGGAAATTCGGCCCCGCCCAGGCGCGGTACAGCTCGGGGCTCGTCTCGAGGTTGTAGCTCTTCATCATGTCGCGGATGTTCCCCGGCCACGGCGTCGTGTCTTCCGTGAAGCCGAGCGGCGGGTCGAGACCGAAGTGTCCCTGCTCGAAAATGACCGGGTACTTCACGGTGGGGTGGGCGTCGTAGTCCTTCGGCAACAGCACCACGGCGCCGAGGAACACCGGGTGTCCCCAGAAACGGGTCAGCAGGTCGCTCTGGATGCGGATGCGCTTGACCCATTTCGTGTCGGCGGGAATTGCCCGCGGCGGTATCGTCTGCGTGAGTGACAGCGCGACCGCGAGCGGCCTGGCCGGATCGAGATGCACCTTCACGACGCTCGAGGTGAGGTTGCCGGGCGACGTATTGAACTGCTGACCCTCCCACTGATCCCAATGCACCCACAGCGTGTGCCCGTCGGAGCGATGCACCTCCGTGTAGACGTTCGCCAGCGCCTGCACGTAGTAATCGCCCGCCGGAACGTCCTTCAGGCTCGTGAACGGGAACCCGAGCGTCGTGTCGCCGATCGTCGCTGTGTCGCCGGGCTTGAGCGACGTGACATCCACCCCGAACAAGGGGATGCCGCGCTCGAACGGATGCACGCCGATGCGCGGCTCCGGCGTCGAGTCGTGGCTCAGGAACAGGAACACCCGCCCGGTGATCGGCTCGGGATGAACGCTGGCCGGGAAGGAAATGGAAAACCGTGCCTGAGCGGGCGCGGTCGAAACGGCGACGAAGCCGAGAGCGATGAGCAGGAGGGCGTTGCGCGGCACCGGAGCGGTTCCTTTCCTCACGAGAGCGTCGATTTCAAATGGTCGGACAACCGCAGGACCATCGCCACCAGAGTGAGCGTGGGGTTTGCAGCGCCGGCAGTCGGATACACCGACGCCCCCGCCACATACAAGTTGGCCAGGTCGTGAACCCGGCAGTGGGGGTCGACTACGCCCTCGCGGGGGCTCACGTGCATCCGCGTCGTCCCCATGTGATGCCAACCACCGCTGAGGTTGCCGGGCCAGTCGCCCTCGCCGCGCACCCAGTCCAGGACCTGCACGCGCCCGGCCCCAATGCGCCCCAGCTCACGCCCGACTACCTCGTAGATCACCCGGAACGAGCGTCGTTCCAGATCCGTCAGCCGCCAATCGAGCATGGCGCGCGGCATGCCCAGGGCGTCTCGTTCAGTGCCAAGCATGACGCGCGAAGCGGGATTGGGGGCCTGCTCCAGACGCGTGAGGAGATGGAAGGACACTGGCGCCGGTGTCGAGCCGGGTGACGTGGCTGGCGGCGGCCCGGGGTTGCCGCGCTCCCCCCACGCCCGCAGCGAATCGAGCATCGCCGGCGTCCCCCATTCGAAGGTGCTCTTCGCCGTCTCGTCCAGGCCCCCTGGCTCCAGGGAAACGGTGCCGTTGAGAATCCGCCGCTCCCGCTGCACCGCGGCGCTCACTGCCATCTCCCCCCGGGCTTTGGTCGTGCCGAGCTCGAGCGCATACATCTTCATGTAACGCGCATGCGAGCGCGCCAGAGCCAGATGAGCGCAGGGCATCTCGATGTGCTCCATGAAGAATCGACCGACGTTGTCGTGCGCGTTTCCGAGGCCCCCCGATGCCCGGCGATTAGAAGCCAGCAGCAGCCGGGCGTTCTGAATACTGCAGCACGCCAACACGTACACACGCGCGCGTGCCCGAAGCTCTTTGCCGTCGAGGGTCCGGATCCTCAGGCCGTCGATCGCGCGCACCGCTTCGTTCGCCTCCAGCTCGCACACGTTGGCGTGCGTGTAGAGATGGATATTGCGAGCGTCGACGATCGCGTTGCGGTAGCGCGTGCCGAAGCGCGTGGGCGGGCTGAATTGCCACATCTTCGTCCACATCACCCGCGGATCGACGGGCAGCGGGACCATCGTCGGGTCACGCCGTTGCCAGTCGGCCGCCGCGTACTCGTCTGGCCCCAGCTCGAGCAGGGATTGGGCCCGCGCGTAAAACGGATCCAGCTCCCTTCGGGGCAGGGGCCAACCGCTATGACTCACCCACTCCCGCTGCTCGAAATCGATCGGGTCCAGTGTGGAGCAGAAGCCCGCCCAATGGCCGGTCGTACCGCCAAACTGATGTAATCGAGCCGCCTGCAACGGGTAGTAGGGCAGTCCGACGATGGCGCCGCGGTAGAGCTCCTGCATCGCCGGTTCGTATTGGAATCCGCCGCCCTCCAGCAACAGCACCGTGCGGGACGAAGCGGCCCACTCGAGCGCCAGACTGATTCCGGCGGCACCGGCTCCCACGATGCACACGTCGCCCTCGAGCAGGCTGCCGTCCGGCAGCGTGCGGGCGTCTATATGCATCGGTGGGTTCGCGTCAGGCGGGAAGGAGGGAAAACAGCGCGCACTGGCGCGCCTCGGTCACGGAAAGCACCCAACCCTCGACCACGACTGTGCGTCCCCGGGCGAAGTCGTCGCGAACACGGTGCGAGATCCCCCCCCGCCCGGGTGCCGCCGACAGCAGATCGGCAGCGGGCACCATTTCACGATAGCGGCGGCCCAGTCCGCGCACCGTCTCGGGTCCCAGGAGATCGAGCAGCTCGTGCGGCGTGAGCCGCGCCGGGCCCGATCCCAGGCTCACAGCGCCCGCCGCGACGCCGAGTGCACTCAGGTGCAGGAACCGACGCCGGTTCAAACTCGCCGAGTCTTCCTTCGCATGAAGTCCATGAGGATGAACTGCCCCAGCGTCATCGTGTTCGTGAAGTACGCCTTGCCGCGGCAGATCGCGCTGACGGTCTTGACGAATTCCACCAGACTGCGGTCGCGCGCCAGCATGAACGTGTTGATCAGAATGCCGCCGCGGCGGCACTCCGCCACTTCCCGATAGGTCTGTTTCAGGATCTGCGGATCGAGCCCCATCGAGTTGACGTAGATCCGCCCGTCGGGGAGCGTCAGCGCCGACGGTTTGCCGTCGGTGATCATGATGATCTGACGCATGTCCTTGCGCTGTGACAGCAGGATGCGGCGCGCGAGCTTCAGGCCTTCCGCGGTGTTGGTGTGGTAGGGACCGACCTGGGCGTGCGCCAGCCGCGCCAGCGGAATCTCCTCGGCGGTGTCGTGGAACAGCACGACGCGCAGGCTGTCGCCGGGGAACTGCGTGCGTATCAGGTGCGTCAGGGCGAGCGCGACTTTCTTCGCCGGGGTGAAGCGGTCTTCCCCGTACAGGATCATCGAGTGTGAGCAGTCGAGCATCAGCACCGTCGCCGAAGACGAACGGTACTCCGCCTGATGTACCCGCAGATCCTCGTATTCGAGATTGATCGGTACGCCGAGTCCCTCGCGCTCGATCGCCGAGGTGAGGGTGGCGTTCACGTCGAGATTCAGGGTGTCGCCGAACTCGTACGGCTTGCTCGCCGCCTCGGCCTCGATCCCGGTGGCGAGGTGCTCCGTCTCGTGCGCGCCGAAGCTCGACTTCCCGATGCTGCCGAGCAGGTGCTTCAGCGTCTTGTAACCGAGGAAGTCGATGCCTTTCTCGGTGAGCGAGAACTGCACCTGCTGCGCCGCCTCACGCGCCATCCCGCCCGGACCGAAGAGCGGCTGCTGCCCCGACGGCATCTTCGGCGCCTCGGCGACGTTGAGATATCCCTCGTCGATCAGGCGCTGCACGATCTTGTCGAGCAGCTCGCCGAGCTGGCGCTCGAGGTCGGCGTCCCGCCCCGCGTCGCCGGTCGACTCGCCGCGCAACAGCTTCAGCATTTCTGGCGTAAGCTGACCCGAATCCATCAGCGCCTGGAGAATCGCCTGGCGCAGGGCGTCCATGGAGCGGTCGGGATCGTCGCCGCCGAACTCGCCCCAGAACGGGTGGGAGTAGGGGCCGCCCGCGAACCCCGACTGCAGCAGGAAGTCGGCGAGCTGATCGAGCAGGCCCTGGAGGTTGATCGTGTCGGCCAGCTCGGGGAGGTACTTCGCGTAGGTCGTCGAGCGCATCTTCCGCAATCTCGCGGCCCCGGGCCCGGGCCGCAACGTCACATCACGAGCCCTGCCAGCTTGAATGCGGCGGCGGAGACGCCGGCGCCCAGCACCGTGCCCCACACGATGTCCACCACTGCAACCGAGGCGGGGAACCCCTTCGCCAGGGCGAGGTTCGTCAGGTCGTAAGTGCAGTAGCAAATGAAGCCGAGACCGGCGCCAAGCGCCGCGGCGCGCGGCAGCGAGGCCCGCTCCAGTCCCGGGAGCACGGCGAAGACCAGCAGCGCGGCGACGTACAGGAGGTAAAAAATGATCGCGGCGCCCCATCGGGGATCGGGCCGCATCAGGTCGCCGAGCCGCGTGCGGTAGAAGTCCTTGGCGACGAGCCCGAGCCAGGCGAGGTCGATGGCGAAGAGCAGCGGTGCCGTGAGCGCGTAGAGCTTGAGAAAC
>DATFTG010000231.1:0-9050 GCA_035262265.1 Gemmatimonadales bacterium
CGTCCACGCTGATGATGCGCGGCGGCCCTCCCGCAACGGCTCCCGGGCTCGAGCTGGTCGTCCCCGGTCGGGGGATGCCCGCGCGGACCGGATTCCACCACAGCCCGAGTGCGGCGACGAGCGATACAGCCGCGCCGTACCAGACCGCCGCCTTGAGCGCGCGGGCGGGAAGGGCAGGCAGCTCGGACAACTGCCCCAGGCGGGCTTCGACCCGGGCGCGCTGCAGCCGCTCGAGGGGCGACAGCGCGTCGAGCGACACAGCGAGGAGTTCGGCACTCTCTTCGGCGGCCGGGAGCGTTCGGTTGAGATGGCGCGCCAGCACGACTGCATCGACCCGCGGCCGGCGCCAGCGCGCGACCACGAGGACCAGAGCGGCCGCCAGGAGCGCAGGAAGAACCGGTTGCAGGTCGAGCGCGCGCGCGGCCACGATCGCCGCCAGCACAGCGGTAGCGACCGTCGCGACCCCGGCCGCCGCCGTCCAGCGCCGGTGCCAGCGCCGTACCAACTGCTCGAGCAGCGTCACCGGACGGCGCTCCGCAGCACGATGCGCCGCTCCAGGAGGAACAGCCCCACCGCGATCAGCCAGAGCGGAAGGAACAGAGAACGGACTCCGGCAGCAGCGCTCGGCGCGGTTCGATGTGGATCGTACGCCGGAACGATCTGGCTGAGGGTGATCGGCCGGTCATCGCGCTCGATGCGGGTCGAATCAGGTCCAATCCACAGGCGCGCCACAGCCTCCGGAAACCGGGGATCGAGAACGAGCCCACTCCAGGTCGGCGAGAACCGGCCGCGGAAGTGGTAGCGCAGGCCGCGGCCCTCCCGCGTGACGGTAAGCAGCGGGTCGCCGGCGGCGTCGGTCCAGACGGGAGCGTGGTCCGACTCGAAGGCGGCGCGCGACACTGACGGTTGCGTCCGTCCGACGTCGGTGAGCACCGTGGCACCATCCTGCAGTCTGCGCCTGACGACGTCGGGGAGCGTCTGCTCCGAGAGCCAGACGATCCAGTCGGCGAGGCGGACACTGCTCTCGTCGGCGGCCGTCGTGCCGCGCGTCGTTACGACCGCGGGAATTCCCGACACCGTCCCGGCGGCCTGAACGGCAGCGGCGACGTAGCGTGCATCGTCCGAGCGCGCCGCATCGGCGAACACCACGACGCTGCGGCTGCGGGACAGGGGCGTTGCCGCGCTCTCCGTGCGCGCCGAGGCGCGCGGATGCCATGCGACGGGAGTCTGAAGCTCGGGCCGAGTCCCGCGCGTGCCGTTGAGCAGCGGCGCCGCGTATACCTCGAAACGAGTCCCCGGCGGTGCCGTGTGGTCGGCGATAGCGAGGTTGAGCCAGAGATCGCTCGGGTCGAGCGGGCGCACCGTTAACCCGGCGCGCTCGAGCGAGTCGACGAGCGCGGGGCGAGCGACCACGTCGGTCGCAACGAGTGCCCAGGTTGGCGCAGCTGCTCGGCGTGGCAGCCAGGTGGGCTGCGCCAGCGCCAGCACGAGAGCGGCGAGCAGCGCGCAGCGCAGCGCGAGGAGCCAGGGGTCATGCAAGCGGGGCCGTCGCGCCATCGGGGGCGGGGATCCGCTCAGCAGTCGCACGCTGCCGACGCGCACCGCCCGGCCGGTGCGTCGACTCCACAGGTGGAGGACGATCGGGACCGCGAGCGACGCCAGCCCGGCGAGCCAGAGCGGAGCCAGGAAGCCGAGCATCGTCAGGCCACCCGCGCGCGGCCCGCCAGATAGCGGCGCAGCGCGTCGTCGAGCGGCTGGTCGAGGGGAAAGCGCGCGTAATCGGCGGGCAGCTCCTGCAGGGCGTGCTGCAGGTCGCGCAGCTCACGTTCGAGCGCGGCGAGGTACGGACCGCGCGTCGCGCTGGTATCGACCTCGACGCGCCGGCCCGTCTCGAGCTCTTCGAACGACACCGTGCCCTGATAGGGGAATTCCAGCTCGGCGCGCCCGATGAGGTGCAGCACCAATACCTCGTGGCGCAAGGCGACGAGCTTGGCGGCGACGGTGCGGATCTCCTGCGCGCGCTCGTGCAGGTCGGTGATCAGCACGGCGAGGCCGCGGGGTGCGCCGGTCGTGAAGATTCCCTCCATCCGCTGCCACGCGGGCCAGGCGCCGCGTGGCTGGAGCTGCTCGAGGAGGTGCAGCAGGCGATGCAGATGCTGCTGCCCGCGGCCCGGCTGGATCAGCCGCAGCTCGGCATCGGTCAGCGCGGTCAGCGCGACGGCGTCTCCCTGGCGCTGCGCCAGCACGGCGAGCGCCGCGGCGGCCAGCCGGGCGTAGTCGAATTTGCTGAGTCCACCCTCTTCGTGCGCCATCGATTCGCTGGCGTCGAGAATGAGGCGGACGGTGATGCTGGTGTCGGACTCGGCGTCGCGCAGGAAGTAACGGTCGGAGCGGGCGAACAGCTTCCAGTCGACGCGGCGCAGGTCGTCGCCCGGCTGGTAACTGCGGTATTGGCTGAATTCGAGTCCCGCGCCGGGGATGCGGCTGTGATGCACGCCGTACATGAATCCGTCGACCACCGTGCGGGCGGCGAGCATGAGGTCGCCCAGGGCGGCGAGGACTTTGGGGTCGATGAAGCGGTAGGACGTGTCGGACATAGTGTCGGCATCCGAGGCCCGGGAACCGGTATCCGGATTCCGGGCCCCGGAATCCGGACCCCTAGCTCAGCGGGCTCTTCGGCTCCGGCACCTCGAGCAGCAGCCGGTCGGTCACCTGATCGGCGTCGATCCCCTCCGCCTCGGCGCGGAAGTTCACCAGCACGCGGTGGCGCAGCACCGGCGCCGCCGCGGCGCGCACGTCCTCGAGCGTGACGGCGAAGCGATTGTGCAGCAGCGCCCGCGCCTTCCCGGCGAGCACCAGCGACTGCCCCGCGCGCGGGCCCGCGCCCCAGCGGGTCCACTCCTTCACGAAGGAGACCGGCGTCTGATCGGGCCGCGTGGCGCGTACCAGGCGGGTGACGTACTCGAACAGATCGTCGGAGATCCGCACCTCGCGGGTGAGCGTCTGCGCGCGCACCAGATCCTCTCCCGTGAGGACGGGGCGGGCGGACGGAGTCGCGCGGCCGGTGGTCCGCCGCAGGATCTCGAGCTCTTCGGCGGCGTCGGGATACCCGATGCGGATGTAGAGCAGGAAGCGATCGAGCTGCGCCTCGGGCAGCGGATACGTGCCGGTCTGCTCGATCGGGTTCTGGGTGGCGAGCACGAAGAACGGGCGATCGAGGGGATACGTCGTCCCGGCGTAGGTGACGGCGTACTCCTGCATCGCCTCGAGCAGCGCGGCCTGGGTTTTCGGCGGCGTACGATTGATTTCGTCGGCGAGCACGATGTTCGCGAACACGGGACCGCGCACGAACTTGAAGAAGCGGCGGCCGGTGGCGTGCTCCTCTTCCAGGATCTCGGTGCCGACGATGTCGGTCGGCATGAGGTCGGGTGTGAACTGGATGCGCCGGAAGGACAGCTCCACGGCGTCGGCGAGGGTGCGAATCATCAACGTCTTGGCGAGCCCCGGGACGCCTTCGAGCAGGCTGTGGCCGCCCGCCAGGAAGGTGACGAGCAGCTCCTCGATCGCCCGCTCCTGGCCGACGATCACGCGCGCGACCTCGCGGCGCAGCGTCTCGAGCCGCGACAGCAGCGCGGCGACGTCGGCTTCGCCCAGCGCGGCGGTGGTCGTCATCTCAGGCCGCGCCCCCGCCCGTCAACGCGTACATCACGATGTTGACGCCGAACTTGGTGTTGTCCTCGGCGAGGAAGCGCTTGTTGCGGAAGTCGTAGTCCCACTCGCAGCCGTAGTCCTTGTTGCTGTAGAGGATGGCCAGCCGTCCGTCGAGCACGACGCCTTTCAGGTAGTCGTGCACCAGGTCGTCGCCCCAGCCGTTGAGCTCGAGCGACGTGGTGGGCGGTCCATCGGGGAACGTGAAGAACGCACGATAGAGCGCGTGCTGTTTGGGGAGCTTGACCAACGCCCGCGATCCGAAAAGCGCGGCGATCTGCGCCTCGAAGGATTTCGCGAACAGGCCGTCGATGTCGTGATTGCAGTCGTCGACGAAGACGAACCCGCCGTTCTCGACATAGCGCTGGAACACGCTCCGCTCCGGCGCGGTGAACTGCACCAGCCGATGGCCGGCCATATAGCAGAACGGCGCGTCGAATACCGCGGGGCTCGACAGCGGAACGACCCGCTCCCGGGTGGTGACGTCGACCGTCGTGTACTGGATCAGAGAGTTGAGCAGGTTCGCCGGCATGCGCTGGTCGACGTCCCAGTCGCCCGAGGCGTACTGCAAGCGGGTGAAGGTGAAGTCGCTGCGGCGGCGGCCCAACGCGAGCGCCCGCGCCTCGGCCCAGGGGGCGAGGCTGATGCCGGCGAGGGTACTGAGGAAGCGGGCGCGGTTCATGAATGGAGAAATGTAGAATGATGAATGCAGAATTCTACATTCTGCATTCATCATTCAGGCAGCCCTGCATCATACCGCGTCCGACAGGCTCGTGAAGTTGAAGTCCCGAATGCGGAGCACCGGCATCAGCGTCGTAATCCCGGCATCCGAGCCGGACACGCGCTGCTGCTTCCCGATCGCGTCGAGGTTGTTGAACATGATGATCGGGCTCTCGTTGAACCGGAAATTCTTGATCGCGTACTTGATCTGCCCGTTCTCGATGTAGAACGTCCCGTCCCGCGTCAGCCCGGTCACCAGCACCGTCTGCGGGTCGACCGAGCGGATGTACCAGGTCCGCGTCACGAGCACGCCTTTAGTCGTGTCGCGAATCAGGTCCTCCGTCGACGCCGTGCCGCCGTCCATGATGAGGTTGGGCGGGAAGGGGATCGCCTTGATGCCCTTCTTCTGCGCCCAGTACCGCGAGACGTAGGTGTTCTGCACCGCTCCGCCGGCGACCCAGTCGGTCTTCTCGTAGGCCCGCCCGTCACCCTGCCAGGGGGATGTCGGCACGTCCGGGTGCGCCGGATCGGACCAGACATGCACCCGCTCGTCGACCAGCTTTTCACCCTTCTTGGTGCCGCCCCCCGCCTTGGCGAGGAAACTGCGGCCCTCATCGGCGGCGCGCGTGTCGAGGTTGAAGATCAGGTTGGCGAGCAGGTTGATCCCCGCCTCGGGCTCGAGAATCACCGTGTATTTCCCGGGCTCGATCGCCCGCGCGTTCCTGCTGGCCGCCGCCTTCTCGATCGCGATGCGCGAGGCCGACTCGATGTCGAACTTCGAGAGGTCGTTGCACTCGCGCGTCACGTACCCCGAGCCGGTGCCGTCGTTGCTGCGGACGGTGAGGGAGAAGTTGGCGCCGGTCTGCCGGCTGTAGGCGAAGAGGCCGGCGGTGTTCTGCATCGCCTGCCACTGCGAGCCGTCCTGCAGAAATCCCGCCGCGGTGCAGTCTTTGGCCTTGGCCGGCGTGATGGTGTTGGCGGCCACCTGCGTGCGGTATTCCGGCGTGATGTTGGCGACATTGTCGAAGAACGCATTGCAGTCGACGTACTGCTGCGGCCCGAGCGGATGCACCAGCTCCTCGTCCTCCGGCGCCAGATGGGCCAGCTCCTCGGAGCGGCGCACCGCGCGCTCGATCGCCGCGTCGTCGAACTCGTTCAACGTCACCGTGCCCGATCGCTGGCCGAAGAACGACTGGATGACGAGCTGCGTATCCTGCGTCGCGCCCGCGGTGTTCACGGTATTGCGGGCGAAGCGGATGTTGCCGCCCGCGTTCGCATTGATGTTGACCTCGCACGCCTCCGCCTTGGAGAGGTGCAGCGCCTTCTCCATCAGGGCGCGGGCCTCGGATGATGTGAGCGCGGCCATTAGAGCTTCCTCGCCGTGTTGATGACGTTGACGCCGTTGAAGCGGCTGGTGGCCGTGCCGTGCGACACGGCGCTGATCTGGCCGGGCTGGCCCTTCCCGTCGAAGAACGATCCGCCGAGCCGGTAGTCGCGCTGATCGCAGATCGCCACGCACGAATTCCAGAATTCCTGAGTATTGGACTGGTAGGCGACGTCGCGCAGCGGACCGACGATCTTGCCGCCCTGGATCTCGTAGAACAGCTGTCCCGAGAACTGGAAATTGTAGCGCTGCTGGTCGATCGAGTAGGAGCTGTCGCCCACGATGTAGATCCCCTTGTCCACCGCCCCGATCAGCTCCGCCGGCGTCAGCTGCTTCGTGCCGGGCTCGAGCGACACGTTGGGCATGCGCTGGAATTGCACGTCGCTCCAGCTGTCGGCGTAGCAGCAGCCGTGCGAGGCTGCCTGGCCGATGACGTGCACCTGGTCGCGGATCGCCTGGTAGTTGACGAGGATCCCGTTCTTGACGAGGTCCCAGCGCTTGCACTTCACCCCTTCGTCGTCGAACCCGACGGTGCCGAGGGCGCCGGCCTGCGTCTTGTCGGCGAACAGCGTTACGAGCGGGCTGCCGTAGTTGAACGAATGCGTCCGCCACTTGTCGAGCGTGGCGAAGCTGGTTCCGGCGTAGTTCGCTTCATAGCCCAGCACGCGATCGAGCTCGAGCGGGTGACCGACCGATTCGTGCGTCGTGAGCCACAGATTCGAGGGATCGAGGACCAGGTCGTACTTGCCGGCCTCGACGGTCTTCGCCGTGTGCTTCGCTTTCGCCTGCGTGGCCGCGAGCTTGGCGTCCTCCACCATGTCGTAGGCATCCCGATAGGTGGTCGTGGCGAGGCCCGCGGGGCCGGCGAACTTCTCGGTCGCCACGATGTCGAGATACTCGTAGCCCATGCCGCGCGGCGCGCTCAAGGCGTTGCGCGTCTCGAATTTCCCCGTCTGGGTGTTGACCGAGGTCACCACGAACGTGGGCCAGATGCGGTGGATGTCCTGGTCGATGTAGCTGCCGTCGGTGGAGGCGAAGTATTTCTGCTCGTTCACGAGAAAGAGCAGGGAATTGACGAAGTTCGCGCCGTTCTGCAGCGCCGCGTTGCTGGCGGCGAGGAGCAGGTCGGCCTTTTCGGAGATCGGCACCTCGAAGGCGTTCTTCTTGATCGGCGTCTTCCAGGTCACTTCGCCGTGCCCGGGCTCGGGCGCCAGCTGCACCGGCTCCGTCTGCAGCCTGCTGTTCGCCTTGGCGATCGCCACCGCCTGGCCGGCGGCACGCGCGACGCCGTCCGGGGTGACGTCGTTGGTCGACGCGAACCCCCAGGTGCCGCTCGCGATCACGCGGATGCCGCAGCCGTAGGACTCGGTGTTGGTGACGTTCTGGACCTTGGTGTCGCGTGCCGAGATGAACTGGTTCAGGTAGCGGCCGATGCGGATGTCGGCGTACGTGGCGCCCTTTTGCCGGGCGGTGTTGAGGGCGACATCGGCGAGGGCCTTCTTGTCCGCGACGGGCACCGGCGTGAGCGACCCCCAGAACCCATCCACCCGGCGGCCCCAGACCGGCACCCAGAGGGCGCCGATCGTCGCGCCACCGAGATTGATGAAGTCACGACGTTCCACGATTCACTCCTGGCGGTTGGCGACTGGATCGAGCGGAAATGACGCGCGTCGTGATATGCCGCGCTCAGAAGGCAGATGCAAGCAGCGCGGAAAAGGTTGCGACTCCGCGCGTCGCGCGACTCGTCGAACCGAGTCCCTTGCCACGGATGCACTTGCGCTGACGGGCGGCGGGAACCCGCCGGCGTTTGTCATCATGATCGGACATTGCGCCGCGATCTCTGACAGGATCCACACGTGCTTGCTGGCAAGTCGCTGTGGCGGTTATATTTCCGAGTCTGACACCGAAACGTTTCACTCAGGAAGGATGTGCGCTGTGAAGCCGGGAATTCATCCCAACTACCGCCGGGTAACGGTGCAGTGCGCCTGCGGCAATACGTTCGAAACGCGCTCGACGACCGCCACGATCCACGTCGAGATCTGCGCTCGTTGCCATCCGTACTACACGGGTAAGCAGAAGCTCGTCGACACCGCCGGCCGCGTGGAGCGCTTCCGCCAGAAGTACCGCACGGAGAAGGCCGCGAGCTGAAGACGTGGAGGCCCGACTCCGCCAGGCGCTCGCGCGGGCGGAGGAGGTCGCCCGGCTGCTGGCCGACCCCGAGACCGCGCGGAATCCGGCCAAGCTGAGGCAGCTCGGTCGCGAGCACGCACGGCTCGACGCCATCCGTCAGACCCACGATCGTCTCGCCCGGCTCGAAGCGGAGCTCGCCCAGGCGAAAGAGCTGGTCGCCGATCCGGATGCCGAGCTGTCCCAGCTGGCGCGCCACGACGTGGAGCGCTTGCGCCCCGAAGCGACACGGCTCTCGACCCAGCTCGGCGAGCTGCTCGTTCCCCCCGATCCGCTCGACGACCGCGACGCCATCGTCGAGATCCGCGCCGGCACCGGCGGCGACGAGGCGGCGCTGTTCGCCGCCGACCTCTTCCGCATGTACACCCGCTTCGCCGAGCGGCGCGGGTTGAAGGTCGAGCTGTTGCAGCTCAGCGAAGGAGTGCTCGGCGGTCTCAAGGAAGCGGTGTTCGCCGCCCGCGGGCCGCAGGCCTACGGCACGCTGCGCTATGAATCGGGGGTGCACCGCGTGCAGCGCGTCCCCGAGACCGAGGCGCAAGGCCGGATTCATACCTCCGCCGCCACCGTCGCCGTGCTCCCCGAGGCCGAAGAAGTCGACGTGAAGATCGAAGACAAGGACCTGCGGGTGGACGTGTTCCGCTCGTCGGGACCCGGTGGGCAGAGCGTCAACACCACCGACAGCGCGGTCCGCATCACGCACGTCCCCACCGGTCTCGTGGTGCAGTGCCAGGATCAAAAATCCCAGCTGCAGAACAAGCTCAAGGCGCTCGAAATCCTCCGCTCGCGTCTGCTCGACCGCGTGGTCGCCGAGCAGGAAGCGGAGCGTGCCCGGGCGAGGCGTGCCCAGGTCGGCACGGGCGATCGCTCGGCGAAAATCCGCACCTACAACTTTCCCCAGAACCGCATCACCGATCACCGCATCGGGTTTTCATCACACAATTTGTCGGACGTGCTGGACGGAAAGCTCGACGATCTGTTGAACGCCCTGCGCCGGACAGGAGAGCAGGAGCGGATGAGTGCCTGAGACGAGCGCTCGCCCCGCGTCCATCGC
>DATFTG010000232.1:0-10992 GCA_035262265.1 Gemmatimonadales bacterium
CGCCAATATCGTTTTCGTGGGGACGGTGACGCAGGTCGGGGCCGCATCGTTCAGCGCGGTGACGGCCACACCGCGGACGCTCGTGGTGCGGGTGGAAGACGTACTCGACAAGCCGGCTGCCCTGCGTCTCGCTACAGGCGACTCGGTGACGGTTGAGCCGCTCGACTCCACCTTGAAGAGCGGCGCGCGAGCGACGTTTTACACGACGGGATGGGTGTTCGGCCGCGCTGTCGCGGTGCGGGAGGTGGCTCATGAAACGATGCCGGCACAACAGACCCTCGCGGGAGCCCGCGATTCCTTTCGCCAGCTGCAGCGTCAGGTGACCGACTCGACGCTCGCCGAGCGGGTGCGCGGCGCCGACATGATCGTCGTGGGACGGGTCGAGGCGATCCACCCACCGACCCTGGCCCGGCCCAGCCGGCATCGCATCACGGAGCACGACGCCGACTGGCAGGAAGCGGAGATCGCGGTGGATACGATGATCAAAGGCCCGGCGATACCCCGCGTCGTGGTGCGGTTCCCGGCATCGCAGGACATCGCGTGGCACCGCCTCCCCAAATTCAGCACTGGACAGGCCGGCACGTTCCTGTTGCGGCGCGACACCCTGTCGGGGTCGCCGCGCGCGATGCTGGCGGGCCGTCAGGTGACGGCCTACGCCGTGGTGGCTGGAACCGATGTGCTGACGACCGCCGACGCGGCGCGTGTTCGGGCGCTGGTGAAGCCGTAGTCTCAGCGCAGCACGCGCTCTTTGATCTGCTCCACGTCGATGCCACCGGGAACGGCGTATACCGCGGTGACATCGATGCTGAAGTTGCTCTCCAGCACCACGAACCCCTCGAATGTGTTGCCCACCCCCGTCCGCGCGGCGATGTCCTGGCAATCGGTGGCGAACGCCTCGTTGCCGCGCAGCGTGTCGGTCGTGATCGGGATGACCTTGCCGGGACGCTGGCGCCCCGGAGGGCTCGTCAGTGCGAGCTTCTTCAACACGAACGTCACCGTATCGATCGGGTTATGGACGTTGATCGCGGTGGCGTAGACCTGGGGAACGAGCCGCACGTGGTCCGGCGGCTTCCCGCACACGATCTTGGCGGCATACTGGAAGCGGTAGAACTGCGCGACGGCTGGAGCGCTGAGCAGTGACAGGGCGGCGCTCACGAGAGCGGCGAGTCTGATCATCGGTGACTCCGGTCACGGGAGATCGGGGCAATCTAAAGAGCCTCGAGTCAATTCATGAGCAGCTGAGAAACCCTTGCGCGCTTCGGGGTAGAGGAGGGCGCAGGCCCCGAACCGGGAGGAACCAGTGGAGACGAGACGCATCGCAACCATCGCCGCGGCCGTCGCGGCGTTGTCGTTGGTACTCGATAGCTGCGCGACGCACACCCAGACGGGAGCCGCTGTCGGCGCGGGCACCGGCGCTGTCGTCGGTGGCTTGATCGGCAAGAGCACCGGCCACACGGTGCGCGGCGCCATCATCGGAGCGGCCGTCGGCGGCACCGCGGGCGCGCTGATCGGCGCCCGCATGGACCGGCAGGCGAAGGAGCTGGCGCAGAACATTCCAGGCGCGCGGGTGGAGCGCGTCGGCGAGGGCATCACCGTCACGTTCGAATCGGGACTGTTGTACGATTTTGACTCCGACGTCGTCCGGGACCAGGCGCGCAAGAACCTGCGCACGCTGGCGCAGAGCCTCGACAAGTATCCGGGGTCGGACATCCTGATCGTGGGGCACACCGACGCCGTCGGGCCGGCGGCCTACAATCAGAGCCTCTCCGAGCGTCGTGCGTCGGCCGCCGCCGATTACCTGGTGGTACAGGGCGTGGGGCGTACGCGCGTGTCCACGCGCGGCATGGGAGAAACCGACCCGATCGCCTCCAACGACACCGAGCGCGGCCGCGAGCTGAACCGGCGCGTCGAGGTGGCGATCTACGCGAGCGAGGCGTACCGGGCCGAGGTGGCAAAGCGGTAGGACGTTGATGCGCGACTAAGAGTCGCGGCTCGGCTGACTGTCACCGATAGTGACGTCGCTTTCAGCGACAGATGGCCGAGCCGCGGGTTCACCCGCGGGTGGCGCAAGCCCTCACCCGGCGTTAAGTCCTCACCCCATGACCAGACCGACCGTCATCCTCACCGCCACACTCTTCGCCGTCACCGGCATCGCCAGGGCCCAGACCACCGAGACCGAGCGCGCAGCCGCCGCCGGGATCCTCAAGCAGATCGACTCGCTCGAGGCTCGGCTCCGCCCCACAGAAACCGCCGAGCGTCTCGCGGCCAAGGCCGACCCGGCGCGCGATCGTGTGCTGGCGCGGGTCGGGGCACTGTGGAGCGGCGGGCTCGAAGGACTGTCCGACTGGATCGGCCATCACCCCGAGGTCGGCTGGCACGAATTTCTGGCGTTCGACACGCTGACCGCCGTGCTGCGCGGCTACGGGTTCACCGTCGATACGGGATCGGCGGGTCTGCCGACGGCGTTCGTCGCCACATGGACATCGCCCGCCGGCGCCGGTGGTCCGACGCTCGGCCTCATCGCGGAGTACGACGCGCTGCGTGGTACGCAGGGCGACTTCCATGGCGATCAGCACAATGCCCAGAGTCCCGTGGCGTTCGCCGCGGCCAAGGCCCTGGTCGAGTACATGGGGAGCGCCCGGGTCCCCGGGCGCGTCGTCGTCTATGGAACGCCCGCCGAGGAGGTCGATCCGCCGGCGAAGTTCATCATGTGGAAGGCGGGGGTGTTCAAGGGCGCCGATATCTTGGTGCGCAGCCATTCGGTGGTCGAGACGCAACGCGACCGGCCCGGGTTCGGCGTCTGTTGCCTCAACATCGACGCGGTGAAGTTCACCTTTACCGGCCGTCCCGCGCACCAGCTCACGGCGTGGAACGGGCGCAACGCCCTCGAAGCGGCGGTGCAGTTCTACTCCGCGGTCGACCACCTGCGGTCCACCTGGCGCCCCGACCACCGCGTGCAGGGCGTGATCCCCGAGGGTGGCATCGCGCCCAACGTCGTCCCCGATCACACCGTCGTCGACTACTTCATCCGCTTCCCCGACGAGGTCTACCTCGAGCACATCTCACACATGATGGACGACGCCGCGAAGGGGGCCGCGCTCCAGACGGGCACCGACGTGCAGATCACCCGCTACGGCGAATATCGCGACGGCATCACCACCGCCATGCTTTCGGAGTTGTGGTTTGCGTACGCGAAGAAGCTCGGTGCACCGGGGATCACGGAGGAAAAGGGGCGCCCATCGGGATACGAAGAAACGGGGTTCGTGAGCCGTGAGATCCCGGGAATCGGGATTACGGTGAAGAGCTCGACGTTCTCCAATCATACCTACGGCATGCGCGACGACACCTTCGCCGAGATCGGGCATCACGCATTTCTGCTCGATGCGCAGATCGAGGCGGCGGTGCTCTACAATTTTCTCACGTCACCGGATTTCCGCCGCGCCGTGCAGGAAGAGCAGCGTACATTAGCCGGCCTGCAGGACCAATACCTGACCGCGCTGCGCCGCGTGTATGGCCCCGAGATCGGGGCGGATACGGCGTTGTCGCGACAGAGCCGGATGGAAATTCAGGTGCCGCGGGTGGAGCGCCCCAAGCCCTAGCCGTCCCACTCCTCTCCCCGATGCCCGTCGCGATACGCCTCCCGCCAGGCTGTGCGGGAGCTGGGCCCGAGATGGTCGAAGAACGGTCGCAGGTCGGCATCGGCGAGCTCCAGGCTGTCGATGAGATCGATCAGCAGCCCCCCCGCGACGGAGCGAGCGACGTGGAGCCGGCGCCGCGAGGCGTACAGCTCCAGCGCCTCGAAGAATTCCCCCAGCGCGGCCCATTCGCCCTGCGCCGCCATGCGGGCGATCTGCTCCGACAGCAGCACGATGTGGAACTCGGGACCATCGGACTCATAGTTGACGCTCGTCCGATACGCCGCCCAGCGCGCCTGGAGCGGCGGGACCGCGCCGGCCAGCTGGCTGATGATGGATTCTCGCGTGCGCGAACGAGAAGACATGGGCTGGCCTATTTCACAGCAAGGGTGGTGCCAACGGCGGGCTGTTGGAAGGATTCAGCGCTCGAGGCTACAATTCCACGCCGTGCCCCCCCTCACCTTCTCGAATACTCGTGGCATGACCGTGCGCGCCATCCCCCGCGGCGCCGCAATTACTTCGCTGCTCGTCCCCGATCGCCAGGGTCGACCCGCCGACGTCGTCCTGGGCTATGACTCCGAAGAGGAGTTCGGTCGCGACCCCCGCCCCCTGGGCGCCGTCTGCGGCCGCTGCGCCAACCGTATCTCCAACGCCCGCTTCACCCTCGACGGCGCCACCTATCACCTCAGCGCCAACATCGACGGCCGCCACCACCTGCACGGCGGATTCTCCGGGTTTCAACGCGCGGAGTGGCGAGCGACCCCGTTCCAGGGCAGCGCGACATCGGGAGTCGTGTTCGAGTACACGAGCCCCGACGGGGAGGAGGGGTACCCGGGGACGCTGCAGGCGAAGGTCACCTACACCCTCACCGAGAAGAGCGAGCTGATCGTCGATTACCACGCGACGACCGACAAGGCGACACCGGTGAATCTCACGCAGCACGCCTATTTCAACCTGCGCGGCCGCGGCACGGGAGATGTGCTGGGTCACCGGCTGCACATCAATGCCAACGGCTACACCGTCCTGAAGGACGACCTGCTGCCGACGGGGGAGATCGCGCCGGTTCGGGGAACGCCCTATGACTTTCGCTCGTCGATAGCGATCGGGGCCCGGGTGCCGGATACCGCGTATGACATCAATTACGTCCTGAACCGTCGCAAACGCGGGCTGATCAAGGCGGCGCGTGTCGAGGAACCGACCAGCGGCCGGACCCTCGACGTCCTCACCACCGAGCCCGGAATGCAGCTCTACACCGGCGACGGTTCGGCATTCTGTCTCGAAACACAGCATTTTCCCGACGCCGTGAACCACCCCAACTTTCCCTCGGTGATCCTGCGGCCGGGCGCAGAGTACCGCTCTCGCACGATCTTCACATTTGGCGTATCTCCCGGGTAACCATGGAACGCATTCACCTCGGCGTCATCGATTACACCCTGCTCAGTATCTACTTCGTCTTCGTCCTCGGCATCGGCTGGGGGCTGCGGCGCTTCGTGAAGAGCAGCGAAGACTTCTTCCTCTCAGGCCGATCGATCCCCGCCTGGATCGCCGGCCTCGCCTTCATCTCGGCAAATCTCGGCGCCCAGGAAGTGATCGGGATGGGCGCCTCGGGCGCGAAGTACGGGATGATGACGTCGCACTTCTACTGGGTCGGCGCCATCCCGGCCATGGTGTTCGTCGGCGTTTTCATGATGCCGTTCTACTACGGCTCGCGCGCCCGCTCCGTCCCCGAATACCTGAAGCTGCGCTTTGACGAAAAGACGCGCGGCTTCAACGCGATCACGTTCGCCATCATGACGACGTTCTCGTCGGGCATCTCGATGTACGCGCTCGCCAAGCTGCTCGAGCTCGTGCTCGGGTGGAACTTCCATACCAGCGTGCTGTTGTCGGGTCTCATCGTATTGGCGTACATCTTCCTGGGCGGTCTCACCTCCGCGATCTACAACGAGGTGTTGCAGTTCTTCCTGATCGTGATGGGATTCCTGCCGCTCGTGCTCCTGGGATTGAAGGACGTCGGCGGGTGGCACGGGCTGACCGAGCGGCTGACGACCGTCGCCACGAACCAGGGCTTCGCCGCCGGCGCCTACTCGACATCCTGGCGCCACCTCGACTCGGCGGCCGCCAATCCGATGGGCGTGGAATGGTTCGGGATGGTGATGGGACTGGGATTCGTACTGTCGTTCGGCTACTGGTGCACCGATTTCCTCGTGGTGCAACGCGCCATGGCCGCCGACTCGATGACCGCCGCCCGCCGCACTCCCCTGCTCGCCGCGTTCCCGAAAATGGTCTTCCCCTTCCTCGTGATTCTGCCGGGGATGCTGGCGATCGCGATGCACGTGTCGCGCGGCGGCTTTCTGCCGCTCGAGAAGGACGGCACGCCGAACTTCAACCTCGCTGTCCCGGTGATGCTGGGGCACTACCTCCCCTCCGGCGTGCTCGGCCTCGGGCTGACGGCCCTGATGGCGTCCTTCATGTCGGGGATGGCGGGCAACGTCACCGCGTTCAATACGGTGTGGACCTACGACATCTACCAGTCCTACATCCGCCCCGGCCAGTCGGACGCCCACTACCTGCGCATGGGCCACAGCGCGACCGTCGTCGGCATCATCCTCTCGGTGCTGGCGGCGTACGCGACGACGCGTTTCAACAACATCATGGACATGCTGCAGCTGGTGTTCGCGTTTGTGAACGCTCCATTGTTCGCGACGTTCCTCCTGGGAATGTTCTGGCGCCGCACGACGGGGCACGGCGCGTTTTTTGGATTGTTGACCGGTACCGCGGCTGCCGCGCTGCATCACGGCCTGACGCTGCCCCATGGCGCTGTCGCGGGGATCAAAGGCGGCTTCCTCGGCGCGGTGGTGCACACCTACCCCAGCGAAATGGCCCAGAACTTCTGGAGCGCCATCTTCGCGTGGACCGCCTGCTTCGTCGCCACGATCGTGATCTCCCTCGCCACCAAGCGCAACAAGTCGGACGAGGAGCTGAAGGGACTGGTGTACTCGCTCACGCCGCGGCAAAAGGACGAGGGGTTGCCCTGGTTCAAACGGCCGGCGACGCTGGGTGTGATCGTGCTGGGGCTGGCACTCATCCTGAACGTCATCTTCTGGTAGGAATATGAAACTGGACCTGCGATACCCCATCGGGTTGCTGTTCTCGGTTTTTGGTTTGATCCTCACCGTGTACGGCATCGTCTCAGACAAGAGCATCTACCAGAAATCCCTGGGGATGGACGTCAACCTGTGGTGGGGGCTGGTCTGTCTCGCGTTCGGTCTGGGAATGCTGTCGTTCGCGATGCGCTCATCGGAGAGATAGTGGCTGATAGTCCCCCCTCTCCCGAAGAGCCTGCCCCGAGCGCAGCGAGGGGGAGAGGGGGACAGGGGGTGAGGACTACCGGCTGGCCACGAGAGCCTGATAAACGAGTGTCTGAAACTTGTCTCTGATATCCGTCGCATTCGGCATCTGATTCAGCATGAAGACAATCACTAGGTGCTCGGCAGAGTCGATGTAGTAAACGCTCCCGTATGCCCCTCCCCATCTCGACGAGCCCACGCTCGTCATCCCGTCCGCACCGTATCGCTCCGTCGTCTCGAACCCGAAGCCGAAGCCGCGCGCCCCGCTCGAGTCGTATAACGTGCCCACCTGGTTGTGCGTCATCAGGGCAACGGTGTGCGGGGCCAAGATGCGCACGCCGTTCAGTGTGCCCTCGTTGCGCAGCATCTCGAGGAAGCGGGAATAGTCGGCCGCCGTCGAGATCAGCCCGGCGCCGCCCGAGAATTCCTTGCGCGGCCCGGTGACGTAATCGCCCTGGCCACGCGGGCCTTCCTGTGCACGAATGGCGTGGTTGGTCGAGTCGCTGGCGTAGACGGTGACGAGCCGCCCGGCGGCTGATGGCGGAACGTAGAAGTAGGTGTCGGTCATCTTCAGCGGACCGGTGATCCGCTCACGGACCAGCTGGTCCAGCGGCATGCCCGAGGCCCGCTCGGCGACGCAGGCCAGGACATCGATGCTGTAGCCATAGAGCCAGCGCTCGCCGGGCTGCGCCGAGAAGGGCAGCGTGGCGAGGCGCTCCATCGTGGTGCAGATCGTCTCGTCCTTGTCGGCGAAATACCACCAGAAGCCTGCTTCGGAGCCCAGCCCTTTCGCGGCATAGGCGCGCGCGACGAGCGGATCCAGTCCTGTGGAGATCCCAGAGGTGTGCGTGAGCAGGTCGCGGATCGTGATCGCCCGCTTGGCGGGGACGATGGCGGGACCGGTGTCGCTCTTCACGGCCACAGTGGTGTGCGCGAACGCCGGGATCCAGCGGCTCACCGGGTCGTCGACGCCGATCTTCCCTTCTTCCACGAGCGACAGGATCGCGACGGTCGTAACGGCCTTCGTCTGCGAAGCGATGCGGAACAGCGCGTTCGGCGTCATGCGACGGCCCGAGGCCTTGTCGATCCACCCCACGGCATGTTGATACGCGACGCGGCCATCGCGCAGCACGAGGCCGACGGCGCCGCCGATCTGGTTCGAGTCGACATAGGCTTGCATGAACTGATCGATGCGGCGCAGGCGGGCAGGGTCGAAGCCCGAGGGTGTGACTCGAGCAGGCGCTTGCCCTGTGAGCGCCGCGGAGGCAAGCAGTGAAAATGCGAGAGATGCGAAGCAATTTCTGTTCATCCTTCTCCCCTTGTCCTCCGGAGCCGGAGGCCAGTTACTCATCCCGCACTCTGAGCATCAGCACCGCCGCTAGCACGAGCGATCCACCGCCGACGAACAACGCATACATCGCGTCCCCGCCGAAGAAGGACTTCACGATCACACCCAGCACCGCCGCCGCCACGATCTGCGGGATCACGATGAAGAAGTTGAAGACGCCCATGTAGTAGCCGAGCTTGGACGGCGGCAGAGATCCCGTGAGAATGGCGTACGGCATGGAGAGAATGCTCGCCCAGGCGATCCCTACCCCCACCATCGAGCCGATCAGATAGTGCGGCCCGGAGACGATGGAGATCGAGAGCAGGCCGAGGGCACCGCAGATCAGGCAGACGACATGGGCGAGCTTGGGAGACGACCACTTCGCGAGCGGTGGGATCGCGAACGCCGCCAGCGCCGCGACGCCGTTGTACACGGCGAAGCACACCCCCACCCAGTTCGCGCCCTCATTGTAGAGCGCCGAGGTCGTGTCGTTGGTCCCGTAGATGTGGCTCGTCACCGCGGCGGTCGTGTAGATCCACATCGCGAACAGCGCGAACCATGAGAAGAACTGGGCCCAGGCGAGCTGTTTCATCGTGCGCGGCATGTCGAGGAAATCGTTGAGGATCGTGACGAAGCCGTTGTCGGTCCGTCCGCCGCGCTGCATCGTCCCACCGAGAATCAGGAGCAGCCCTGCGACGGCGATCCCCACCGACAGGATCATCACCTCGTAGACGCGACCCACAGCGAGCCCGATGGTGAATGCCGTACCGACGGCGAGGAGGCTGACGCCCAACCGGACCTGCCGCGCGCCATTCGCCGAGTACTCTTCCGCTGTCCGTCGCGGGACGACATGACTCTCGCGCGACCGGTTCTCCTCGAATGACGCCATCTCCTCGGGAGAGTATTCCTTCGAGCTGAACACCGTCCACGCCACCGCGCTGAAAAAGACCGCCGCGCCGAGATAAAAGGAGAGCCGCACCGACTGCGGGATCTGACCCGCGGCCGCCGCGTTCGTCACGCCGAACCAGTTGGTGAGGATCCACGGCAGCATCGAGGCGACGACGGCGCCCGTTCCGATGAAAAAGCTCTGCATCGCGAACCCGGTGACGCGCTGAGCGGCAGGGAGGTTGTCCCCGACAAACGCGCGGAACGGCTCCATCGAGATGTTGATCGACGCGTCCATCACCCACAGCATCCCCGCCGCCACCCACAGCGCCGGCGAGTTGGGCATCACGACGAGCGCCAGCGACGCGAGGATGGCGCCCGTCAGGAAGTACGGACGCCGGCGCCCCAGCCGGTTCCAGGTGCGATCCGAGAAATAGCCGACGATCGGCTGCACGATCAGTCCCGTGACGGGTGCCGCGATCCAGAGAATCGGAATGTTCTCGACCTTGGCGCCGAGCGTCTCGAAGATCCGGCTCACGTTCGCATTCTGCAGCGCGAACCCAAACTGAATGCCCAGGAATCCGAAGCTCATGTTCCAGATCTGCCAGAACGAGAGCAGCGGTTTCGTGCGGACGGCGGTGGGTGCGGCCATGGAGACTCCGGTAAGGGTTAGGCCCGGCGCGCCGCGTCGAGCGTACGGACCAGTGCTGCAATGTCAGCATTGCCGAAGACTTCGTCGAGCGTGAGACGCATGGGGCGCTGCCAGTTGGGACGCACCGAGGACGGCGTCCCGGGGAGATTCACCGCCCGGTCTTCGAGCCACAGGTCCTCGAGCCACGGCACGACGAGCGGACTCTGCGAGCGGCCCATCCACTCGAGCAACGCGGCGAGCAGCGCCCGGTAGTCCTCCGGCGATGTGTTCAGCCGCTTGGCGATCCACTCCGCCTGCACCGTCCGCTCCTGGTGCTCCCGCGGCGCCCCGTCTTCCCCCATCAGCCGGTACTGCACCCGCTCGCCGATGTCGGCGCCCTTCAGCCAGCCGGCAAACGTCGGTGTGTCGTGCGTGCCGATCAGCGCCATGTCGCGCTCGGTGGGGGGCGCCGGCGCCTCCTCCTTCTTCCCCTTCCAGTCCTGGAACTCGGCCAGATACATCCCCCAGATCTTGTGGCGCGGCAGCGCCTCGTCGATTTCGGGGGGAACGGTCCCCAGATTCTCGCCCACGATCTCACAGTGATGGCGGTGCGACTCGAGGGTGAGAATCGCGAACAGCTCCTCGGCGGGATAGCTGACGTACGTCCCCTCGGAGAGCGGCATGCCGTGCGGGATCACATAGAGGCGCGTCCACGCCATGACGTGATCGACGCGCAACACCCCCGCGAGCGACGCCTGGTGGCCGATCGACGCCGCGAGATAGCGATGCCCTTCGAGCCGCGACGCCGCGGGGAGCACCGGGGCAAATCCCCAGTCCTGGCCGCTCGGAAACCCCGTGTCTGGAGGAGCGCCGACCGACATGCCGTCGCAGAACAGCGTCTGGCGCGACCAGGGATCGTAGCCGTCGGGGTGCACGCCGACCGCGAGATCGAGTCCCAGACGCATTCCCGTCGAATCGAGCCGCTCGCGCAAATCGTGCAGCTGCCGCCGAACGAGCGTCTGCGCCACGAGATGAAAGCGCTCTTCGTCGGCGTCCAGGTGCTCGATGCCGAGCGTGCCGGCGCGCGCGGCTGCGGGCCAATCGCGCCAGTTTCTGCCGAGCCGTTTCTGGGCACCGCGGAAATGGGCGTAGCGCACCAGCTCGCCG
>DATFTG010000233.1:0-2846 GCA_035262265.1 Gemmatimonadales bacterium
TAATCGATCGGGACAGCGCCCAGATCGCGAACGGCCGACGCACCTCGCGATGAACAGGTTCCGTACATCTCCAGCCCTGCGAGGTGCCCGAGCTGCAAGAGCGCTGAGCCGACCCCACCGGCGGCGCCGTGAATCAACACGCGCTGGCCCGATCTGACCTTGGCGGAGCGGTGCAGCATCTGGTACGCCGTGACGTAATTCAGCACGAGGCTGACCGCCTCGGCGGCGTCCAGCCCGGCCGGCACCGGAACCAGCTCACGTTGCGGCAGGCATACGAACTCCGCGTACGCGCCGCTGATCGGGAGCGCCGCCACTACCTGGCCTGGTTCGATTCCAGAGACGCCGTCGCCGAGCCGATCCACCGTGCCCACCAGATCCCACCCCGGCGTGAAGGGCAGCGGGGGCGTCTCAGGATGAATGCCCTCGCGCATCATCAGGTCGGGCAAGGAGACACCCGCGGCCAGCACTTTGACTCGCGCTTCGCCGCCCTTCGGCTCCGGGCACTCTTCTTCAAGCACCCGAAGTGCATCGGGCCCGCCGTAGTGCACGACGACGACGCGCGAGTGCTTCACATTGGGTGCGTGCGGCCCGTCAGTGCCCGTGCCACCCGCTACCTTCCCTCGGTGCTGAAATTCACGCCCAGTACCGGCCCGTGGCGCTCAGACTTTTCGCACCGGTCGCCCCGGACGCGCAGATTGCGCCAAGGTTCCGTCTCGAATCAGCGGCTCTCCCCCGACCAGCAGATGCCGAACCCCGGCCGATGGCCGCGTCGATGCCTCGTAGGTCGCTCGGTCTTGAAACCCATCCGGGTCGAAAACGACGACATCGGCATCCGCCCTGACGTGGAGCGTCCCCTTGCACAGGCTGTCGCCGGTGGCCGTCGCGATCACGCGGGCTGGGAGCAGGCTCGCACGCCGGACAAACTCGAGAATGCTCATCTTGCCCTCCCCGACCAGGCGCCGGAAAGAACGCGCAAACGTTCCCGCGGTCCGCGGATGCGTACGAGCGGTCGGCGGGAGCGGCCACGCCAGCTCGGCGCCTGGGCCGAGCCCGATCGGAGCGATCGCATCGCTCGCCACGATGGTGTCCGCGTGGAACAGCGACGCGCTCAACACCGCCGCATCCGCCGCCTTCGTCTCGTCCAGGAAGTGCACGACGCAGCGGCCCCCCGGATCGGCCGCCCGCAAGCGATTCAGATGCTCGGCATCGCGTACCCGTTGATTCGTCGGCAGGTACACGATATCGGTCGGCCGCAGACCTCGCGCCGCCAGGCGTTCGGGCGCGAGGAATACGGCTCCGATCACCGTCATCCCGGCGCCGTAGGGATACGCCTCCGTGGTGACGACCGCGCCCTCACGGCGTACCCGGTCGACCCGCGCGAGGACCCGGTCCACGCGGCGCCCGGAGCTGCTGTTCACGTGGCAGAAGTGCATGTGGGCGCCGGTCTCGGCCGCGGCGCGCACCAGTTCCTCGGCTCCGTCCATTCGCGTATCCGGGCTGACCTCGATCAGATCCCGCGCGTGCGTGTAGGTCGGGACACGGCGCGCGGCGGCGAGCCGTGCGACGCGAAGGTACTCGCCGAGGCTGGTTCTCGGCGCGTAACCCACCAGCACGCCGATGCCGAGGGCCCCGGCGCCCACTTCGGTTTCCAGCATTCCGAGGATCCGATCCTCTTCGGCCTCTGTCGCCTCCCTCTGCCAGGCCGGGTCGGCGAAACGGGCCATCGCCGATTGTTGGCTCCCGCTGTCGCCGGCGATCACCCGGATCCGGGCGCCCGCCCAGGAGGCCGAGTAGCCATAGTTCAACGGCCGGCCTTCGGCACTCGCCCGAGCATAGGCGGCTGCGACCGGCATGGCGCCCGCCTCCAGCTCCAAAGTGGTCGTGACGCCGTCGAAAGCCTGCAGCCGATGTCCGCTCACGGTCTGGGCGTGGCTATGAAGGTCGATGAATCCGGGCGCGACCACACAACCGGTGGCATCGAGAACGATGCGCCCGCGGAGGTTGGGTCCGATCGCGGCAACGCGCGTGTCCTCGATCGCGAGATCCACGGACACGTCGACGCCTTGGCCGGGATCGACCAGACGTCCCCCGCGGATCACCAGAGGAAATTCAGCCGCGGGCGCAGCCTCTCGCGATCGAGTGGTTGCGCCGGCGCACCCAGACAGACCGGCCGCCGCACACCCGAGCAGGAAGCTTCGTCGATCCAATGTGAGATGGCTCCTGTTCATCGACGAGTCTGTCAGCCCCGGGCCTGGAAAATCTCGATCGGGTTACCCGAGGGGTCGTCGACGATGACCTGGGCGCCACCCGGCCCACTCACGATTTCGCTGGTGCGAAACGACACGCCGGCGCCTCGCAGCCGCTTCACCTCTGCCTCGAGATTCGTCACTGTGAGGTGAATTCGATTCCACCCGCCAGGCACCTGACGCCGACCGTCGGAAAGCGGCCGCTTCCCGGAGCTACCTTCGCCACTCAACAGCAGCCGCACGCCGTCACGCGTAACCGCGGCAAACGCGGGTGAGGCATCGTGCTCCACGGTGAAACCCAGGAGCATCGTGTAAAACTTTATCGCCGCGGGCACATCGTCGATCATATAGCGCACGCCGACTTGAGACATCGCGTGAGTCCCCTTTCTCGCTTCCGATTTTGGGTAAGACCGCGGTCGCGTGCCGACCAGCACCGGTTGAAAGAACCGCCCATCCATACGTCGGACATTCTCGAACCCGACGGTACGCATCAGTCCGGCGACCTGCTCCACCGGAATCGCCAGATAGGTCGTCTTCAGGACGGTCGTCCCGGCCTCTGCCCCGTCGGCGGGCGTGATCTCGAACGACAGGTCGTATCGC
>DATFTG010000234.1:0-7736 GCA_035262265.1 Gemmatimonadales bacterium
GAGGTCCTGCGCCAACCGGTCGGTGATGCGCTGCGCGACGCGGTGCGCCGCGGACTCGTCGGTTTCGGGCAAGATGACGGCGAACTCGTCGCCCCCGTAGCGGACGGCGGTGTCGATCGAGCGGCACGAGCCCCGGACCACGTCGGCCACACGGCAGATGGCGCGACTGCCCACCAGATGGCCGAGGCGGTCGTTGATCGCCTTGAGGCGATCGAGATCGAGGAACAGCACGCCGAACGTGCGCCCGCTGCGGTTGGACCGGCGCATCTCGTTCTCCAGCACGCTGATCAACTGGCGATAGTTGGCGAGCCCGGTCAGGGGGTCGGTGATCGTCAGGAGACGCAGCTGGTCGGTCGCCCGCCGCCGGGCCGACACGACCGCCGCGATGCTCAGGGTCATGACGGAGGCCACGCCCATGAACGATTGCAGCAGCAACAGCGATTCGTTCTGCGACACCCGGACGAACGGACCGTACCCCCAGAGCGAGCCCCAGATCGCCACCCCCGCGAGCAGCAGTACCGCCGCCGCCGCCTCGCGCGGCTCGAACCGCAGCGCCGCCCACAGCAGGAACGGCAGACAGAGGAAGTCGAGCGGGTAATTCTTGTCGGGGAACAGGCCGCCGAACACCAGCTGGCTCATCACGAGGAGCGACACGAGCAGCACCGCCGCCTCGAGAGCCTGGTGGCGGCGCCACAGACTGCGCGCCGGCTTGCTCCAGAGAACGAGCACCGGCGTCACCACCAGGGCGCCCGCGGCGTCTCCCAGCCACCAGGTGAGCCAGACCGACCCGTAGTCGCTCCAGTGCGCCATACCCGCGAGCGACAGGATCGAAACGCCGCAGGTCGCGCTGACGGTGGTGCTCACCGCGGCGGTGATGGCGGCGAACCGGATGATGTCCGAAGGGCGGCCGAAGCACTCCCGTCCGTTGGCGAACCGGTTGATGAGCGCCGCGCCCACCAGCCCTTCGAGCGTGTTGCTCACGGCGATCCCGAACGATGGGACGAACGCGCCGGCGACCGTATAGTTGACGAGGAACGCGCCGACCAGGATAGCCGGCCAGATGCGGGTACCCAGAATGAGCAACGCGGCCAGCGCGATCCCTGCCGACGGCCAGACGGGGGTCGCGCTCGCGTTGAGAAAAGCGAGGCGCATGCCCAGCCGTCCTGCGGCGAAGTAGATCGCGGCCAGACCGCACAATAACAGTGCACGCCTGACAGGCGCCGGAGAAATCACTGGGGTCTTGTGGTCCACCGGCTAACCATAGCGGTTGGTCGACTGCGGCCGGGTGATTGGCGTCACGCCCGCCAGGGCCGGACGTTAGGCGCGGCGGCGCCTGGTTTAGTCGACCGGCACGACGTCGGGCAGGCCGCCCGGGGCGACGCGCCGGTGCCGCCCGAGCCGCGCCTGGAGGGCGTCGAGATACGTATAGAAGACCGGCGTCACGTAGAGGGTGACGATCTGCGAGAACGCCAGGCCGCCCACGACCGCGAGACCGAGGGGGCGACGTGACTCCGCGCCGGCTCCCCATCCGACCGCGATCGGCAGGGTTCCCATCAGCGCCGCCATGGTGGTCATCATGATCGGGCGGAACCGCACGCTGCACGCCTGGATAATCGCGTCGCGGGCCGACTTCCCGTCCTGCCGCTCCGCCTCGATCGCGAAATCGATCATCATGATGGCGTTCTTCTTGACCAATCCCACCAGCATGACGATGCCGACAAACGCGTAGATGCTGAGATCGGTCCGGAACACGACCAGGGTGAGCAGCGCCCCGAACCCGGCGAACGGCAGCCCGGTGAGGATCGTGATCGGATGGATGAAGCTCTCGTACAGGATCCCCAGCACGATGTAAATCACCAGCACGGCGAGGAGCAGCAAGAACGACAGTCCCTGCTGGCTCGCCTGAAACGCCTGCGCCGTCCCCGAAAACCCCGTAGTGATAGTCGCGGGCAGCGTCTGGCGCGCCAGACGCTGCACCTCGGACACGGCGTCGCCGAGCGAAGCGCCCGCGGCCAGGTTGAACGAGAGCGTGACCGACGGCAGCTGCCCGCTGTGATTCACACTCAGCGGGCCGACCGCCGGCGTGACCGTAGCGACGGACGAGAGCGGGACCAGCGCGCCCGACGGCGCCCGCATGTGCAGCATCCCCAGGGCGCCGAGGTCCTGCTGGTACTGCGGCAGCAGCTCGAGGATCACCCAGTATTGATTGTTCGGCGTCAGGATCGTGGAGACCTGCCCCGCCCCGTAAGCATTGTACAGTGCCTTCTCGACCTGCTCGACCGTCAAGCCGAGCGCGGCGACGCGATCGCGATCGATGTGGACGTTCACCTGCGGATTCTTGATCTGCAGATCCGTCGTCACGTCGGTGAGGCTGGGCAGCGTCCGCATCTTGAGACGCAGCGCCTCGGACTGGTCGTACAGGGTCTGGATGTCGGCGCCCTGCAGCGTGAACTGGTACTGCGTCTTCGTCGGCCGGCCGCCGATGCGGATCACGGGCGGGACCTGGAGATAGCTCCGGATGCCGGGGATGGCGTTGAGCTTCGGCGTCAGCTCGCGCGCCACGGCGTCGGCGTCGAGACGCCGCTCGCCGCGCGGCTTGAGCCGGATCGTCAGCCGGCCCTGGTTCATCGTCCCGCCGCCGATCGACGACATGAAGTGGGCGACGTTGGGATCGGCGGCGGCGATCGCCGCGGCCGCCTGCTGGTGCTCGAGCATCGCCTGGTAGCTCGAGCCCTCGACCGTTTCGGTCGTGCCCTGGATCAACCCGGTGTCCTCGGTCGGGATGAATCCCTTGGAGACGATCGCGAACAACAGCCCCGTGCCGACGAGGATGCCGAGCGAGAAGGCGAGGGCGGCTGGACGATGGTCCATCACCCACACGAGCGTCCGCTCGTAGAATCCGAGGACGCGCTGGTACACGCGTTCGGTCGCCTCGTAGAATTTCCCGTGCGTCTCATCTTTGGGCGGCCGCAGGAACCGGCTGCCTAGCATCGGGGTGAGGGTAAGGGAAACGAAGCCGGACACGAGAATCGCGATGCCGATCGTGACGGCGAACTCGTGGAACAGCCGCCCGATGATCCCGCCCATGAACAGCACCGGGATGAACACCGCCGAGAGCGACAGCGTCATCGACACGATCGTGAACCCGATCTCGCGCGCGCCGTCGAGCGCCGCTCGCATCGCCGGCTTCCCCATCTCCATGTGGCGGACGATGTTCTCGAGCATGACGATGGCGTCGTCCACCACGAACCCCACCGACAGCGTCAGCGCCATCAGCGACAGGTTGTCGAGGCTGTAGCCCAGCAGGTACATCGCCGCGAACGTCCCGACGATCGAGAGCGGCAGCGCGAGGCTCGGGATCACCGTCGCCGAGAGATTCCGCAAGAACAGGAAGATCACCATGATGACGAGGCACAGCGTGATCATCAGCGTCACTTTGACGTCGTGCACCGACGCGTCGATCGCCTGCGACCGATCGAACAACGTCTGGATCTGCACCGACGCCGGGAGCTGGGGCCCGAGATCGGCGATCGTTTGCTTCACGGCACCGGCGACCGCGACGGTATTGGTTCCGGGTTGCCGCTGGATCGCGAGCACGATGGCCCGCGTTCCGTCGAACCAGCTCGCCGTCTTGTTGTCCTGGACATCGTCGAGCACGTTCGCCACGTCCTGCAACCGCACCGGCGCGCCGTTCTTGTACGCCACTACCAGCTGGCGAAATTCCGGTGCGCTCTGGATCTGGCCGTCCGCCAGGACGGTGTACGCCCGGTGCGGGCCCCACAACGTGCCGGTCGGCACATTGGGGTTGCCGGCGTCGACCGCCGCCGCCACCTCGTCGATGCCGATGCCGCGCGACACGAGGGCCTGCGGGTCGACCTGGATCCGCACGGCGTATTTCTGCGACCCGTACACCTGCACCTGCGCCACCCCGTCCACCGTCGAGATGTGCTGGGCGAGGAACGTCTCGGCGTACTCGTCCAGCGCCGACAACGACAGCGTCGGCGAGCTCACCGCCATGAAGAGAATCGGCGAGTCCGCCGGATTCACTTTCTGGTAGGACGGCGGCAACATGTTCTGCGGCAGCTGGCGCAGCGTCTTCGCGATCGCCGCCTGCACGTCCTGCGCGGCCGCGTCGATGCTGCGCGACAGCGAGAACTGCAGCGTGATCGACGTGTTGCCCTGCGTCGAGGACGACGTCATCGCGGCGAGACCGGCGATCGTCGAGAACTGCTTCTCGAGCGGCGTCGCCACGGCGGCCGCCATCGTCTCCGGGTTGCCGCCCGGCAGCCCCGCGTTGACCGTGATCGTCGGGAAATCGACGTTGGGCAGATCGCTCACCGGCAGCAGCCGGTAACCCATCACGCCGAACAGCAGGATCGCCAGCATCACCAGCGTCGTGGCGACCGGCCGCTTGATGAACAGCTCCGAGACGCTCACGGCTTCTGCTTCGCGGGCGACGCGGGCTGCGGATCGGCCTCGCTCGAGGGGCCGCCGCGCACCTCCACGCGGGCGTCGGCGGTGAGACGCGACTGGCCGTCGGTCACCACCATGTCGCCCGGCGCCACACCGCGCGCGATCACCGCCAGCGTATCCAGTGTGCGCTGCACCTGCACCGGCTGTTGCTTCGCGGTCCCCGCCGGCGTGATGAGAAACACGTACGTCCCCTGTTGGGCGTTCATCACCGCCTGCGCCGGAACGACGAGAGCGTCGGCCTGCTCGCCCAGCACCAGCGTCACGTCCACGAACTCGCCGGGCCAGAGCCGCCCGCCGGCGTTGTCGAAGTGGCCCTTCAACAACACCGTCCCGGTACTCGCATCGACGTGATTGTCCACGAACGCGAGATCACCCTGATAGACCGCGGTGTCCTGTGCGGGGCGCACCAGCACGTGCAGCCGCTGCCCCGCGCGCCGCTGCAGCTCGGGGAGCTGGGTGGCCGGGACGGGAAAGCGCACCAGGATCGGCCGCAGCTGGTTGATGGTGACGAGCGGCGTCGCGGACTGATTCGCGATCACCTGGTTGCCTTCGTGCAGCAGCAGGCTGCCGGTGCGGCCGGCGATGGGCGCCCGGATCGTGGCGTAGCCGAGGTTCAGGCGCGCCAGGCTGAGCGCCGCCGAATCGGCGCGGACCGTTGCGGTCAGCGCATCGGCAGTCGCCTGTTTCGCCTGATAGTCCTCCTCAGTGACGAACTTGTCTTTGGCGAGCGTCGCATAGCGTGCCGCATCGCGGACCGCCGCGTCCGCCTGGGCCAGATCACGACTGAGGTTCGCTTCGGCCTGCTGCACCGCCGCGGCGAACGGCCGGGGATCGATCTCGAACAGCACCTGCCCCTGGGCCACCTCGTCGCCCTCATGGAACCGCACGTGCAGCAGCAGCCCGCCGACCTGGGAGACCACCGCCGCCGAGCGCATCGACTCGATGGTGCCGGTCGCCTCGACCTGGAAGGGCACGGAGCGTCGTTCCGCCCGGACGACGGTGACCGGTACACGGGGGGGCGTGGTAGCCGCACGGGAGCTGCACGCTGCCCCGAGGACGGCCAAGACGCACCAGATGGATCGTCGGTTCATCGCCTTTCTACGCACGACTCACTCGTCTCGTGGAGAATCGCACCGTCAAAATTCCCCCTCCCGGGGACCTTGGGCCAGTCCCCAGGAGTTTACCGCATCCTGACCTGACGTTCGGGAGGCGGAAATCAGCCCAGGACTTCTTTGACCTTCTGAGCGAGGGACTCGGGGCTGAAGGGTTTCTGCATGTAGGCCATCCCTGCCTCGACGCCGTGACGGACGAGATCGTCGGCGGAGTACCCCGAGGCGAACATCACCTTGGTCCCGGGACGGGTCGCGAGGAGGCGATCGGCGAGCTGCCGGCCGTTCATCTCGGGCATGATCACGTCGGTGAGCAGCAGATCGATCGTGCCCTGGTGCGCCGCCGCGACGTCGAGCGCGGCGCGGCCGTTGGGGGCGTCGAGCACCTTGTAGCCGTGCAGCTCCAGGACGTCTCGGAACAGCTCGCGCAGCTGGGAGGAGTCTTCGACGACGAGGATCGTCCCGCCACCATGCGGCGCCGACGCGGTGGCGGCAGCCGGCTGCGCCTCGGGAATCGCGGCCGTCGTCTCGGGGAGATGAATCCTGAACGTCGTGCCGACGCCGGGGGTGCTGCTCACGGCGATGAACCCGCTGCTCTGCTGCACGATCCCATAGACCGTCGCCAGACCGAGGCCCGTCCCCTTCCCCACGTCCTTGGTCGTGAAGAAGGGTTCGAAGATGTGGGCGATCGTTGCCGCGTCCATGCCGGACCCGGTGTCCGTGACGGCGAGAGTGGCAAATTCTCCCGGCCTCGCGCCGGGGAGCGCCGGTACCGTGGCTTCATCGAACCGAACCGCCCCGGTCTCGATGGTGATCGTCCCGCCGCGCGGCATGGCGTCGCGGGAATTGACCGCCAGGTTCATCAGGACCTGATCGATTTGCCCCGCGTCGGCCAGGACCATCGGGATGTCCGAGCCGAGCTGGATCACGAGCGAAACGTCGTCCCCGAGCAGCGGTTTGAGCATCCGCTCGGCCCGGCGCACGATGCCGTTGAAGTCGAGCACGCGCGGCTCGAGCACCTGGCGGCGGCTGAACGCCAGCAGCTGGCGCGTCAGACCGCTCGCCCCTTCCGCCGCCTGACGGATTTCCTGGATTTCGACCCGCTCGGGGAGATCCCGCGGCAGCTTGCGGAACAGCAGATCGCAGTAGCCGATGACGACGCCGAGCAGGTTGTTGAAGTCGTGGGCGAGACCGCCGGCGAGACGCCCGATCGCTTCCATCTTCTGAGCCTGGCGCAGCTGATCCTCGAGGCGCTTCCGGTCGCTGATGTCGTAGGCCAGCATGAGCAGGCAGGGCCGGCCGCTCAGCTCGATGCGCTCGATCGACGCGAGCACGTGGCGCGTCTCACCGCTTGCGGCGCGGAATTCCAGATCGATATCGCGGACGGTGCCGTGCGCCCCCAGCGCCTCCACCATCCGAACCCGTTGTGCGGCATCGCGCCACACGCCGAGCTCGATCGTCGTCTTCCCCTGGACCTGCTCGCGCGTCCGGCCGAGCAGCGTGAGGAACGCATCGTTGGCATCGAGATAGCGTCCATCGTCGAGCGACGTGATCACGATGCCGACCGGACTGGAGCGGAACACCCGCGAGAACCGCTCTTCCGACTGGCGCAGCTCTTCTTCGGCGCGGCGACGCTCGATGCCGACGGCGAGCTGGTCCGCGACGGCGCTGAGCGATTCGACCACGAACGCCGGCAGGGCGCGCCGCGAGAACACTCCCAGCACGCCGACCGTCCGCTCGCCGACCGTCAACGGGCAGCCCGCGAAGGTCGCGATGCGGTTGCGCTCGACCCAGGCCGGGTCGGGAATCGGCAGCGGGTCGCTGCCGGTCAGGTGCACTGGGCGGCGTTGCCGGACGATATTGCCGAGCAGCGGGTCATCGAGCGACACCGTCGCGTAGGCGTCGGCGAGCGCGGGCGACAACCCCGTCGCAGCCACCAGCTCCAACCCGCGCGTCGATTCCGAGAACGTCCAGATGCCGGCGCTGATCACGTCGAGGTGGCGCACCAGCGCCGCCGTACAGCGCATCAGCGTGGCGCGCAGCGCGGCGACGCCGGTAAGGGCGACGCCCAGATCGGAGCTGAGAACCGCGAGGCGCGTGCGCTCGAGCACGACGTCCTGGGCCCGGCGCCGCTCGCGCCGCACTTCGGCGTCG
>DATFTG010000235.1:0-9139 GCA_035262265.1 Gemmatimonadales bacterium
CCCCGCCTCGAGGGCGAGGTAGTCGCGGAACTGCTCGAGCTGGAAGCCCTTCATTGTCCTGCGCGGCGCCGCCGTATCACCAGCACGACCACCATCAAGACGAGGGCCAGCGCCGCGATTCCGAGGACCCGGTTCACCCGCCCCAGCGTTGCGATCGCCTGATCGAATGTCGGCGCCAGCCGTACGACGAGGAAGATGATCGCGCCGTACCACAGCGCCGACGCCAGCGCGATGGGAAGCAGCGCACGCAATGCCGGCACGCGCGCCACACCAGCGAACGGCGGCACCACGCCACGCCACACCGGCAGCAGCCGCGAGAAGAAGATCCCGTAGCTCCCGTGCCGGGCATATGCCGCTTCGATGTGGGCCAGCGTGGCCTCGGACAACAGCCGCCGCCCGATCCGCCCGGTGAAGAACGCCCGCCCGTAGTGCCGCCCGACGACATAGACGAGCGCGGCGCTCATCACGTTGCCCACCCAGGTGACGGCGAACACCGTCCAGGGATCGAGGATGTCGTGGCCGGCGAGAAACGCGCCCAGCGCGACGACGGTGTCGGCGGGCACGGGAGGAAAGATGTTTTCTACGGCGGCGAGGAGACCGATCGTGCAGTACAGCGGAACGGCCGGGAGGGTGGCGAGCGACTGGAGCCACCCGCTCAGGTACGGCCCTCCTCGAGCAGGCAGACGGCGATCACGGCGATCCCCTCGCCGCGGCCGATGAAGCCCATTCCCTCGTTCGTCTTCGCCTTCACCGACATGTTCGAGAACCCGGTCACCGCCGCCTCGGCGAGCTTCTCGCGCATCTCGTCGACGTAGCCCGAGAGCTTCGGCTCCTGGGCGATGATGGTGACGTCGGCACTGACGACCGAGTAGCCGAGCTCCGCCGCCTTGAGCGTCGCCTTGCGCAGCAGGTCGAGCGATTTCGCGTCCTTCCACTTGGGATTGTCGGGCGGAAACATCTGCCCGATGTCGCCCAGCGACGCGGCGCCGAGGATGGCGTCGGTCAGCGCGTGGGCGACGGCGTCGGCGTCCGACCAGCCGTCCAATCCCAGGTCGTGCTGAATCTCCACCCCGCCGAGCACCAGCGGCCGTCCCTCGGCGAAGCGATGCGAGTCGTACCCGATCCCGATGCGCGTGGCCATTATTTCTGGAGGATGCGCAGCGCCAGGTGCGCCGCGTTCTTGGCGTTGTCGATGCCCACCGTCGCCACGGGGACACCAGGGGGGACCTGCACCGTGGCGAGCAGGGCGTCGAGTCCGTTGAGCGGGCCCACGGCGAACGGCACGCCGATCACGGGGAGATCCGTCATCGACGAAGCGAACCCGGGAAGGGCCGCGGAGAGCCCGGCGCCGGCGATGACGACGCGGCAGCCGCGGGCCTTGGCGCCTTTCACGAGCTCCGCCGTCCGATCGGGCGCGCGGTGCGCCGAGGAGGCGTGGAATTCGTAACTCACGCCGGCCTTGGTCAGCACGTCGAACGCCGGTTCGATGCGCGGCTTGTCGCTTTCGGAGCCGACGATGATTAGGACGTCTGGCATAGAGCGTTATCGGTCATCGGTTGTCGGTTCAGGCGGCTTCGGGGAGCAACGTGTAATCCTGACGACGCTTCACCGGCTCATAGCCGGCGTCGCTGATCAGGCGCTGCATCTCGGGTAAGGTCATCCGCCACGTGGTGCCGGCGGCGCTCACGACGTTCTCTTCCATCATCAGCGAGCCGAAGTCGTTGGCGCCGAAGCGCAGCGCCACCTGGCCGATCTTCGGCCCCATCGTCACCCAGCTCGCCTGGATGTTGGGCAGGTTGTCGAGCACGATGCGCGCGATCGCCTGGGCGCGCAGATAGGCGACCGCATCGGTCTTCCCGAGATACTCGAGCTCGGTGTGCTCGGGCTGTAGCGGCCAGCAGATGAACGCGGTGAAGCCCCTGGTGCGACCCTGCACCTCGCGCACGCGGAACAGATGCTCGATCCGGTCCGCCAGCGTCTCGCCCAGGCCGTACATCATGGTGACGCTGGTCTTGAGTCCCAGTCCGTGCGCCACTTCCATCACTTCGAGCCAGCGATCGGCGCCGGCCTTCTTCTTGGCGACGCGGTCGCGGATCTCCTGCACCAGGATCTCGCCGCCGCCGCCCGGGATCGAATCGAGCCCCGCCGCCATCAGCTCCTTCAGCACCTCCTCGATCGTCATCCCGAAGCGGCCAGCGAAGAAATCGACCTCCGACGGCGAAAACGCGTGAATGTGGATCGGGTGGTGCCGCTTGATGTAGCGCAGCAGGTCGAGGTACCACTCGAACGGAATGTAGGGGTTGTGTCCCCCCTGCATCAGGATCTGAATGCCGCCGAGCGCCTTCAGCTCCTCGATCTTGCGCCCGATCTCCTCGAAGCTCAGCACGTACCCTTCGCCGTGCTTGGGCCGGCGGTAGAACGCGCAGAACTTGCAATCGGCGACGCAGACGTTGGTGTAGTTGATGTTGCGGTCGATGATGTAGCTGACGACCGGCTCGGGGTGCAGCCGCCAGCGCGTCGCGTCGGCGAGCTGCCCCAGCTCGAGCAGCGGCGCGCGCTCGTACAGCTCGAGCGCTTCGCGGAATGGGGAGCTCGCGCGGTCGATCATCAGGCCACCTGCAGAAATTGCAAGGAGCCCGCCGGGGCGATCCCATGCCCTGCCAGGCGGCGGAAGAATTCGGTCAGCCCGGCGAGATGCCGATCGGTGAAGGCATAGTCGAGCCCGGCGAAATAGTCCCGGCACTCGGGTATCGACACGCCCGTCGCGACGGATGCCGCCGCGGCAAGCTCGTCGAGATGCGCCAGCCCCCAATCTCTGGAGGCGAGCAGTGCTTCGTGACCCCGGCGCACCGCCCCAGGGTCAGCCGCCCGTCGTGCGGCCCACACGGCAAACACGAACGGCAACCCCGTCAGGCGCTTCCACTCAACGCCCAGGTCTACCCGGTATTCGTAGGCGTGCCGTGCGGACAGAATCAACGCGGGGTCGCCGATCACGAGCACGGCATCGTGCGGCAGCTCCGCCAGGTGGTCAAGATCGCTCGCTTCGGCCCGCACCTCGGCGAACCGCGGCTGGATCTTCCAGACTTCGCGACACAAGAGCTCGAGGAGCGCAACCGAGGTCCGTGAGGACGCCGTCAGCAAGACCGCCCGACCGTCCAACCGCCCGACCGGCTTCTTGCTCAGGAGCAACACACTGCGCACCGGACCATCGCAGGAAATCGCGAGATCCGGAAGCAACACGAGGTCCTTCGAATGCCGCGCGTATTCCACGGCGCTGATCACGGAGACGTCGAGCTCACCGGCGACGAGCAAGTCGTTGAGCTCCGCCGGAGTTCCGGTCACGATCTCCGCCGCGACGCGCTCGATCCCCCGGTCGATGGCGCCGTAGACCGGGTAGCAGTTGATGTAGGAGATCCGGCCGAGTCTCATTCCGCTCCGTCCACGGCATTCGCCAAGACCGGCAGCTTGCGCTTCCCCTTGCCCTTTACGGAACCCCGATGCTCGATGTGGAACGTCGGGCCCTCGGGTCCCTCTCTCGGAACGGCGCGCTGCCCGGGCACCCAGTTCTCGAACGTCCGGACCGGCTGGTAGAGCGAGTCGCGCTCCACCGGCGTTTTCCCCGCCGCGCGAATCAGTCCCACGATCTCGTCGTACGACAACCACATCGGCGTGCCGGCCCCCGCCTCGTGGTAGACGCGCTCGAACACCACCGTCCCCTCGAGGTCGTCGCAGCCGAAGCCGAGCGCCACCTGGGAGATGAACGGCGTCACCATCGGCCAGTGCGTCTTCACGTGCGGGATGTTGTCGAGCAGCAGCCGCCCCACCGCGATGTTCTTGAGATCGTCGAAGCCGGTCGTCGCGGTCCCGGTGCGGCCCAGCGCCTCACCCAGCTCGTTGTGGTCGGGGTGGTAGGCGAGCGGGATGTAGGTGAGGAAACCACCTGTCTCTTCCTGCAGCGCGCGCAGCGCCAGCAGGTGGTCGACGCGGTCGGCCATCGTCTCCACGTGCCCGTACAGCATCGTGCAGTTCGAGGGGATGCCGAGCTGATGTGCTTCGCGGTGCACGGCGAGCCACTCGTCGCCCGTGAGCTTCTTGTCGGCGATGGTGGCGCGCGCGGCGGGGCTGAACACCTCGGCGCCGCCGCCGGGAAGACTCGTGACGCCGGCGTCTTTCATCGCCTGCAGCACGGCGCGCGTCGAGGTTTGCTCGATGCGCGCGAGGTGCGCGACCTCGACCGCGGTCAGCGCCTTGATCTGGACGTCGGGATGGCGCTGCTTCAACCCGCGAAACATCTCGAGGTAGTAGTCGAGCGACAGCTTGGGATGCAGACCGCCGACGATGTGGAACTCGCGCGTCGGATTGTCGCGCGCCGCATCGGCCTCGGCGAACACGTCCTCGAGGCTGCGGGTGTACGCGCCGTCTTCCTGCGGCATCCGGGCGAACGAGCAGAACACGCAGGTGTTGCGCAGGATGCAGACGTTGGTCGGGTTGAGGTGCTGATTGGCGGCGAAGAAGACGCGCTCGCCGTTCTTACGCCGGTTGGCGAGATCGGCGAGGCGGCCGATCGTCAGCAGATCCGATGAGTTGAAGAGGGTGAGTCCGTCGTCGCGGGTGAGCCGCTCACCCCGCTCCACTTTCCGGGCGATTGCGGTGAGCTCTCGGTCGTTCGGTGAGGCCTTAGCCGACAGCTGATAGCCGATCGCTGATGGCGCCTCTCTCACACCCGTCGCACCGCGAGCGTCACGTTATGCCCCCCGAACCCGAACGAATTCGACAGGGCGACCTCCACATCGCGCTTCACCGAGTGGTTCGGCGCCGAGTCGAGGTCGCAGGCCGGATCGGGAGTGAACTGGTTGATCGTGGGTGGGATGACGCCGTGGTGCAGCACCAGGGTGCAAACGGCGAACTCGAGCGCGCCCGCGGCGCCGAGCAGATGCCCCGTCATCGACTTCGTCGACCCGAAGACGAGCTTCTTCGCCTGCGCGCCGAACACCGTCTTGACCGCGGCGGTCTCGGCGCCGTCGCCGTGAGGCGTCGACGTTCCGTGGGCGTTGATGTAGCCGACCTGCTCGGTGCGGACGCCGCCGTCCTCCATGGCGAGGCGCATCGCGTGCTGCGCGCCGTCGCCGTCCGGCGCCGGGGCGGTGATGTGGTAGGCGTCGGCGGTCATGCCGTAGCCCACCATCTCGGCGTAGATCTTCGCGCCGCGCTTCTTGGCGTGCTCCCACTCTTCGAGGATGACCATCGCCGAGCCGTCGCCCATGACGAAGCCGTCGCGGTCCTTGTCGAACGGCCGACTCGCGGTCTGGGGATCGTCGTTGCGCTCGGAGAGCGCTTTCATGTTGGCGAACGAGGCGATCGCCACCGGGGTAATGGCGGCCTCGGAGCCGCCCGCGATCATCACGTCGGCTTCGCCGTGCTGGATCAAGCGGAACGCGTCGCCCAGCCCGTGCGCCGACGAGGCGCAGGCGGAGACGGTGCAGTAGTTGGGACCCTTGGCGCCGTAGCGCATCGACACCGCGGCGGCCGCGACGTTGGCCATGAACATCGGGACGAAGAAGGGCGACACGCGGCTCGGTCCCTTCTCGATGTAGGCCCGCATGTTGTCTTCGAAGGTGGCGAGGCCGCCCGTCCCCGAGCCGACGATGACGCCGACGCGGTGCGGGTCCACGTTGCTCCACCCCTGCTCGAGGCAGGAATCCTTCATCGCCTGGACGGCGGCGCCCATGGCGAACTGGGTGAACAGATCGAACCGCCGGGCCTCCTTCTTGTCGAGGTAGAGCCCGGTTTCGAACCCCTTCACTTCACACGCGAACTTCACCGGCAACGCCGCGGGATCGAAGCGCGTGATCGGCCCGGCGCCCGAGCGCCCGGCGAGCATCGCCTCCCACGTCGTCGCGACGGTGTTGCCCAGCGGGGTCACGAGCCCGAGGCCCGTGACTGCGACACGGCGCTTCACGCGTTCTCCGCCCTCACTTCCCCATCTTGTCGTGCAGGTATTTCATCGCGTCCCCCACGGTGCGGAGCTTCTCCGCTTCCTCGTCGGGGATGTCGATGTCGAATTCCTTTTCGAACGCCATCACCAGCTCGACGGTGTCGAGGCTGTCCGCGCCGAGGTCTTCCATGAAGCTCGCTTCGGGTTTGAGCTTGTCGCGCTCGACCCCGAGCTCCTCGACGATGATGTCCTTCACCTTTTCCTCGAGCTGCTTCATGTCCATTGCCATGTTGCGCCCCGTCAGAAGGTTGGAGGTCACATCACCATGCCGCCGTCGACCACGATCACCTGGCCCGTAATGTAGCTTGCCAGATCGGAGGCGAGAAAGAGCACGGCGGCGGCCACATCGTGGCCGGTTCCGAGTCGGCCGAGCGGAATCGCGGCCTGGAGGGTCTGTTTCGCGTCCTCCGAGATCGCGCGCGTCAGCTCGGTGTCGATGTAGCCCGGCGCCACCGCGTTGCACGTCACGTTGCGCGAGGCCAGCTCGCGCGCCACCGCCTTGGTGAACCCGATCAATCCCGCTTTCGACGCCGCGTAGTTCGCCTGCCCCTTGTTGCCCATCAAACCGACGACGCTCGTGATATTGATGATGCGTCCCCAGCGCCGCTTGATCATGCCGCGCGCCGCGAGCTTCGTGATCAGGAACGGGCCCTTGAGATTGGTGTCGAGCACCAGGTCCCAGTCGTCCTCGCTGATGCGAAACAACAGGTTGTCGCGCGTCGTTCCCGCGTTGTTGACGAGGATGTCCGGGGCGCCGAGATCCCGTTCGATCGTCCCCAGTACGGTTTCGATCTCGCTCGTCACCGACACGTCGCAGCGAAGCCCGAGCGCGCCGCCGCCGATCTGCTGGGCGGCGGCCACCGCGTTCGCCTCGTCGCGGCCGAGGATGGCCACCTTGGCGCCGCGCTCGGCCAGGTCCTCCGCGATCTCGCGCCCGATGCCGCGCGAGCCGCCGGTGACGATGGCGACCTTCCCCGTCAGATCGACGTTCATGCGACCGCCCGACCGCCCGACCGTCGCTTCACGCAGTCTCCAGAAACGCCGTGATCTCCGCTGCACTCCCCAGCGACACCACCTCCGCTCCCGGAACCGCACGACGCAGCAATCCGGCAAGCACGGTTCCCGGCCCGATCTCGATGAAGCGTGCTCCTTCCCCCGCGAGCTGCGCCGCGGTCTGCATGCATTGCACCCAGCGCACCGGAGCCGTGAGCTGATCGGCCAGCGTGCGCCGCGCCCGCGCCGCATCCTTCACCGCCTCGACCGTCGCGTTGGCGACGATCGGAAACGCTGGATCGCCGAACTCCGCCTTGTCGAGCGCGATGCGCAGCGGCGCCGCCGCGGGAACCATCAGGGGGGAGTGAAACGCGCCGCTGACTTTCAGCGGCAACACCCGCTTCGCGCCCGCCGCCTTGCACGCCTCGCCGGCTTTGGCGACGGCGTCGGGGTCACCCGAAATCACCGTCTGATCGGGGGCGTTGAGATTGGCCGCCACGACGACCTTGCCGCCGGTCGACGACGCGGCGCAGGCCGCCTCGACCTGCTCCGTCGCGAGCCCCAGCACTGCGGCCATCGTTCCTTTGCGCTCGTTCCCCGCCTTGTTCATCAGCTCGCCGCGGCGCCGCACCAGCTTGGCCGCCTCGGTCGGCGTCAGCGCGCCCGCCGTGACGTACGCCGAATACTCGCCCAGCGAGTGACCCGCGGCGGCGACAGGGTGATCCACCGCACCCGTCACGACGGCGTGCACCGCGACGGTGTGCGCCAGGATCGCGGGCTGCGCGTTCTGGGTGAACGTCAGCTCGTCCTCGGGGCCCTCGAACATGATGCGGGAGAGGGCGACGCCCAACGCGTCGTCGATCGCCTGAAACACCTGGCGCGCGGCTGGAAACCGTTCTGCCACATCCCGACCCATCCCGACCCGCTGCGCCCCCTGGCCCGGACAGAGCCAGACCACCGGCGGCGCGGCTACCACTTCACGACCATGCTCGCCCACGTGAAGCCCGCGCCGAACGCCACCAGCAGCACCGTCATTCCCGGCTGCAGCCGGCCGGTGCGCACCGCTTCGTCGAGCGCGATCGCCACCGACGCCGCGGAGGTGTTGCCGTAGCGGTCGACGTTGACGTACACCTTGTCCATCGGCATCCCGGCGTGTTTCGCCGTCGCCTCGATGATGCGGATGTTCGCCTGGTGCGGGATCATGAGATCGACATCGGCGCCCGTCAGCCCCGCGCGCTTCAACGCCTGGTCGCAGGCGTCGGCCATCGACAGCACCGCGGCCTTGAATACCTCGCGCCCCGCCATCTGGATGAAGTAGCTGTGGTCGGTGAGCAGCGCCGTGTCGGGAGGGTGCACGGCCCCGCCGCCCGGGCGGTACAACAGCTCCGCCAGCGTGCCGTCCGACTTCATGTATTGCGACAGGATGCCGCGCTTGCCGTCGCTCGAGGGACGCACCAGTGTCGCCCCCGCCCCGTCGCCGAACAACACCGCCGTGGCGCGGTCCGACCAGTCCATGATCTTGGTGAGCCGCTCGGCCGCGATCACCAGCACGTTCCTGGCGTGCTGCGCGGCCACCAGTCCCTCGGCGACGTTCAAGGCGTAGACGAAGCCGGCGCAGGCGGCGCCGACGTCGAACGCGGCCGCGTTCTTGGCGCCGAGGATCGCCTGCAGATCGCATGCCTGCGACGGCAGCAGCCGGTCGGGCGACGCCGTCGCATAGACGATCGCGTCGATGTCGAGCGGCGTCATGTTGAGGTCGCCGAGCACCTGCAGCGCCGCGGCCTTCCCCATGCACGCGTTGGTCTCTTCGTCGGTGGAGATGCGGCGCTCGCGGATGCCGGTGCGCTCGCGGATCCACTGATCCGAGGTGTCGAGGATCTTGGAGAACTCGTCGTTGGTCATCACGCGGGCCGGCGAGTAGCGCCCGGTCCCCACGAGCTCGGCGAAGGGGCGCTTCATACCGTCACCTGGCTGCGCGACAGCTCGGCTTCGATGTCCTGGTCGAGATGGCTCTCGACCGCCTGGACCGCGACGCGGATGGCGTTCTTGATCGCCTTGGCCGTGGACGACCCGTGACAGATGATCGAGACCCCCTGCACGCCGAGCAGCGGCGCGCCGCCGTAGGTCGCCCAGTCGAATACTTCCAGCACG
>DATFTG010000236.1:0-13679 GCA_035262265.1 Gemmatimonadales bacterium
GACGTCGACTCGGCCGAGCACGTCGCCCTGGTCTATGGCGACGTGCAAGACCGGCGCGACGTGCTCGTGCGCATGCACTCGAAGTGCCTCACCGGCGACGTCTTCGGTTCGGGGCGCTGCGACTGCGGCTGGCAGCTGCAGAGCGCGATGCGGATGATCGCCGCCGAGGGGCGCGGCGTCGTGGTCTACCTCGACCAGGAAGGCCGCGGCATCGGGCTGCTCAACAAGCTCAAGGCGTACGAGCTGCAGGACGCCGGCCACGACACCGTCACCGCCAACGAGCAGCTCGGCTTCAAGCCCGATCTGCGCAACTACGGGATCGGCGCTCAGATTCTGCTCGACCTCGGCCTGTCGTCGATCCGCGTGCTCACGAACAACCCCAAGAAGCTGGTGGGGCTCGAGGGGTACGGCCTCGAGATCGTGGAGCGGGTCCCCATCGTGCCGCCGCCGTCCGACGAGAACCGCGCCTACCTCGACGTCAAGCGCGACAAGCTCGGTCACCTGCTGACGCACTGACCGTGGCGGCGCGCACGCGGAAACGCGCCGTCCGGCGCGTCGCGGTGCTGGTGAGCCGCTACAACGAAATCGTCACCCGCCGCCTGCTCGAGGGCGCGCGCGCCGCGCTCGTCGCCGAGGGCGTCGCCGAAGCGCACATCGACGTGCACTGGGTCCCCGGAGCGTTCGAGCTGCCGGCGGCGGCCGCGGTCGCGGCGGGCACGGGGCGCTATCTCGCGATCGTGGCGCTGGGGTGCGTGATCCGCGGCGAGACGCCGCACTTCGAATACGTCGCCGGGGAAGCGGCGCGCGGCCTCGGAGAAGTGGCGCGCATCTCGCGGATCGCGGTCGGGTTCGGCGTCCTCACCACCGAAGACCAGGCGCAGGCGCTGGCGCGCGCCGGCGGCGACGCCGGCAACAAAGGCGCCGAGGCGGCGCACGCCGCCCTCGAATCGGCGCGCGTGCTCGAGGCCTTGCGCCGTGGAACGGCCTGAGACGAAAGCGCGCGCCCGCGCGCTGCAGCTGCTCTACGCCTGGGAGCTGTCGGGCCTCCCGTCGATCGATGCCGTTGTGACGCGCCTCGCGCAGGCCGGTGGCGTGTCGCCGATCGGCTACGACCGCGGCGCCGAGCTGGCGGCGCGGGCGGTGGCCGGGCAGGCGGAGTACGACGAGCGGCTGTCGCGCGCCGCGGAGCACTGGCGGCTCGAGCGCGTCGGCGTCGTGGAGCGCAATATCCTCCGGCTCGCGATGGCGGAGCTCGATGAAGGCACCACGCCGCCCCGCGTCGTGCTCGACGAAGCGGTGAAGCTGGCGCACTGGTTCGGCGGCGCGCGCTCGCCGGCGTTCGTCAACGGCGTGCTCGACGCGCTGGCGCGGGAGTCGGGTCGGTTGTGAGGATCCTGCTCGTCAACTGGAATGATCGACAAAATCCGCACGCCGGCGGCGCCGAGATCCACCTGCACGAGATCTTCGGCCGCCTCGCGAACGACGGCCATCATATCGACCTGATCACGAGCGGCTGGCCGGGGGCGGCGCCGGAGGTCGACCTCGACAACATGCGCGTACAGCGCGTCGGCGGCCGCCATAGCTTCGCCCTCCTGGCGCGCGGTGCCGTGCGCCGCGCGCTGCGCCGTACCGGGGGAACGGGGTACGACGTGGTGGTGGAAGACATCAACAAGCTGCCGCTGTTTCTCCCGAACCTCACCGCGCTGCCGTTTTGCGCCGTCGTGCCGCACCTCTTCGGCACTACGGCGTTCGCCGAAGCGAGCTGGCCGATGGCGGCCGCGGTGTGGACGGCCGAGCGCGGCATCCCGCTGGCGTACCGGCGGGCGGCGTTCCACGTCATCTCGAACAGCACGCGTGACGATCTCGTGACGCGCGGCATCCCTGCCGATCGCATCGAAGTCATCTACCCGGGGATCGATGCCGCCTGGTATCGCCCCGATCCGCAGGTGACGCGCGCCGCCCGCCCGACATTCCTGTACGTCGGTCGCCTGAAGCGTTATAAAGGAGTGGATATCGCGTTGCGGGCGCTGGCTTTGGCTCGCGCGCGCGGCGTGGCGGCGGAGCTCGTTGTGGCCGGCACCGGTGACGACCGCGCGCGCCTCGAAGCGTTGACGCGCAGCCTGCGGTTGGAACCCGCCGTCCGCTTCCTCGGCTACGTATCCGAGGACGACAAGCGCCGCCTGCTGCGCAGCGCCTGGGCGGTCGTGTTTCCCAGTCCGAAGGAAGGGTGGGGCATCTCGAACGTCGAAGCCGCGGCGTGCGGCACCGCGGCGCTCGCATCCGACAGTCCGGGTTTGCGCGAAACGGTGCGCCACGGTGAAACGGGATTCCTGGTGCCGCACGGCGACGCCGGGGCGCTGGCGGAGCGCATGATCGCGCTCGCCCAGGACGCAGGCCTCGTGGAACGGCTCGGCGCCGCGGCGCGCGCGTTCGCCGCCCCGCTCACGTGGGATCGTGCTGCGGTAGCGACGGCGGCGCAGCTCGAGCGCCTCATCAGCCAGCGGAGGTGAGCATGCGCGTGACGATTACCGCCCGCCACACCGATGTCTCCGACGATCTGCGCCGCCGGGCGCGCGAGCTGGTCGAGCGCCTGGCGCGCGTGGCCCCGCGTCCCGAGGACGCGCAGGTGATCTTCGGCGACGATCACGACGTGGCGGTCGTGGAGCTGCGGCTGCACGTGGCGCGCGGCGACGTGCTCGTCGGCCGCGCCGAAGCCTCCGACCATCGCTCGGCGCTCGATCGGGCGGCCGCGCGCGTGCGGCGCCAGCTCGACAAATCGCCCGCCAAGCGCACCGGTACGGTGCGGCGCCGCGCCCGGGCGCGCGACGGAGGCGGGAAATGACGGAGCGACGCCCCCGCATCCGCGACCTGTTCACGCGCAAGGGCACGCCGCTGGAGCTGGAGCAGCTCACCGGCGATATCGGGCTCGACCGCGAGATCCCCTCCGCGGAGGCGTCGAGCCCCGGGCTGGTGCTCGCGGGGTACACGTCGCGCTTCGTGGGCGATCGGCTCCACATCCTCGGCGAGACGGAGATCACCTACCTCGCCTCGCTCGATTCCGGCGAGCGCCGCGCGGCGCTCGAGCGCTTCTTCAACTTCGAACTTCCCTGCGTCATCATCACCAAATCGCAGACCGCGCCACCCGAGCTGGTGGCGCTCGCCGAGGCGAAGGGTGTGGCGGTGATCCGCACGGCGCTGAAGACGGCGGAGTTCTACCGCCGGCTCAAGCCGTTCCTCGACGAAGCGTTCGCGCCGGCGACGACGATCCACGGCTCGCTCGCCGACGTGTACGGCGTGGGCCTGTTGTTCCTGGGCCGCTCGGGGATCGGCAAGAGCGAGTGCGTGCTCGATCTGGTGGAGCGAGGGCACCGCCTCGTGGCCGACGACATGGTGCAGGTGACGCGCCGCGGCGTCGATATCCTGATCGGCAAAGGCCACGAGATGGCGCAGCACCACATGGAAATCCGCGGCATCGGGCTGGTCGACATCAAGGCGCTGTTCGGCATCCGCTCCGTGCGCCAGCAGAAGCGCATCGAAGTCGTGGTGCAGCTCGAGGACTGGGACGCGTCGCGCGAGTACGACCGCACCGGCCTCGATACGCAGCAGACCCAGATTCTCGATGTGGCGATCCCCCAGGTCACGGTGCCGCTCAACCCCGGTAAGAACCTCACGGTGATCTGCGAAGTGGTGGCGATGCACCACCTGCTGCGCTACAGCGGCGTGGACGTCGCCCGCAAGTTCAATGAGCGGCTGATCCGGCAAATGCAGGAGCGGTCGCAGATCCGCGAGTATCTCGAAGAAGACTATGAGTGAGCCTGCGGCGGGCGGCACGGTCGGCGTCATCGTATCGCACGCGGAGCTGGCGGCCGCGCTGGTGGGCGCGGTGCGCACGATCAGCGGGGTTGCGGACGCACTGCAATCGGTGAGCAACGAGGGCTGCGACCCCAAGGCGCTGGTGCAGCGCATCGAGACAGCGATCGGCGGGCGTCCCGCGGTGCTGTTCGTCGATCTCCCCGGCGGCTCCTGTCTCTCGAGCGCGATCCGGCTGGCGCGGGGCCGCGCCGAGTTGGCCGTGGTCACCGGCGTGAATCTCGCGATGCTGCTCGACTTCGTCTTCCACCGGGATCTTCCACCCGCCGAGGCGGCGAAGCGCGCCGTCGAAGCGGGGGCGCGGGCGATCCGCACGCCGGCGGCATGAGCCTCTCCCTGATCCGTCTCGACGACCGTCTCATCCACGGTCAGGTCGTGGTCGGGTGGGGCCAGCCGCTCAACGTCGGCTTCATCGTGCTGGTCGACGACGAGGTGCGCAACAGCGCCTGGGAGCAGGATCTCTACCGCATGGGCGTGCCGCCGGGGATCGACGTCGTCTTCGCCGCCGTCGCCGAGGTGACGCGGCATCTCCGCGAGTGGGCATCCGATCCGCGTCCCGGCATTCTGCTCGTCGGCGATGTCGACACGCTGGCGGGGCTGATCGCGGCGGCGGGCAACGACATCCATCGCATCAACGTCGGCGGCGTGCACCATCGCCCCGGGCGCATCGAGCGGCTGCGCTACGTCTACCTCACCGACGACGAAGCGGCGAAGCTGAAACAGCTCGCCTCCAACGGCGTCGAAGTCACGGCGCAGGACGTGCCCACCGCGCGCGCCGTCCCGATCGGAGATTTCCTGTGACCGCGCTCGAGGTCGCGTTGCTGCTCGGCTGGGGCACGCTCGTCGGCGTCGACCTGGTGAGTGTAGGCCAGCTGATGATCGCGCGCCCGATCGTGGCCGGCACGGTGGCGGGGTTGCTCGTCGGCGACGTCGCCGCGGGGATCCGCCTCGGGCTGATCTTCGAGCTGTTCCAGTTCGACATCCTGCCGTTCGGCGCGGTGCGCTATCCCGAGTACGGTCCCGGAACGGTGGCCGGCGTCGCCGCGACGCACCTCATCGGGCGGCCCGACGCCTGGGGGATCGGCGCCGGCGTGGGTCTCGTGATCGGGGTGTTCGCCGGTGCGTCGCTGCACTGGCTGCGCGAGGCGAACGCGCGCGCCGTGCGCCGCGCCGCTCCCGCGCTCGAAGCGGGCGACGTGCGGGTGCTGGCGCGCGTGCACCTCGGGGGGCTGTTGCGCGACGCGCGGCGCGCGGCGGGGGTCACGGCGCTCGGGCTCATCACCGCGTGGCTGGTGTCGCACGACGCTGACGCGCTGCCGTCACACGTGCTCGTGGCGACATCGGCGGCCGCGGCCGGCGCCGCGCTCGCGGCGGGCGTGGCGGGACTGTTCCGCCTCATCGGCTCGGGACCAAACCTGCGTTGGCTCGCCGCGGGACTCGCTGCGGGAACGGCGGTGCTATGGATCGCGTGAAACCGCGGCTCGGCGCCGCGCTGCTGCGCTTGTTCACGGTGCAGGGGTCGTGGAATTACGACCGGCTGATCGGCGTCGGCGTCGGCATCGCCGAGGAGCCGCTGCTGCGCGACCTGCGCGCGAGCCCCGACAACGGCGCCGCCTACCGCGCCGCCGTGGCGCGCGGCGCCCGCTTCTTCAATTCGCATCCCTATCTCGCCGGCATGGCCGTCGGCGCGGCGGCGCGCGCCGAAATCGACGGCGCCCCTCCGGAGCAGATCGAGCGGTTGCGCGCGGCGCTGTGCGGGCCGCTGGGTGCGCTGGGCGACCGGCTCGTGTGGACGGGCTGGCTGCCGCTGCTCTCGGCGGCGACGCTCGCGGCGCTGGCGCTCGGCGCCGGGTGGTGGGGGGTTCTCGCCTTTCTCGTGATCTACAACGTGGGACACGTGGCGCTGCGCTGGTGGGCGCTGCGCGCCGGCTGGGCGGCGGGGACACAGGTCGTGGGGGCGCTGCGCAATCCGGTGCTGCAGCGGGGACTCGGGGCCGTGGTGCCCGGGGTCGCGCTGGTGTTCGGGTTCGCGCTGCCGCTGGTGGTGCGCGCGCTGGTGCACCCGTTCGCGCTGCGCGCCGGCATCGCCTGCGGCGTGGTGGCGGTCGTCGGGCTCGCCCTGCTGCGCTGGCAGCCGGGACGCATCGCGTCATTGTGGATGGGGCTCGGAGCGGTGCTGGTGGCAGCCGCGGGAGGGTGGCTATGGCGCTGATCGAGCGTGAAGCGCGGATCGTCAACCCGCTCGGCATGCATGCCCGGCCGGCGGCGGAGTTCGTGAAGACGGCGAGCAAGTTCAAGAGCGCCGTGCTCGTCTCCAAGGACGGGCTGAGCGTCAACGGGAAGAGCATCATGGGCGTGATGATGCTCGCGGCGGAGAAGGGCTCGTCGATGATGATCAAGGCAGAGGGCGACGACGCCGAGCTGGCGATGGACGCGCTGCTGGCGCTGGTGGCGGCGGGGTTCAACGAAATGGACCTCACCGACTACGAGACCGAGCCCGAAGAGGAGGCGGAGGCGTGAAGGACCGCCTGATGCGCGGCATCGGCGTGTCGCCCGGCATGGCGATCGGCGCGGCGGTCGTGGTGCAGTCGCAGCTGCCCGACGTGCCGCACCGCGTGGTGCCACGCTCGCAGATCGAGAAGGAAGTGCGGCGGCTGCGCGCCGCCGTGAAAGACGTGCAGCGCCACATCGCCGACCTGAGGGCGAGCACCGAAGAGCGCATCGGGCCCGACGAGGCGCGCATCTTCGACGCGCAGATGCTGATGCTCGAGGACAAGGACTTCCTCGGCGCGGTCGAAGACCTGATCCGCGAGAACCACCTCACCGCCGAAAAGGCATTCGAGTTCAAGGCGCTGGAGCAGCGCGATGCCTGGACCTCGGTCGGCAGCGCGCGCCTCAAGGACCGCATCGCCGACCTGAACGGTGTGATGGTGCGCGTGGTGCGCCACCTCATGCACCTCGGCAACGACGAGCTGGAGGGGTTCCCGCAGGGGTCGATCGTGGTGGCGCGCGAGCTCGGGCCGGGGCTCACGGTGCAGCTCGATCGCGCGCAGGTGGTCGGCATCGTGAGCGAGGAAGGGACGCGCACTTCGCACGCCGCGATCCTGGCCCACTCGATGGGAATGCCGGCGGTCATGGGACTCACCGGCGCCCTGGGCCGGATTCACCCGGGGACGATGCTGCTGCTCGACGGCAGCCGCGGCACGGTGCTGCTCGAGCCGACGCAGGCGGAGATCCTCGAGGCCAACCAGCGCGAGGTGAAGGACCACGCGCGGGTGGTCGAGCTGGAACGCGAAGTATCGCTGCCGGCCGTCACCACCGATGGACGGCGCATCGCGCTACTCGGCAACGTCGATCTCCCCGAAGAGATCAAGTCGGCGGTCGCGCACGGGGCGGAGGGCGTCGGCCTGTTGCGCACGGAGTTCTTCGTCACCGGGCACACCACATTGCCGACCGAGGACGAGCAGACGCGCTACTTCACCAAGGTGGCGAAGGCGTTTCCCAAACACCCCGTCGTGATCCGCACTTACGACCTGGGCGGGGACAAGTTCCCGGCGGCGTTTCAGGCGCCGACCGAGCCCAACCCGTTCCTCGGCTGGCGCGCCATCCGCGTGTGCCTCGACCAGCCGGAGCTGTTCCGGGCGCAGATCCGCGCGATCCTGCGCGCCGCGGTCGATTCGCAGGTGCATCTCATGATCCCGCTCGTGACGCGGGTGTCGGAGATCGAGCGCACCCGCGCGCTGGTCGCGGAGGAGGGGGCCAATCTGCAGAAGGAAGGGGTCGCCGCGGCGACGTCGGTGCCGGTGGGCGTGATGGTCGAGACGCCGGCGGCCGCGGTGCTCGCGGACCGCTTCGTCGCGGCGAGCGACTTCCTGTCGGTCGGCTCGAACGATCTGACGCAGTACACCCTCGTCGTGGATCGCGGCAACGCACGCCTCGCCGACCGCTTTACCCCGCACGACCCGGCGGTGCTGCGTTTACTGAAGCAGGTAGCCGACGCCGCCTGTGCCGCGCACAAGCCGGCGAGCGTGTGCGGCGAGATGGCGTCGGATCCGCTGTCGGCGTTCCTGCTGATCGGTCTCGGATATGAGACACTGTCGGTGGCGCCGCCCTCGCTGCCGCGCATCCGCTGGCTGGTACGCCAGGTGAGTCGCGAGCAGGCACGCGCCGCCGCCCACGCGGCCCTCGACGCGCGCACCGACGCCGACGTGCTGGAGGTGCTGCGCGCCGGTGTCGCAGCTTGCGGCATCGATCCGGCCATCTTGTGAGGCGGTGCAGGCGTTCGCCTGTTGCCCGGCTGTAGGCGGCGGGCTAGCTTGGACCGTTGAAGCCCGTTCCCCTTCCCAAGGCCCTCATGCCCTCCACACGGCACATCTTCACATCGGAATCAGTCACCGAAGGGCATCCCGACAAGATCGCCGATCAGATCTCGGATGCCGTGCTCGACGCCATTCTCACCAACGACGCCGACGCCCGGGTGGCCTGCGAAGTGCTCGTGACGACGGGCATGGCCGTCGTCGCGGGTGAGATCACCACCAATTGCTACGTCCATATTCCCGACATCGTGCGCGGCACGATTCAGTCGATCGGCTATACCGACGCCAACTTCGGCTTCGACGCGCAGACCTGCGCGGTGCTGACGACGATCGACAAGCAGTCGTCCGACATCGCCCTCGGCGTCGACAGGGGCGGGGCGGGCGACCAGGGGATGATGTTCGGCTACGCCTCGGACGAGACGCGGGAGCTGATGCCGCTCCCGATCGTGCTCGCCCACCGCCTCGCCGAAGAGCTGGCGGCGGTGCGCAAGCGCGGCGATCTGCCCTGGCTGCGGCCCGACGGCAAGACGCAGGTGAGCGTGGTGTACGACGGCGACCGGCCGGTCGCCATCTCGAAGGTGCTGGTGTCGACGCAACATTCCGACAAGGTCGACCACGCCGACCTGCGCGCCGGCGTGATCGAGCGCGTAGTGCGTCCCGTGCTGGGGCGCTCAGGGTTCGAGATCTCGGACGCCGAGGTGCTCGTCAATCCAACGGGGCGCTTCGTGGTCGGTGGCCCGCAGGGCGACGCCGGCCTCACCGGCCGCAAGATCATCGTCGACTCCTACGGCGGGATGGCGCGCCACGGCGGCGGCGCCTTCAGCGGCAAGGATCCGTCGAAGGTCGATCGCTCCGGCGCGTACGCGATGCGCTGGGTGGCGAAGAACATCGTCGCCGCCGGACTGGCGCGGCGCTGCGAGTGCCAGGTCGCCTACGCCATCGGCGTGGCGGAGCCGGTGTCGGTGATGGTGGAAACGTTCGGCACCGGAACCGTTCCGCCCGAGGCGCTGGAAGAAGCGGTGCGCGAGGTCTTCGACCTCACGCCGCAGGGGATCAACCGCGCGCTCAAGCTGCGCGCGCCGATCTACCGGCCGACGGCGACGTACGGCCATTTCGGCCGGGCGCCGCAGCTGGGGCGCGCCGGAGGCAAGGACGTCGAGCTGTTCACCTGGGAGCAGGCGAATCGCGTGGAGGACTTGCGGCTCGCGGTGCAGCGCTCCAAACATTACGCAACCACGAAGGCGAAGGCATGACCGCGACCGCGCACGGTACTCCCGCAGACGTCAAGGATCTCGCGCTCGCCCCGGAAGGGCGCCGCCGCACCGAATGGGCGGAGCGCTCGATGCCGGTGCTGCGCCAGATCCGCGAGCGCTTTACGCGGGAGCAGCCGCTCAAGGGGCGGCGGCTGTCGGCGTGCCTGCACGTCACGACGGAGACGGCGAATCTCGCCGTCACGCTCAAGGCGGGCGGCGCCGACGTCGCGCTGTGCGCGTCCAATCCACTGTCGACGCAGGACGACGTGGCGGCGCACCTCGTCGCCGACCACGGCATCAAGGTGTTCGCCATCAAAGGCGAGGACCACGCCACCTATTACGACCACATCCGCGCCGCGCTGGCCCATCGTCCCGACGTAACGATGGACGACGGCGCTGATCTCGTGGGCGCCCTGCACATGGTGGCGCTGAACCGACTCGACGACCTGCCGCCGCCGGTGCGGCGCTGGGTGGAGACGCTGAGCAGCGCCGACCGGGCGGCGCTGGTGCGCGGTGTCGTGGGGTCGACCGAAGAAACGACGACGGGCGTGATCCGCCTCAAGGCGATGGCGAAGGACAAGGTGCTGCAATTCCCGGTGATCGCGGTGAACGACTCGGAGACGAAGCACCTGTTCGACAATCGCTACGGCACCGGGCAGTCGACGCTCGACGGCATCCTGCGGGCGACGAATCTGCTGATCGCCGGGAGCACGGTGGTAGTGGCGGGGTACGGGTGGTGTGGCCGCGGCTTCGCGCAGCGGGCGCGCGGCGCGGGGGCCACGGTGCTCGTGACGGAGATCGACCCGCTCAAGGCGCTGGAAGCGCAGATGGACGGCTTCCGGGTGGTGCCGATGCAGGAAGCGGCGGCGATCGGCGACATCTTCGTCACGCTGACCGGCAACACCCACGTCGTGCGGCTCGAGCACATGCGCCGCATGAAGGACGGTGCGGTGATCGCGAATTCGGGGCATTTCAACGTCGAGCTGGACCTCGACGGACTGGCGAAGGAAGCGCAGGGCCCCACGCGGGTGCGCGAGTTCGTCGAGGAGTGGCGGCTCGGCGGCAAGCGCATCTTCGTGCTGGCCGAAGGGCGGCTGGTGAACCTGGCGGCGGCGGAGGGACATCCCGCGAGCGTCATGGACATGTCGTTCGCCAACCAGGCCCTCGCCGCGGAATACGTAGTGCGCCAGGCGGCGTCGCTCGGGAAGGACGTGCACCGCATTCCGGCGGAGCTCGACCGGGACATCGCGCGGCTCAAGCTGTCGTCGATGGGTGTGGGGATCGACACCCTCACCCCCGAGCAGCAGCGCTACCTCGCCTCCTGGGATCAGGGGACCTGAGGGGCGGCCGCTCGTGATCGAAGTCCGCGTTGCCCACCTTGGCCTCGACAAGACCACCAACACTCCGGTCGTGATCTTGCAGGAGCAGAACGGGGAGCGGGTGTTGCCGATCTGGATCGGGCCGGCGGAGGCGAGCGCGATCGCGATGGAGCTGGCGGGGATGAAATTCGCCCGGCCCCTGACGCACGACCTGCTGAAGCAGGTGATCGTGGGACTGGGCGCCGACCTGCGGAAGGTGATCATCACCAAGGTGCAGGACAACACCTACTACGCCGAGCTGCACATTTACCGCGGCGACGCGGTCGTGAATATCGACGCCCGTCCATCAGACTCGATCGCGGTGGCGCTGCGCCTCAAGGCTCCGATCTTCACGAGCGACGAGCTGCTGGAGCACACCTCCGTCGATACCTCCGAGCTGTCGACCGACACGACCACCCCGTCGGTCGACGCCGACTGGCTGAAGAACCACCTCCAGAATCTCGATCCTGAGGATTTCGGGAAGTTCACGCCGTAGCGGCACGCTGGGCGTGCTCGCGGCGCTGGCGGCGGCCTCCCCGGCCAGCCTCACGGCCCAACGTGCGACCGTCACAGGCCGGGTCGTGCTGGGCTCGTCGGGCCGTGCGGTGGCGGGGCGGTTCGTCGTGCTGCACCGCATCACGATGGGCGACGGCGGGCCGGTGGACTCGGTGCGCACCGACGCGTCCGGCCGCTGGCGCATCGGGATCCCGGCGGTCGACAGCACCGCGGTATACGTCGTCAGCGCCGAGCACGACAGCCTGGCGTATTTCTCGGTGCCGCTGCACCTCGTCCTCGGACAGACGACGACCGCCGACCCGCTCGTCGTGTGGGATACGAGCTCGTCCGGCCCCGCGATCCTGTTGCGGAGGCGGCTACTGACGGTCGCGCGCCCCAAGACCGACGGCTCGCGCGAGGTGCTCGAGATCCTGGAGCTCGAGAATCCCGGCCGCGCCACCCGGGTGTCGAACGACACCCTGCATCCCACCTGGCGCGGCGCGATTCCGGAGCAGGCGCTCGAGTTCGCGCTGCAGGCGAGCGATTTCTCGAACGACGTGGTGACCGAGCGCGCGGGCGGCGTGAGTCTCTTCGGGCCACTGCAGCCGCAGGGGCGGCGACAGCTATCGTATCGCTACGTGCTGGGCGGCGCGGTGCGCTCGCTGGTACTGCCGATCGATCAGCAGACCGACGAGCTCGACCTGCTGTTCGAAGATACGGCGACGGCGGTCACGGCTCCGGGTCTGGTGCGGCTCGACATCGAGACGATCGAGCAGCGGCGCTTCGCGCGCTATCGCGCCGACTCGCTCATTCCCGGCGCTCCGGTGCGGATCGCGTTTCCCGCGCCGCGGGTGCGGATCGAAGCGTTCCTGCCGTACATCGTGGGGCTGGTGGTGGTGGCGTTCGGTGCGGGGTTGTGGATGGCGCTGAAGAGGCGTCCTGCTACCGAAGGGGCGTCCTGAGTAATGGGTCCTGGGTAGTTCCCCACGACCCATGACCCACGACGCCGCTTCAATCCTTGCGAACCGCTGCCTTCACGTTTACAGTAGCCAGTACATCGCGAACGGGGATCATGGAAGCCGGTGCGAGTCCGGCGCGGCCCCGCCACTGTAACGGGCAAGCAGAACCTTGCGGTCGGTCGCCACTGGGAAACCGGGAAGGCACTGACCCAACCGCCCGAAGCCAGGAGACCTCGCCGTTCGCGCCACCTTGCAGTCCCTCGCGGGAGGGATGGTGGCGTCGCGGCGCACTGAGGCGCTGCTCGCTCGCCCATCTCCGATCCGACGGGGGTGGGCGTTTTGCATGCGCCGCTGGGCACAACGCACCCACCTCGTGGGCCGGCTCGTCGCCCTGCTGGGCGTCGCCTGTCATGGCGCCGCGCGGCAGCAGACGGCCGGTCCCCTCGCGCTCACCGACGACGCGGGGCGCCAGGTCCAGCTCGCGGGGCCCGCTCGGCGCGTCGTGTCGCTCGCTCCCTCGATTACGGAGCTGCTGTTCGCGATCGGCGCCGGTGATCACGTCGTAGGCCGTACGGTCTACGACCAATATCCACCGGCCGCGCTGCAGGTCCCCGCCGTCGGGGACGGGCTCAACCCCAGCGTCGAAGCGATCGTGGCGCGCCGTCCCGACCTCGTATTGCTCTATCGCTCGGCGCACACAGACGCCGCGACGCAGCAGCTCGAGCAGCTCGGCGTCCCCACGCTCGTGGTGCGCCACGACGCCCTGGCGGACATCGCGCGCACGGCGCGGTTGCTGGGCCGCGCGACGGGAAAGGACTCGGGCGGTCAGGCGATCGGGCGGACGATGGATTCGCTGCTCGCCCAGCCACTGCCTCGCGTGGGGACGCGGATCGCCTACATCGTGTGGGACTCGCCGCCGATCGTGATCGGGGCGGGAAGTTTCCTGGACGAGCTGGCGCGCCGCGCGGGAGCGGAGAATGTGTTTCACGACATCGCGACGCCCTCGGCAACAGTGTCGATCGAGACGCTCGTGGCGCGCGATCCCGACTGGATCGCCGTGGTGCGCGACAGCGCGGGTGACGCGCCACCCGTCTGGTCGCGCCGCCCCGAATGGCGCGCGGTGCGGGCGGTGCGCGAACGCCGGTTTCTGCTGCTTCCGGCTGACCTGTTCGGCCAACCATCCGCTCGAGCGCCCGAAGCCATCGCCAGGTTCGTCGACCTGTTGTCTCACTCGCCACCAGCCCCGAGCCACTAGCCACCATGAGATGGCTCTGGCTTTGCGCGGCGCTCCTTGCCGCCCTCCTCGCCGGCATCGTGCTCGGACCGGCGGCGGTGCCGCTCTCCGATCTGCGGCATTCGCCGATCGTGATCGTGCTGCGCCTGCCTCGAGCGTTGCTCGGGATTCTCGTCGGGGGATCGCTCGGCCTC
>DATFTG010000237.1:0-11182 GCA_035262265.1 Gemmatimonadales bacterium
ACCAGATCCACCGAGGGGCCGGCCGTTTCCCGCAGGATGTCCACGCTCTCGATGGCGACGGACCGGAGTGTCTCCGGACGGCCTTGCAGCACCATGATGGTGGCAAGCGCAGCGAGCGCGCGCCCTCGCGTCCTGGTGCGCGTGTTGCCGCTGCGCGCGAGTGCCGCTTCGAGCCGGCGTCCCGCTTCCCGGTAGTGGCCCAGCCCGAACCAGAACCAGAACAGCGCCGCGGCGAGCCGCATTGCGTCTTCGACCGCGTTGGGATCCTGCTCGAGCCAATCCGCCGCCGCCCGCAGATTGCCGATGTCCGCGGCGAGCCGCTCCTGCCACCCCTCGGTCTGGTTCGACAGGAACGGCTCCGCCGCCTCCGCGCGGGCGAGAAAGAACTGCGCATGGCGGCGCCCCAGCTCTGCCGCCTCTCCTGCTTCGTCGAGCCGCTGCTGCGCGAACTGGCGCACCGTCTCGAGCATGCGATAGCGCGACTCGAGCGCTTCGGTCTCGAGCGTGACGAGGGACTTGTCGACGAGACTGCTGAGCAGATCGAGGACGTCGGCCGTGCCCGCCACTGCTTCGGCGGCGTCCACGGTGAATCCTCCGGTGAAGACGGCCAACCGCCGAAACAGTACCCGCTCGGGATCCGTGAGCAGGTCATGGCTCCACGCGATGGTACTGTGCAGCGTACGGTGACGCGGTGGGGTGCTCTTATCCGTGGTCGTGAGCAGCCCGAACACGTCGTCGAGCCGCGCGGCGATCTGCCGCGGATCGAGGATGCGGGCGCGGGCGGCAGCGAGCTCGATCGCCAGCGGCAGACCGTCGAGCCGCCGGCAGATCTGCACGATCGCCGCCGCGTTGCCGTCGATCAGGTCGAACGACGGGCGGACCGCCTGCGCGCGTTCGACGAACAGCCGCACCGCTTCGCTCGTGGCCGCCGCGGCGCGGGTGACCTCCGCACTCAGCGCGGGGAGCGCGAGCGGCGGCACGAGCCAGGCGCGCTCGCCCTCGATCCCCAGCGGTTCGCGGCTCGTAGCCAGAATGCGAAGCCGCGGGGCGCTCCGCAGCAACCCCGCCGCGAGACTGGCGCACGCCGGGACGAGATGTTCGCAGTTGTCGAGGACGAGCAGTGCGTTCCAGTCGCGCAGCGCCTCGAGCAGCGCGTCGCCCGCCGATCGCATGCCGTCGCGCCGTACGCCCAGCGCATCGGCGACGTGGTCGGCGACCAGATCGGGATTGGAGAGTGGGGCGAGCTCGACCCATGCGACGCCGTCAGGGTACTCCGCCCCCACGCTCCTCGCCACCTGGAGAGCGAGCCGCGTCTTCCCGCTCCCGCCGGCGCCGGTGAGCGTCAACGCCCTCGTCTGCTGCAGCAGCTCGCGGACCGACGCCGTCTCCCGTTCGCGCCCGATGAATGACGTCAGCTGCGCGGGGGGTGGCGCACCGGTCGGCGCCTCGGGAGCAATCAGCGCGTCCGCGAAGACGCGCATGTCGTCGAACCGGTCGGCCGGCGCCTTCGCCAGCGCCCGCGCCAGCGCGGCCGCCACGGGCCTGGGGACCGCCGGCGCGAGATCGGTGATGCGCGGCGGCTCGACTGTCAGGTGCCGCATCAGTACGCCCTGCATCGTCGTTCCGGTGAACGGCGGTTGCCCGGCCAACATCTCGTACAGCATGCAGGCGACGGAGTACTGGTCGCTCCGCCCATCGAGCTCCGCCTCCCCGAGCACCTGTTCGGGACTCATGTAGTCGGGCGTGCCGATCGCCTCACCCGGCGCCGTCAGAGCGGTTCGCGCGGGAGGCCGCTCCGCTTCCCGGGCGGCGTCGATCACGCGCGCGATGCCGAAGTCGGCGACGACCGCGTGCCCCGCCTGCATCAGGATGTTCTCGGGCTTGATGTCGCGATGGATCACGCCGCGTTGGTGCGCGTACGCCAGCGCATCGGCGACTTCGCGCGTGATCCGCAGCGCCTCCTCGAGCGGCAGCTGTCGCTCGCGCCGCAGCCGGGCCCGCAGCGACTCGCCCTCCACGAAGGGGGTGACGTAGTACAGTACGCCGGCCGCGTTCCCCGAGTCGTGCACGGCGAGGATGTGGGGGTGATTGAGGCCGGCGGCGATCTCGATCTCGCGCAAGAAGCGCTCGCCGCCGACTGCGGTCGCGAGTTCGGAGCGGACGACCTTCACGGCCACCGGACGGCGGTGCTTCAGGTCGTGGGCGAGGTGGACCGTCGCCATGCCGCCCTCGCCGAGCGGGCGCTCCAAGCGGTAGCTCGAAGCAAGGGCTTCGGCGAGCTGTTCGTACGGCGTCATAATCGCGGGAATGTAGCATCCCGTCGGAGGCGACACGCTGAAGCGTGAGCCTCCAAGAGGCACTGTGCGAAGCACAGTGTTGAGTGAGGCCCACCCTCTAGGGTGTCGCTCCGCGACGGCCCATCCCCTTACAGCATCTCGTTCAATATGCGCAGGTCGTCTGACCAAAGTTTCGGAGGCCTCATGGCCAACCGCCTGGTCCGCCTCGTCGTCCTCGCTTCCCTCGCCCTCCCCACCCTCGCCGCCGCCCAAGCCGACTCCGGCACCCCGATCCCACGCGCCACGTCGTATCACTTCGCCTCGCGCGTCCTCGGCGAGTCCCGCGTCATCGACGTCGCGCTCCCCGCGGGATACGAGCGCGACAGTACCCAGCGGTACCCGGTACTCGTCGTCCTGGACGGCGAGTTCGAGCATGAGATCGCCGCCAGCATCGCGCGCTTCTATGCCACGATGTCGCAGCTGCCGCCGCTGATCGTCGTCGGGATCCGCAACACCGACCGCAATCACGATTTCACCCCGGCTCCCGTCGCCGGATTCGACGCACCTCCCGAAGCCCAGCGCCCCGGCGGCGCCGCAGCCTTCCTTTCCTTTATATCGGATGAGCTGGTGCCGTGGATCGACCGCTCCTACCGCACGGCGCCGCTGCGGGTGCTCGTCGGCCACTCGCTGGGAGGATTGTTCGCGCTCTACACCATCGCGCAGCGTCCCGACCTGTTCACCGGCTACCTCATCATGGAGCCGTCGGCGTGGTGGAACAGCGGCGCCGAATGGCGCGCCGCTCGAGCGCGTCTCGCCACCCCGGCGACGCGCCGAGCACGGGTGATGCTCGTCAACACCGAACGGATGGGTGTCGATACGACGGCGTGGGGCGGGAACCGTCCGATGGTGCGTCACCTCTCGACCTCGGACGAGACGCACGCCAGCATGGCGGCGGCCGGCATGATCCTCGGCTTGAAGACGATGTTCGCCGATTTCCTCCCGACCGACTGGCGCCCCGGGACGCAGCCGATCGCGATGCTCGATCGCTACGATTCGCTCGCCGCCCGTGTCGGCTACGCACCACCGATTCCCGTCGATGCGTTCTCGAAAGTGGTGCGCATGTCGCTCGACTCGCGTCACTTCGACGACGCCGCCCGCGCTCTCGACCGTTGGGAGCACGCCCTCGGCGCCTCGGACGAATCGCGCAGCTTCCGCGAGCGGCTCACGCGCGAGCGCGCCTCCCCAGCCCCGGCGAGCTTCATCCCGCTCGAATTCCCGACACACCGGCCCAGCGCGCGAGAAGCCGCGCCGTTCATCGGCCGCTGGGTCAGTGTCGCGCAGGCCGACACGCACTATGTCACGGTCAGCGCTGCCGGCGACACGATCGTAGTGCACGATCGCCTGCAATTCCCCAATGGCGACTGGTTCGAGGCCGACGACCCCGTGGTTCAAGTGACGGCGGACGGCACGCTCGAGTGGGGGCTGCCGTTCTTCCGCGGACTCGCCGCACTCGTCGTGTTGAAGGGCAAGATCCAACCCGATGGGACACTGATCGTGGCGCGCGAGCCACGGGGGTGGGTGCCGCGGGAACCGGGACCGGAGTTCGCTCGTAAGGAGCGGTTCAGGAAAGACGGGAACAATCACTTCTAGACGCACCGACGCACAGGGGAGAACAGTTTGGCGGGAATAGGTCTACCTGTTTTCGCCCATCGGTTCACCCCTGTGCGCCTGTGCGTCTAGTAGTGCCGGTTCCTGTTTGGACCTGTCGGTGGAGATTCGTTGCGCGAATGCATCGGTCGCTCCCCTAGCCAACCGCCGTTTTCCGGCGCAGTATGATCTTTGCAATCTCTACATCCCAGCAAACTCTGAAGGAGTGGCAGCGTGCTTCTCCGACGCACGTGCGTCATCGGGGGGTGGCTCGTCGTGGGTGCGTCAGCGCTCGCGGCCCAAGCGACCCCGGCCAGGCCTGCCTGCGATTCGGGCCTGGTGCAGCTCGCGGCACCCGTGAACGGCTACCAGGCCCGCGGCGATCGCTGTGAGGGTGTGTACGCCCGCCAGGTGGCGGGGACGACCCTGTTCCTCTCTTCGTTCACCGAGACGTTCGAGAAGTACGATCTCGACTCGGACGATCCTCTCGTCATCCACTGGACCGCAAAGCCCGACTCGGGGGTCCAGCTGCGCGCCGAGACGATCAAGGCCGGCCGCTACTACCGGATGGATACCAGGACGGCGGCGAGCGACTCGGTCTACCGCTGGCCCAACCGCATCCTGAGCTCCGAGCGGCTCGGCAAGAGCGACCTCGGGGTGCTGGGGTGGACGCGGGTCAACGTCGGCGGCCGGCGCCGCATCGCCTACGTGCCGGTCGCGATCACTCAGAAGGGTGCTCCGAATTCCTGCGGCCCGCTGCAGCTCGCCTTCTCGACCGAGACGCGGCTCACCGAGGTGCTGGTGGGTCTGACGATGCTCGACTCGACGGGCGCCGTACTGCACGTCATAAAAAACGACTCGGCGCTGAACCGCGGATTCTATCCGGCAGGCTCACCGGTGCTCGTTACGCTGAGGCGCTCCGATCTCGCCAAGCCGGGACTCTATTCTCTGAAGATCTCAGCGACGTTGAGCCCCCGCGGGAATTACTCGCACGAGTACCTGTTACTCATTCCGACTGGCGCTGAATGCCCCCCCAAGTGACTCGCGCTTGTCCCTCGTGCAGCCGCGAGGTTCCATCCGACGCATTGGTCTGCCCGCACTGCGGGTCAGACCTGCCCACGTCCCTGATCGGTGCGATGGCTATTGCGCCCTCGGGGGGTGAGATACAACGGACGGACTCACCCACATCCCTGATCAGTGAGGCAAGAAGGGCGGAGGGGACCCTCGGTGAGGTGCATGAGCCCGACGCCTTGCGCGACCGGCTGCAGGCGGCGCTGGGCAACGGGTTCGAGCTCGGCGCGCGGCTCGGCGAGGGAGGCTTCGGCGTGGTGTACCGCGCGCGAGACGTGCGGCTGCGGCGTGACGTTGCGGTCAAGCTGCTGCGCCGAGAGCTCGTCTCCGCGCAAGGCTTCGTGGAGCGGTTCGAGCGCGAAGCGCAGGCCCTCGCCGCGCTGCGCCACCCCAACATCGTGCCGGTCTATTCGATCGGCGACCAGGACGACCTGATCTTCCTCGTGATGCCGTTCGTCTCCGGCGTCACGCTCACCGATTATCTGCGCGAGCACGGCCGCCTCTCCGTCGACGAGTCGCAGGACATCCTGCGCGCGGTCGGCGGCGCGCTCTCCGCCGCGCACGCCGTGGGGCTCGTGCACCGCGACATCAAGCCCGACAACATCATGCTCGAGGGACCGAAGCGGCTCCCGCTGCTGATGGATTTCGGGATCGCGAAGACCGGGCAGACGGGAGCGGGTCCCAGTGGGCCGGGGCTCACCGCCACCGGGATGGTAATGGGAACGCCGTACTACATGAGCCCCGAGCAGGCCACCGCCGATCCATCGGTCGACGCCCGCTCGGACATTTATTCCCTCGGCGTCCTCGCCTATCAGCTGTTCACGGGACAGCTGCCCTTCACCGGCGACTCGATCTACGCCGTGCTGAGCCAGCACCTCACGACGCCGGTCCCCGAGCCGCGCACCATCCGCCCCGACATCCCGCCGCGCATCTCGGCGGCGGTGCACCGGGCGATGGCGAAGAAGCCCGATGAGCGATTTCAGCACATCGAGGAATTCCTTGACGCGCTCGGGGGTCGTGGGCCCGCGCCCCGGCGACGGACAGCACCAGGAACCCGCACCCTTCTGGCTGCGGGGAACCTGGTGCTGCTCCTCGCACTCGGTGCGGTCGTATGGTCGAAGGGATCCGCGAAAGTCGCGCGCGCGCCGGTGCACGCCGACCTGCGCACCGAAGGAGTGTGGCTGCGCACCGGGAGTGCGGTGGCACCGTGGGAGCGGGCGCTCACCCTTTCGTCCCTCGGGCTCGAGGGGCTGCAGGAAGTCTCGCTTCCCGCGGTCGAGAAGAAGCCGGCGCGCACCGTCGCCACGGCCTCGCTGTTTCTCAAAGCAGTTCGTCCTGACAGCGGCAGCATCACCATCGACCCGATCCGCCTCCCGGCGCGGAGCCTGATCGCGCTCAAGCCGGCGGGGTCCCTTGGAGTCGTGCAGCTGACGATCGGTGACTCCCTGCCCGCCCTTCCGGTAACGGTGAGTGGAAGGATGGCGGTCAACGTGGCGGATCAGGCGGCAGACACGATCCCGTTCCACATCGACCAGGTCCAGCTTGCCGCGACACGCGGACCGCTCGTCTTCGAGCTCACTTTCCCGGGTGCCGCAGTCGCGCGTCCGCTGGTGCCGCTCGACATCGTCGGCGTGAGCTTCGAGGATGTCGTCCGCTACCGCAACGAAGATGAGCAGGACGCCGACCAGCGGGTCTCGACGATCGACAGTGGCAGCTTCGCGGTCACGAGCGGCGGCGGCACTCCCCACATACTGAAGAAGGGCGAGGCGCTGCAGCTGCACGGCTTCCGGGGCTCGATTACGAATATCGCGGTCGACTCGCAGGTCGTGACCCTCACGCTCGAAGGCAGCGTCGATTCGCTCCCCGCGGCGCTCGGCACGGCCCCGACCAAGCTTCAGGTGTTCTGGTCGGACCATACGGCCGGGGCCGCCGCTCTTGGTCTCGCCTATCTCGCACTGCTCGGGCTGGTCGTCCTCTACTGGAAAAAGGGCACACGATGAGAGTCGCCGTCGGTCTCACGATTCTGGTCACCGCTACTGCCGGGCCTCTCGCGGCGCAGCGTCCTTCGCCGATTCCCCCGCAAGCGAAGAACCTGGTCGTCCAGGTGCTCGCCACGGGAGGAGATGAAGAGGAGGTCGGGGCCGGAATCGTGGTCGCGACCTCCGATCGTATCATCATCGCGACCGCGGCTCACGTGGTCCGCACCGCCCAGCAGGGCGCGAAGATCGGGGTGGTGTTCCAATTCGCCCGCAGCGACACGGTTACGGCGAAGGTCGAGCAGGTCGACCGGGAGCTGGACCTCGCGGTGCTGAGCGTGGCGCGAACGGGCGCCGCCACACCGCCGTTCGCGTTCGACCGCGCGGGAGATCCACAAGCTCTCGAGGCCGGCTCGTACGTCGTGCCGGTGGGGTGTCCCGAGCGGGTATGCTGGGAGCCGCCGGTGAGCGGCGACCGCGTCATCAGCGCCAGCTCACGGCGCGTGCGCTTCGAGTCCTTCTTCGTGAGCCCGGGCAGCTCGGGCGGTGCGCTGTTCAACCAGCAATGGGAGATCGTCGGTATCGTCACCGAGAAGAACAGCCAGGACGGCGTCGCGGTCGGCATCGCGGAAGTGGCGGACCGGCTGCACAAATGGAACACGCCGGTCCAGTTGCGGCCGGCGAGCATCCCCCGCGCCGGCTATCGCACCAGCCTCAGTCTCGCCGGGTTGGCGCCGAGCACCGGTGCCATCACCCAATCCGGCCGCGCGCCGAGTGGGCGGCTGGCACTGTTTTTCCGGGGTCAGCAGCGCATCGGCTGGCACATCACGGCGCTGCGACTCGCCCCCCAGGACTTACGGGTTACCGGCGGCATGGTCGGAGCGAGCGTGGCGCTGCGGGCGGGACGGTTCAGCCTGGCGCCGTTCGGCGAAGTCGGTGCCGCCCGGGTGAAGGGCCGTTTCCAGGCCGGCAGCTATTACGTGCAGAAGGGCGCCGGCCCCGACTCGACGCTGGTCCCCGTGTGGCAGGCGCTGACCAACGACGTGATCGGGTTCGGCGTCGGCGCGGACGTGGAGTTTCTGGTCGCTCCGCACATCGCCCTGACCGGCGTCGCCGGACACTGGGACTTCCGCACCGATGCACAGCTGCCGTCGATTCCCGGCGGGTTCGCGGGACTGGGACTCAAGTATGCGTTCTGAGAGGTGCTGGCGATCCCGCGACTGAAGTCGCGGCTATTGCCTCTTTCAAGACGCGTCGCAGAAGGTGCCGAGCCCCGAGTTCACTCGGGGACTCACAGAGCGCCGTTGCAGGCATGAGGGTCAGACTCAATGCAGTTCGTTCTCTCACGACGAGGCAGCGTGGACGCATGATTTTGCGATCGAGAATCTTGAACTCTTTAGCGACGCTGCTCTGCTGCGCGCTCCTCGCTACCTGCACGAACGAGCTCGAGCCCACCGGGGCGATCACCGTACACCTGACCCAGGACGCCGGCTGGCCTGATACGCTGTCGGTCGCCGAGATCGCCACGCTCGCCGTGACGGTGAAGGGCCCGCGCCAGGAGGTGATCAAGACGGTCCACCTGGAGTGGGAGTCCTCCGATTCGACCATCGTCACGTTGACGGACGGCGCGAGCGCCTTGCGGGCCACCGTCGACGGCAAGCGCCCCGGAACGGACACGATCGTGGTGCACGTCGAACAGACCGGTTTCAGCCCGGAGTCGCTGCTGGTGCCCGTGGTCGTGCGGCCTCGCGGCGCGGACTCGCTGCTCACTGTCGGAGACGTCGACACGATCGGCTTGGCGTTGCAACGCCTCGATTCGATCGTCCGCACAGGCGCCACCGTGACGTGGAGCTCGGGTGACGCGTCGATCCTCGGTGTCTCCGCCCTGGCCTCGGATTCAAATCGAGCGGTCATCGTCGGGCGGATCAGCGGCGAGACGCAGGTGCTCGCGACCGTTCAGAACGCGAGTGGCCGCTTCACGTTCCAGCTGCCGGTGGACGTGGAGCCGCTCCAGATCATCGCCACGCCGGCGTGGTCTCCCGACATCGTGCTCAACGACACCGTCACGTTCGCGGTCACGATCCTCGACGCCCTGGGCCGCACCCGGTCGGGCATGAACGTGCAATGGAGCTCCACCAACGAGTCGGCTTTTGCGGTCGACTCGACCGGCCGGGTGGTCGCCAAAAGCCGCGGCGGCGGCGAGCTGGTCGCGAGCGTCGGGGCCGCGCCATTCGAGGTCGCCGAGCACCGGGCGGGACTGCAAGTGGTGCAGAAGTGGCGCACCGTGAGCGCCGGGCTCGCCCACACCTGCGCCATCGCCGCACTCGACGGCACCGGGTACTGCTGGGGCACAAACGGGTCGGGCGAGCTGGGAACCGGACTCACGGGCTCCGCGCTGCCCTTCTCCACACGCCCGCTGGCGATCGCGACGTCGCACCGCTTCAACGAACTGCAGGCCGGCAACGACCATACCTGCGGGGAAGAGGCGCAGGTCAACTTGCTGTGCTGGGGTTCGCGGGCAAACGGGCAGCTGGGCGACGGTCAATGCGCCAATGCCGAGGGCAGCTGCGGCGCGTTCACGGCCTCCGAGATCCCGGTGACGATCATCGCGGACGGCAATCTCGACACGACCCAGCTCCGCATCGAGCAGCTGGTCGTCGGCGGGAAGTTCACGTGCATCCTGGCGCGGGTCCGTTTCGGATTCATCAACCGCGTGAGACGCCTGCGCTGCTGGGGGCAGCACGACGTCTACAGTAACACGACCGGCGTCTCGTTCGACTCGACCGCTGCGACCGCGGTGCCGATCTCCCCGCACACCAACGACCAGACGGTCGATTACGTCGAAGCCGCGGGCGGAGGCGAGTTTGTCTGCGCCAGGCCGACGAGCCTCTACCTCAGTTTCCGTATCATCTGCATGGGGATGAATTTCCAGGGCGAGCTGGGCTACGGACCGTTGGACTACTCGGGTTGGAACCCGGTCTACCAGTACTCGGACGGCTTCAAGCTGCCCGTCGGCTACTCTGATACCTCCGGCGACGCCATCGGACCCATTCCGCTCTCAGGAATCGCCACCGGACGCGATCACACCTGTGCGTTCGACGCGATCGGGGTGGTGTGCTGGGGGGCGGATTCGTTCAATGGACATGGCTATCCCGTCCGCGCGGACGTCCCCGTCACCTTGGTGTCGCTCACGGCCGGCGGCGACCACACCTGCGGCCTGACGGCGGCCGGGGCGGCCTGGTGTTGGGGCTCGAACTCCAACGGGCAGCTCGGCAACGGCACGATCGGAGGAACGAACACGACGGCGGCGCCTGTAGACGGCGGCCTGACGTTCGTCGCACTCAGCGCAGGAGGCGCCTACACCTGCGGTGTGACGAACGCGGGCGCGATCTACTGCTGGGGGGCGAATGCGTGGGGGCAGCTCGGCGACGGGACGCAAACCGACCGGCCGACTCCCACGCGCGTCGTGGAGGCGCCGCAATGAGGTCACGGCTCGATTGGTCGCGGTTTTGGTCGCGGCCGAGAGCCGTGTCTCGAGAGCTCGCGTTGTGCTCGCTGCTGGCCAGCCTGGTCCTCTACAGCTGCACGACCGAGCTCGCCCCGTCGTCCGTCATCGCGGTCACGCTGCAGCAGACGACGCCGTGGCCCGACACGCTCGTCACGGGCGAGATCGCCACCGTGCAGGCCAGCGTAAAGGACGCGAACGGTGCCGACATCGTCGGCGTCGACCTGCAGTGGAGCTCGTCGGATTCCTCGGTGCTGCAGGTGGCGCACCCCGATGCCCGGACCGCGATCATTGCAACGCACGCGACGGGGACCGCCACCATCATCGCCCGGCTCGATCGGGATGGGTTCACGCCGGCTGAGCTGCGCGTTCCGGTCGTGGTCACTCAGGGGGCCTGGCCGGGGCTGTTGACCGTCGGCAGCCAGGATACAGTCGCCGCCACGCTGACGCATGCCGATCCTGCGGTCCTCGGGGCCCTGAGCTTCGCCTGGCTGTCGAGCGACCCCGCCGTCCTGCAGGCGAACGCGTTGGCAGCCGATTCGGCGAAGGCGCAGCTCACGGCGCGCGCCAGCGGTGCGGCGGACGTGACGCTCGCGGTCACGGGCTCGAAGATCGGCCGAGTGGAATTCCGCGAGGGACTCGCGGTCGGCAACGTGCAGATCACGGCGCAGCCGGCGTGGCCGGCGCTGCTGCCCGTCACCGAAACG
>DATFTG010000238.1:0-13502 GCA_035262265.1 Gemmatimonadales bacterium
TGTTGCGCCAGCATGGCACGGCCGTGCGACTCGATCCGTCGTTCACCGTGCTCGACCGCTCCGATGCCGGCGATCTCCTCAATGTCGTCCGCAACGAGCTGGGGCTCTCGCAGCAGGCGTCGCGCTTCCCGAAGAAAGACACCTGCCTCGCGATCTACTCGCATGCCGTGAATGCCGGACACCCCGTCGAGCAGACGCTGCAACAGGCGTTCCCCTCGTACACGTCCTGGGCCGACGAGCTGAAGCGATTGTTTCGCGGTTACGTGGACGCCAAGCAGCACCGCAACCTCCTCGACTACGACGACCTGCTGCTCTACTGGTTCTACCTCATGCAGGACGAGACGGTCGCCGATGGCGTGCGGCGCCGCTTCGACCACATCCTGGTGGATGAATACCAGGACACCAACGCGCTCCAGGCCGGCATCCTGCTGGGTCTCAAGCCCGATGGGCGCGGGCTCACCGTCGTGGGCGACGACGCGCAATCGATCTATTCGTTCCGCGCCGCGACGGTGCGCAACATCCTCGACTTCCCGCGCCACTTCGATCCGCCGGCCCATGTCGTCACGCTGGAGCAGAACTACCGCTCCACGCAGCCGATCCTGGATGCCGCGAACGGCGTGATCGGTCTCGCGGCCGAAGGCTTCACCAAGCGGCTCTTCTCGACCCGACCTTCCGCGCAACGGCCGGTGCTGGTCACGGCGGCCGACGAGCAGGCGCAGGTCGACTACGTCGTGGAGCGGGTGCTGGAGCACCGCGAAGCGGGAGTCGAGCTGCGCAGACAGGCGGTGCTGATGCGCACCGCGCATCACTCCGACCTGCTCGAGGTGGAGCTCGGCAGGCGCAACATCCCGTTCGTGAAATACGGCGGACTCAAGTTTCTCGAGGCGGCGCACGTGAAGGATCTGGTGTGCGTGTTGCGCTGGGCGGAGAATCCGCGCGACACGATCGCCGCGTTCCGGGTGATCCAGCTGCTTCCCGGCGTCGGTCCGGCGCATGCCCGGCGCCTGCAGGATCGGCTCGAAGCAGCGGCCTTCGATCTCGAGATTCTGGCGACGCTCGACGTCCCTGCTCCGGCCAGGTCGGACTGGCCGGCGTTCTGCGATCTGATGATCGCCCTGCGGCGTGCCAGCGAGTGGCAGGGCCAGCTCGCTCTGGTGCGCAGGTGGTACGAGCCACACCTGCCGCGGCTCTACGAAGCCGCGGGCGTCCGCATCGGCGACCTGGAGCAGCTGGAACAGCTCGCCGGGCTGCATCCGTCGCGCGAGAGTTTCCTGAGCGAGTTGACGCTCGACCCGCCCGATGGCATGGGGGACGAGGCGGTCGAGCCGCATCTCGACGAGGATTATCTCGTCCTGTCGACGATCCACTCAGCCAAGGGACTCGAGTGGGACGTGGTGTACGTGCTGAATGTCGTGGATGGCTGCATTCCGTCCGACATGGCGACGGGGACGCCGCAGGAGATCGAGGAGGAGCGCCGCCTGTTGTACGTCGCGATGACGCGGGCGCGGGACTTCCTCTACCTCCTGCAGCCGCACCGCTTCTACACGCGCGGCCGCCCCGACGGCGACTTTCACGTCTACGTGCCGCGGACGCGGTTCATTCCCGGGGAGGTCGCGAAGCTATTCGAGCGCCAGGTGAAGGGCGGATGCGTTCCCGGTGCGACCGGCGACGCGGGACAGGCAGCGGGCGTAGATGTGCGGGCGAGACTCCGGGAGATGTGGTCGTAGCCTCCGCCGCTTCCGGAACCGATTCTGGCTCGGCTAGCCGTAGCAGGATCTTCGCGTTGGCGTTGGCGCTCGCCTGGTGGTCTCCCGCCAGGACGAGCAGCATAGCCACCATGTCCACGGAGGACGATCGGCGCGGCGACGATCCGGTCTGCATAGTGAGGTCCGGGCTGAAGTCGATCGGAAGTGTAGTCCGGCCCCGTCAAATTCCGATCAACCGATCGCCAATCGACCCATGGTTCCCCCTCTCCCGTGAGGGAAAGGGGGCCAGGGGTGAAGGTGCAACGAGACCGGGGCTTCCATCACTGCACGATGACGGTGCCGCTCATCAACGCGCCGTGCACCGCGCAGATGTAGTGGTAGGTCCCCGCCGCGTTGAATTGCACCGCGTAGGTGCCGCTACTCATAATCGGGCTGCTCGCAAACGACGTGGCGCCCGTCGACTCGACGCTATGGCGCAACGAGCCGCTCCACGTCCAGGTCACGGTGGCGCCGACCGCGATCGACGTGACGGCGGGATTCTGACTCCCGTCGTGCGCGCTCACGAACTGAATCCCGGGGCCGACCGTCACCGAGCCGACGGGGCCACCACCACCCTGACCCATACCACCGCCACCACCGCCGCCACTCCCGTAGCCGACGCCGGTGGAGTAGCCCGAGCACGCCGCGAGCAGGATCGTCCCAAGAGTGACCGCGAGTTTGCCGTACCGCATAGAACCTCCCGATTCGACGAAATGGCTTCGCGCCTTCCGCCGATCGGCGGTGCCGCAGCCACTTTCGAGAACATCGGGAGCTCGGCTCATGGTGTTCGCGGCGCGTTAGTGGTCGGTCAGCATCCGATGCTATCTTTTGCCGCCGTGACCTCACCGATTGTGCGCACCGTCACGTGGCTGCCTGTCTGTCTGTGGGCTGTCGCGACGCCGCTCGACGCGCAGTGCCCCGACGGATCTCCTCCACCCTGCGGATCGGCCGCGCGTCCGGCGCCCCGTTCGATGCCGGTGATGCGCGGCAGTATCGCCGTGCTCCCGTTCGCCAATCGCTCCGCCGATACCGCCGATGCCTACCTCGCCGAGGAGCTGCCCGAGCAGATCAGCGGGCGGTTGAGTCGTATCGCGCAGCTGCACGTCACGAGCGCCACGGCCGTCGCCGCCCAATGGCGCCGCACGCCCGACGCCCTCGGCGCGGCCCGCGCGCTGCGCGTCGAGTGGCTCGTCACGGGATCCTTGCGCCGGGCGTCGCAGCAGGTGTCGGCGAACGTCGAGCTGGTGCGGACGGCGACGGGAGAACAGGGGTGGTCGTCGCTGTTTCGCCGCTCCGATGGCGACATCGCGGCGATCGAGACGTTGGTCGCGGAGTCGGTCGCCGTCGCCGTGGGTGGGCGGCTGGCGCCGACTCAGGCGGCCGCGTTGCGGCACTCCACCTCACGCAATCCCGAAGCGTATCGCCTGTATCTCTACGGTCGCTCGCTCACGGCGCGGCGCACCGAAGCCGATCTCGATGCCGCCTCCGGCGCGCTCGAACGAGCGGCGCAGCTCGACCCCGGCTTCGCCTCGGCGTGGGCACGCTTCGCCATCGTCCGCGTCCTGCAGACCCAGTACGGGACGACGCAACGCATCGGGCGCGATTCCCTGATGTCACTGGGGCGCGCCGCGGCCGATCGTGCCATCGGACTCGACAGCACAGATGCCGAAGCCTGGTTGGCGCTGGGACTGTGGAACGCGCTGTGGCCAAATCCGGGTGAAGCCTGGCGCGCACTGGCCCACGCCGAGCAGCTCGATTCGCTCGACGGGGATACCGAGCACGCCATCGGGTACCTCTATTCCAACGACATCCTCGGACTCCCCGACGCCGGCGAGCCACGGTTTCGCCGCGCGTTGGCGCTCAACCCGGACCTGCGGAATTCCTGGCGCCAGCTGGGCTTGAGCTACTGGATGAGTGGCCGCTCGGCCGAAGCGCTCGCCGCGTTCGACTCGGCGCTGAGTCACGGCTCCTGGCTTATCGGGCTGTCCGACCGCGCGCTGGTGCGCTATTCCCGCGGCGACATCGCCGGCGCGCTCGCCGACCAGGCTGCTGCCGATAGCCTGGGAGTCCGCATCGGCGGCGTGACTATCGCAGCACCATTCGACACGCGGCGGCGCCTCTACGCGCTCGCTCGTGGCGACAGCGCGCCCGCCCGCGAGTTTCTGTCGGCTGCGGCCACGACAGCTGATGATCTCGCGGAGCGCGCCTTGCTCGCGGCCGCGATCGGCCGGCCGGAGGGGGCACTCGCTGCGCTCCAACAGCTCCGATCGATGCCCGACTCGGCCGAGCCGCTTTGTGCTCAGCGCACGCCGTGCTCCACGAGCCTGCGCACCTGGCGCCTGCTCAACGTGCCGTTGTTCGGAGATTTGCAGAAGGATCCGAGATTCCAGCAGCTGCGAGTGGAGACTCGCCCGCGCGTACCGTGGCTGAGTCCTCCCTGATGAGGCACTGCGCTTTAGCGCAGTGATTCCCGAGGCACACGCTTCAGCGTGTCGCTCCCGAGGCACACGCTTCAGCGTGTCGCTCCCGAGGCTCACGCTTCGGCGTGTCGCTCCCGAGGCTCACGCTTTAGCGTGTCGCCCCTGCAAGGTCGCTACCCCAGCCTCGTCGCCCGCCACAGCGCCACGCCACCCACCACCACGAACCCCACCAGCGCCAGTGTCAGCACCGCCGCCCATCCCCACGCAATGTGCAAAGCTGGGACGCGCGCTGCAGATCCGAACCAGACGAATACGACAGTAGCGATTGCGACGAGCAGCCAGTCGATCGGACGGCGCCGCGTGCGCCCGGCAGTCGTGTCCTGTCCCGCGAGACCCGCCGCGACGTAGGCGGGATCGACGCCGTAGCGCTCGCTCTCCCGCGCCCCCGCCTCCTGCCAGCGCTTGTGCTCGGCGCCCGACGCCGACGCCAGCGCGATCGCCCCGGCCCCCAGCGCCATGAGCAGCGAGCCCCCGATCACCTTGGTGCCGCCCGGCTCGCCGAACACCAGGATGCCCCAGGCGAGCCCCCAGAGCTGGTTGGTGTTCGAGAGCGGGATGCCGCGGCTGATCCCGACGTACTTGGCGGCATATTGCTGGAACAGGTCGCCGATGACCCAGACGAATCCGGCGAGCAGCAGCCAGAACAGTACGTCGCGACTGCGCGCGATATCGGCCACGAGCGGAGCGACGCCTCCCGAGAACCCGATCGCGAGCAGCGACATCATCGCGACCTCCCCGATCGTGAAGAACGCGATGAACGACATCGGGTGCATGCCGGTGAGGTACGCCTTGCGGTAGGGGATATACATCGTGCCCCACAGGGCGCCGGCCATCAGCGCTGCCGCCACGCCGCGCAGCGCCGAACCACCCGCTGCCGTCGTCGCCGAGGCGATCGCGAGCAACGTCGCGCCGATGAACATCACCGCCGCGCCTCCCAGCACGGCGAGCCCGCGCAGCCGTCCCGCATCGCGCAGTTCATTGAAGAGCAGGGTTCCCCACAGAATCCCGAGCAGGCTGTTCGAGTTCCACAGCGGAAAGGCGATCGCGAGACCGATGTCCTTGATCGCGAACACCGTGAGGGTGTTGGCGACCGCCCAGAGGCACCCGCCGAGCGCGGCCCAGATCACGAGGTGGGGAGCCTGGCGCACGTCGTCGGTGACGGCGGCGGTGCCGCGCACGAGGGCGGGAAGACTCCAGCGCGCCAGGAACACCCCCAGCACCATCATGAGCGAGATCGTGACCGGCGGGATGCCGAGGGTGACGAGCTTGGTAGGTGCCTCGGCGGCGCCGAGCCAGGCCCCGGCCGCGAACCCGGAGAGCATTCCCACGCGCTGCAGGGCCCGCAGCCGCGCCGGGTTGAGCTCGGTCAGGCGATCCATCGCAGGACCAGGAGGCCGGTGATCAGCACGGCGATGGGGATCCAGAGATGCGGATCACCCAGCAAGGCGCGCCAGCGGGAGGGTCTTGTGGGGTTCATGGAATCCGGGCCACTTTGCCCGCCATGAAAAACACCGTCGGTGTCGGACTCATCGGGTCTCGATTCATCTCATCGATTCATGTGGAGGCGTTGAAGGCGGTGCCGCACGCGCGCGTCGTCGCGGTGACATCTCCGACGCCGGGAAACGCCAAAGCGTTCGCGGCGCAGCACGGCATCCCGCACTCCTTCACCGATCTCGATAGCATGTTGGCCCGGGACGACATCGCCATGATCGTCATCGGGGCGCCCAACGTTTTCCATCACGACATCACGCTCGCAGCCGCGAGGGCCGGGAAGCACATCGTGGTCGAGAAGCCGATGGCCATGAACCTGGCCGAAGCGGACCGCATGATTACCGCCTGCAAAACGGCGAATGTCAAGCTGATGTACGCCGAGGAGCTGTGCTTCACGCCCAAGTACGTCCGCATGAAAGGACTGCTCGACGAAGGAGCCCTGGGGAAGCTGGTCCTCCTGAAACAATCGGAAAAACACGACGGACCACACGCCGATCATTTCTGGGACGTGGAGCGCTCGGGGGGCGGCGTGACGATGGACATGGGCTGTCACGCCATCGCCTTCTTCCGCTGGCTCAACGGCAACAACCCGATCAAGTCGGTCTACGCGCAGATGAGTACCAGCGTCCACGGCGCCAGGACCCGGGGCGACGACAACGCGATCATCATCCTCGAATTCGAAAACGGCGTGATGGCCCTCGCCGAGGAGAGCTGGACGAAACTCGGCGGGATGGATGATTGCGCCGAGATCCACGGCTCCGAAGGCGTCGCGTACGCGGACGTGCTCCAGGGCAGCTCGATCCAGACCTACAGCACGCGCGGCGTCGGCTACGCTGTCGAGAAGGCCGGGATCACGACCGGGTGGAGCTTCACGATGTACGAAGAGATCTGGAACTACGGCTTCCCACAGGAAATGGCCCACTTCGTGGACTGCGTGCAGCAGGACAAGCAGCCGTTGGTGACCGGCGAGGACGGCCGGGCGGTGCTCGAAGCGATTTTTGCGGCCTACGAATCGGCGGGGACCGGACGCAAAGTGCCCCTGCCCTTCCGGACCGATGCCGATAAACCCTACAAGCTCTGGAAGAAGTAATTTGCACGTCCACACCTGCGAGAACTACGATCGGTTGAGCGCGCACGCGGCGGCGCTCGTCGCGGCGGATGTCGAGCGCAAGCACGACCTCCTGTTGTGTCCGGCGACGGGGAGCTCGCCCACCGGGACGTACCGCGACCTCGCGCGCCGGGCCGCGACCGATCCGCAGCTGTTTCGGTCGATCAGCGTGATTGCCCTGGATGAGTGGGGCGGCCTCGCCGAAACCGATCCCGGCGCGACGACCGGATATCTGAAGGAACACCTGCTCACACCGCTCGGCATCCCCACGGAGCGGTTCACGGCGTTCGATACGGCCGCCGACCCCGCCACTGCCTGCGGCAGAATACGCGCCCAGCTCGAGCGCATCGGCCCGATCGACGTCTGCGTTCTGGGTCTCGGCGTAAACGGGCACATCGGCTTCAATGAGCCGACGCCCTCCCTCGTCCCGCACTGCCACGTGGCCCGTTTGTCGGAGGAGTCGCGCCGCCACGCCATGGCCCGCGCGATGAAGAAGCCTCCGGAATTCGGTTTGACGCTCGGGATGCGCGAGATTCTTGCCGCGCGGCACATCATCCTCCTCGTCACGGGAGACGGGAAACAGTCCGTCGCGGCGAAGCTGCTGGGCAAAGAGGTGACGACGATGTTGCCGGCCTCGCTCTTGTGGCTGCATGACAACGTCGATTGTCTCGTCGACATGGCGCTGTTGTGAGCGACACGCTCAGCCGCCGCTTCGGCACCCTCCACGCGACGGCGCTCAACATGATCAACATGATGGGGATCGGGCCGTTCATCACGATTCCGCTCCTCATGACCGCCCTCGCCGGGCCGCAGGCGATGCTCGGCTGGGCGGTCGCGCTGATCGTGGTCGTGGCGGACGGAATGGTGTGGAGCGAGCTCGGCGCGGCGATGCCCGGCTCCGGCGGCTCGTTCCGCTATCTGGTGGAGGGGTTCGGCCCCGCGAGCTTCGGCCGCCTGGTGGGGTTTCTGTTCATCTGGCAGTTCATCTTCAGCGGTCCGCTCGAAATCGCCTCCGGCTACATCGGATTCGCCAACTACGCCGGCTACATCTGGTCGGGGCTGACGAAGAGCGGAGCGTTCGCGATCGCCGCGCTGGTCGGGGTCGTCAACATCGCCCTGCTGTACCGGCGGATCCATTCGATCGCGACGATCACGATCAGCCTCTGGATCGGGTCGCTCGTGGCGGTCGCCGTCGTGATCGCGACGGGGGCGGTGCACTTCGACCCTCACCGGGCCTTCGATTTCCCGCCCAACGCCTTTCACTTCTCCAGACAATTTCTCTTCGGCCTAGGCGCGGCCTCGGCCATCGGGATCTACGACTACCTCGGCTATTACAACGTCTGCTACATCGGCGACGAAGTGAAAGACCCGGGACGCGTCATCCCGCGCTCGATCCTCATCAGCACGGTCGCCGTTGCCCTCATCTACATCGCCATCAATTTCTCCGTGATCGGCGTCGTGCCCTGGCGCGAGTTCGTCCCGGCGCAGGACAAACCGGCCGCGAATTTCGTCGTGTCGATCTTCATGCAGCAGATCTACGGTCCCGGCGTTGCCGCCTGGTTCACGCTGCTCATCCTGTGGACGGCGTTCGCTTCGGTCTTCGCGCTGCTGCTCGGTTATTCGCGCATTCCCTACGCGGCGGCGCGCGACGGCTACTTCTTCAAGCCGTTCGCCCGGCTCCACCCCACAGGGCAGTTCCCCTACGTGTCGCTCGTGGTGTTGGGCGTCCTGTCGATCGCCGCCAGCGCCTTCGATTTGGGCACGGTGATTTCGGCGCTGCTCGCAACCCGGATCCTGATCCAATTCGTCGGTCAGATCGCCGCCGTCGTCCTGCTGCGGCGCAACCGGCCCGACATGCCGCGTCCCTATCGCATCTGGCTCTATCCGCTGCCGCTGCTACTGGCGCTGATCGGCTGGGTCTTTGTATTCGTGACGACCGAGCCCCGGGTTCTCCTGTTCGGACTCGGAGCGACGGTGCTCGGCGTCGTCGGGTTCCTCGTGTGGTCGTCGCGAACCGGAACCTGGCCATTCGCGCGCACCCGCTGATCTGTGATACTCTAGTCCCAAGTTCCCCCTCTCCCGAAGGGAGAGGGGGTCAGGGGGTGAGGACGAAAGGGAGAGGAAGAAGGACATGAACCGCTACGACCGCATGACCTACCGCCGCTCCGGAGCGAGCGGCGTAATGCTGCCGCTCGTCTCCCTCGGGTTGTGGCACAACTTCGGCGACGTCGATTCGTTCGAGACCGCACGCACCTCCATCCGCCGAGCCTTCGACCTCGGCATCACTCATTTCGACCTCGCTAACAACTACGGGCCGCCGCCGGGATCGGCCGAGAAGAACTTCGGGAAGATTCTCAAACGCGACTTCGCACGCCTCCGCGACGAGCTGTTCATCTCGAGCAAGGCGGGATGGGACATGTGGCCGGGGCCGTACGGGAACTGGGGCTCTCGCAAATACCTGATCGCCAGTCTCGATCAGAGCCTGAAACGGATGGGGCTCGACTACGTCGACCTCTTCTATCACCACCGCCCCGACCCCAACACCCCGCTGGAAGAGACGATGGGCGCCCTGGACCATGTCGTGCGCTCGGGGCGGGCGTTGTATGTCGGAATCTCGGCGTATGACCCCGAGGAGACCCGTCGCGCCGTCACACTCCTGGGATCGATGGGGACCCGCTGCCTCATTCATCAACCCAAGTACAGCATGCTGGTGCGCGACCCCGAGGACGGGCTCCTCGCCACGCTCGCCGAGCTCGGTGTGGGCTGCATCTGCTTTTCGCCGCTCGCGCAAGGCCTGCTCACCGACCGCTACTTCAAGGGGATCCCCAAGGGCTCGCGCGCCGCGAAGCCACACGGCTATCTGCAGAAGGAGCAGGTGACGGAGGCGGTGCGCAAGAAGGTCCTCAAGCTGAACGACGTCGCCCAGGCGCGCGGCCAGACGCTCGCCCAGATGGCCCTGGTCTGGACGCTGCGGCACGCCGGGATGACGTCGGCGATCATCGGCGCGAGCAAACCGCGACACATCGAGGACGCGGTCGCGGCGCTTTCGAACCTGAGATTCTCGACTGAGGAGTTGGCGGCGATAGATCGGATTCTCGACCAATCCGCGAGTAAGACTCGCGGCTCGGCTGACGGTCCCTGAGAGGGACGAAACCGTCGCTCTCAGCGACAGATAGCCGAGTCGCGGGTTCACCCGCGAAAAAAACGAGACGGAACGGAGATCCCTGTGCACGTTGCTCGTTCGTCCCTCACCCTCGCCGTGTTATCGACCGCGGCACTGGTCTCGCTCGCCGCCCAGTCCCCGATGCTCTACGGCGAGATGCACTGGCGCTCGATCGGCCCCGTGCGCGCGGGCCGCGCTCGCGCCCTCGCGGGCGTCCCCACGCAACCCAATGTCTTCTACGCCGGCTTCGACAACGGCGGCGTGTGGCGCTCGACCGACTACGGCTCGACCTGGGTGCCGCTCTTCGACGATCAGCCGACGGGCTCGATCGGCGCGATCGCCGTGGCGCCCTCGAACTCCGACATCATCTACGTCGGAAGCGGCGCCGGGATCATCCGCCCCGATCTCGCCACCGGCGACGGCGTCTACAAGTCGACCGACGCCGGCAAGACGTGGACGCACCTCGGCCTCCGCCAGACGGCGATGATCGCGCAAATCGCCGTCGATCCCACGAACTCCGATCGGCTGTTTGTGGCGGCGCTGGGCCATCCCTACGGCCCCAACGCCGAGCGTGGCGTGTTCCGCTCGACGGACGGCGGCAAGACGTTCGAGAAGGTGCTCTACAAAGACGAGTACACGAGTGCCAACGACGTCGTGATCGATCCCTCGGACCCGAACACCGTTTACGCGGGGCTGTGGCAGCAGCAACAGAGTTTCCGCGAGGGGGACGACTTCGGCGCGCCGGGCAACGGCATCTTCAAGTCGACCGACGGCGGCACGACGTGGACCCACCTCACCGACGGCCTTCCCGACCAGATCGAGGCGAATCTCGCGATCGCGCCGAGCGATCCCGGCATCGTGTACGCGATGGTGGCGGGCGTCGCGCCCGCCGGTGTGCAGGCGCGGCCGACGCAGGGCGTCGTCAACCTCTATAAGTCGCCTGATAAGGGAGCGCACTGGCAGCTCGCCGCCGACACGACGGCTCGCCCACTCGATCAGCGGCCGCTCGTGCGCATCGGCGGCGGCGACCTGGCGACACTGGCCGTCGATCCCAGGAACCCGAACGTCGTCTATTCGACGACGATCGTCCTGTGGCGCACCGAAGACGGCGGGAAGACGTGGAGCGCGGTGCGCGGCGCCCCCGGTGGCGACGACTACCAGAAGACGTGGATCAATCCCCTCAATCCCGACATTCTGCTCGTCGTGTCCGATCAAGGCGCCGTGGTGTCGGCGAACCGCGGGGCGTCGTGGAGCAACTGGTACACGCAGTCGACGGCGGCGATGTACCACGTCACCGCCGACGACGCGTTTCCGTATCGGGTGTGCGGCGGCCAGCAGGATTCGGGATCGGGCTGCGTCGACAGCCGCTCGATGGACGGCGAGATCACGTTCCACGATTGGCATCCCGCGAACATCCAGGAATACGGCATCGCGGCGCCGGATCCCAACGACCCCGACATGGTCTATGGCAGCGCCCGCACCAACGTCTCGCTCTACAATAGAAAGACCGGTCAGACGACGAATGTCGGCCCGTCGGCGACCCAGCGAGGCACCGACTTCAATCGCAACGTGCGCACGATGCCGATCATCTGGTCGCCGGTGAACCACCGGACGCTCTACTACACATCGGACGCGGTGTGGAAGTCGATCGACCACGCGCGCAGCTGGACGCGCATCAGTCCCGATCTGGCACGGGGGACATGGGAAGTCCCGGCGAGTGCCGGGAAGTACGCGAGCAGCGTGACGGCAGCTCCCCTCGGCGCGATCACCGCCCTCTCACCATCGCCGCGCAGTCTCGCGGTGATCTGGGCGGGAACGGACGACGGCACGATCCAGGTCACCATCGACGGCGGCCTCAAGTGGACCAACGTCACGCCGCCCCAGATCAAGCCGTGGACCCGGATCTTCAACATCGAGGCGGGGCACTTCGACACGCGCACCGCCTACGCCGCCGCCAACACGCTGCGCATCGACGACATGAACCCGCACTTCTGGCGCACGCATGACGGGGGAAAGACGTGGAAGGAGATCAACACCGGTATCACGCCGGGGGTGGTCGTCAGCGCGATTCGCGAGGATCCCAAGAAGCCGGGCCTGCTCTACGGCGGGTCGGACACGCAGGTGTGGGTCAGCTTCGACGACGGCGATCACTGGGAGTCGCTGCGGCTCAACATGCCGGCGATCTCGGTGCGCGACCTGCAGGTCAAGGATGACAGCACCTGCCTCTGCTCCGACCTCGTCGCCGGCACCCACGGGCGCGGCTTCTGGATCCTCGACGACGTGACGCCGCTCAGGCAGATGGCCGAGGCTCGCGCCGCAAAGGAGGCGTACCTCTTCCGGCCGGCAACCGCGGTGCGCGTGCGTCCCGGCGCGAACGAGCCGACGCCGTGGCCGCCCGAGGTCGCAGCCGGCGAAAACCCGCCGCCGGGCGGGATCATCGACTACGCCCTCGCGGCGGATGCGACCGGCCCCGTTTCGCTCGACATCCTCGATGCCACGGGAGCGGTGGTGCGCTCCTACTCGAGCGCGGACTCACTTATCACTCCGGACCCGGCGCTCGATCCCGCCGCCTACAACCGCGTCTGCCAGCAGAAGCCCGATGCGCCGCACTGCTCCCTGCCGCTCTACTGGCCGGCTCCCCAGGCTCGGCTCTCCACCAAGGCCGGGATGCACCGGTTCAGCTGGGATCTGCACCTCGATCCGTTCGAGCGCGGTCCTGCTGGGGAGGGCGACGCCACGGGAGCGGTGCCGCATCGGACCTATCCGGATCCGCAGGCGCCCTGGGCACCTCCGGGGCAATACCGCGCTCGGCTGTCGGCTTTTGGCAAGACCTATGTCCAGCCACTGACGCTGAGACTCGACCCGCGGGTGAAGACACCGGCTGCGGGACTGCTTCAGCTCGCAACGCTTTCGCGTGAGATGTATCGCGCCGCCGTCGCGGCGCATGCTGCGTATGCGCAGGCCCGCGCCCTCGCGGCCAAGCTCGACAGCGCCGGCGGCACCGAAGCTCTGGCCTTCAAAGCGCGCGTCGAGTCCCTCGCTCCCGCACCCTCACCCGCGCCGCGTGGCGGTGGCTTCCCGCGCCGCGGACCGCCCCCAGCCCCGACCCTCGGCAACCTGAGCCAGACACTGCTCGGCGCCGCCATGGCGATGCAGAATGCCGACGTGACGCCGACCGCGGGTCAGGTCGCCGCATGCGATAGCGCCCGAGCGCAATCGCGCGCGGTGATGGCGAAGTGGCTGCAGCTCCGTACGACGGGGCTCGGCGGGTTGAATGCGAAACGCAAGGCGGCGGGTTTGGCGCCGGTCCAGCTGCCCCAGTCCGTCCGGACAGCACCCGGCGAGCCGCAGCCGGAGAGAGGTTCGGAGGACGAAGGATAGCGATCCGTGACTCGATCGTGAACGGATTGAGACTGTGAGAGCGGCGTTGTCACCCTATCTACTAGGGGAGACGGCGGATCCTCTCTCGCAAGGAGTGGGTGATGAGGCAATCGCTCGTCGCCCTGCTGATGGTG
>DATFTG010000239.1:0-4448 GCA_035262265.1 Gemmatimonadales bacterium
CGCGTTGTTGTAGCCGCCGTTCCCCGCTCCACCGCTCGCGCTGTGTTCACGCGCCGGGTCGCCCCGGCGCGTCCTGCCTGTGTGCCTGCAATGAACCTGCGCCGTCCGGGTACAGCCGCGCATTATCCTGTCGTTACCGAACCGTGACTTACTCGACAGCGCGGCGTGATGGCGCGGCACGAGCTTCACGCGGTTACACCGTGCGTTGCCCTCCGCTCTCTTCATCCGCTCGCCGCCGCACGGTCGGCGTTCGGGTGCCAGGTAGCGGAGGCTTATACAGCTCCGCTATCTGCGTTGTTACGCAATTGTGACTTGCCCGACAGGCCCCCGTGATAGCAATCACTGAGCTTGTTCATGCCCGCTACGGGCCGTCCGGGCGGCGCACTACGCCCGCAGTTCACCCCTCTCTGAGGAGTCACTACCGTGCATCGCTCACAGTCGATGGGTCTCTCGAGCCTCGCGCTCGTCGGCGCGCTGCTCCTGCCCCGCATGGCGGCGGCGCAGAACCAGACCCAGGTCACCGTGTCCGGGGTCAGTTACGCCCAGTACGGCTACTTGCTCAAGGACACCGCAAACCACGTCAACACCTTCGACATCACGCGCGCCTACGTCAACCTCATCGGACGGTTTGCCGGTGGCGTGGGTGCCCGGGTGACGTTGGACGTCAACCGGCCGGCCGGTGACAACTCGCTGCGCTACCGCCTGAAGTACGCGTACGCGACGTACACCCCGGTGAACAGTGCCCTGACCTTCAAGCTCGGCATGATCCACACCCCCTGGCTCGACTGGGAAGAGGCGCTGTGGGACTACCGCATGCAGGGGCAGATGGCGCTGGAGCGCGGCGGCTACCTGACCTCGTCGGACATCGGCTTCGGGGTGGACGGCAAGTGGGGTCCGGACAAGGTCAACATGCAGCTGACGTTCGTGAACGGTGAAGGCTATTCCGGCGGCCCTGGCGATCAGCGCAAGGACGTCGAGGGGCGCGTCTCCGTCCGCCTGCTCGATACCAGCGATTCGAGCCGGGTCGGCGGTCTGCGGCTGACCGGGTACGGCCAGTACGGCAAGCCGACCGGCGGCGGCAAGCGCCAGCGCTTCGTCGGCATGCTGTCCTACCGGTCGAAGCAGGTCACGCTGGCCGGTGAGTACGCCATCACGAAGGACTCCGCGGGCGCCGGAGCCCTGCTCGACGGTCAGGTCGCAAGCGGGTTCGGCGTGTTCCACTTCCCGAACTCGAAGGCCGCGGCGATCGCGCGCGTCGACTTCACCAAGCCCAACAAGAACGGTGTCTCGACGGCCCCGGGCTTCTCGACCACTCGCTTCATCGCGGGGCTGTCCTACCAGCTGAGCCCGAACCTCCGGTTGCTGGGGGACGTCGATTACCTGTCCTATAAGAACGGCTCCCCGTCGCCGGCCGCCGAGGCCAGTCGCGCCTCCGCGCTGTTCCAGATTCAGTTCACCTTCTGATTGGACTCGAGGATCTCATGATGCGGAAGACTCTACTCGGCGTGGCGGCGGTGCTCGGAATGGGCGCCGCCACGGCGGCTGCGCAGGTGAAGATCACCGGCGCCGGCGCGACGTTCCCGAACATCATCTATCAAAACTGGATTTTGACCTATAACCAGGCGAATCCGGGCGTCCAGCTGAACTATCAATCGATCGGCTCGGGCGGCGGCATCCGCCAGTTCTCCGACAAGACCGTCGATTTCGGCGCGACCGACGCCCCGATGACCGATTCCGCGATCGCGGCGATCCAGGGGAACGTGCTGCACATCCCCACCGTGCTCGGCGCGGTCGTCATCACCTACAACATCCCGGGGATCACCCAGCAGCTGCGCTTCACCCCGGCCCTCCTCGCCGACATCTTTCTCGGCAAGGTGACGAAGTGGGGCGACGCCCGCATCGCCGCGGCGAACCCCGGCGTGCGGCTCCCCGATCAGGACATCCTGGTTGTCCACCGCTCCGACGGCTCGGGCACGTCGTACATCTTCACCGATTACCTCTCGAAGGTCAGCCCCGACTGGAAAGACAAGGTCGGCAAGGGAACGTCGGTCAACTGGCCGGTGGGACTCGGCGGCAAGGGCAATGACGGCGTCGCCGCCACCGTGAACCAGACGCCCGGCGCGGTCGGCTACGTCGAGCTGGCGTATGCCAACTCGAACAAGCTGCCCTTCGGCCAGCTGCAGAATCACGCCGGCAACTTCGTCTCTCCGACGCTCACCGCGACGACGTCGGCGCTGGCTTCGTCGATGGGCGCCATGGGTCCGAGCACCGACTTCCGCGTGTCGATCACCGACGCCGAAGCGGCGGATGCGTACCCGATCGCCAGCATGACCTACCTCCTGCTCCGCAAGACGAACGAGGACCCGGTGAAGACCGAGGCGCTCATCAAGTTCGTGTGGTGGGCGGAGACGGTGGGCCAGGACAAGGCCACGCCGTTGGGCTATGCTCCGCTGCCCACGGCGCTGCGTCCCTGGATCGCCGACCGGCTTGCCTCGATCGAAGCGGGCGGCAAGAAAGTCTGGACGGCCTCGGCAGCTCGTTAACCCTCCGAACGACTGCCGGTCTCACCCCCGCAAGGCGTTCCCTTGCGGGGGGTTTTCTTTGTCGTATCCGGGTGACCGAACCGTTACACGGTCGTGACTGAGGCGCGTCGGAGCGGGCATAGCTTGCGCGGGTGTCTACCGGCATGACGGAAGCCGCACCACAGCAGTTGGAGGCGGGCCCGCCCGCAGTGCGTGCGGCCGAGCCTGTCGTGCATCGCAGCGCGCGCAACATCGGCGATCCCACCTATCGCTTTCTGCTGACCGCCGTCGCGCTCGTGCTCCCGTTCCTGCTGCTGGCAATCGGGGGACAGCTGCTGGTGGGCGGGTGGCCGGCGCTGCACAAGTTCGGGATCGGCTTCGTCACGAAATCGACCTGGGATCCCGTCGCGGAAGTGTACGGTGCGGCCCCGATGATCTTCGGGACCATCGTGTCGTCGCTCCTGGCGCTGCTCATCGCGGTCCCGTTGGCGCTCGGCACGGCAATTTTCCTCACTGAGTTCGCCCCGAAGTGGCTGCGCCAGCCGATCGGCTTCCTCGTCGAGCTGCTCGCGGCGGTGCCGAGCGTGGTGTACGGCCTGTGGGGGATCTTCGTGCTGATTCCGATGTTGCGCGGGATCGCCGTGCCGCCGCTGCGTGCCGCGCTGGGCTGGACACCGTTCTTCAAGGGCGTGTTCTACGGGCCCTCGATGCTCGCGGGCGGCGTGATTCTGGCGATCATGATCGTCCCCTACATCGCGGCCGTGTCCCGCGAGGTGTTGCTCGCCGTTCCCGCGACGCAGCGCGAGGCGGCGCTGGGGCTCGGCGCTACGCGCTGGGAGGCGGTGTGGTCCGCGGTGCTGCCCTACGGTCGGGCCGGGATCATCGGCGCCATCATGCTCGGCTTCGGGCGCGCGCTCGGCGAGACGATGGCGGTCACGATGGTGATCGGGAACCGGCATGACCTCGGGGCGTCGGTGCTCGCGCCCGCCTACACCATGGCGGCGGCGATCGCCAACGAGTTCAGTGAAGCCACGACGCAGATGTACCTCTCCGCCCTGGTGGCCGTCGGGCTGATGCTGTTCCTCGTGACGATCACCGTCAACGCCCTGGCGCGAATTCTCGTCTGGCGCGTCGCCAAGGGCGCGGCCGTGGGGAGCAAGGCGCTGTGAGAAGCGCCCGCGCGGTCCGCCGTCGCGTGAAAAGCGCCACGATGACGGGCATGGTCGCGGCGCTGGCCATTCTCGCCGTGCTGCCGCTGCTCTTCATTTTCGGCGACCTGGTCCACAAGGGTGCGTCGTCGATCGACTGGAACTTCTTCGTGAAGGGACCCGCCCCGGCAGGAGAGGTGGGCGGCGGCGTGGCCAACGCGATCGTCGGCACACTGATCATCGTCGCGCTGGGGTGCTTGGTGGGCATGCCGATCGGGGTGGGGACGGGCCTGTTTCTCGCGGAGTTCGGCGGCGGCCGGCTCGGGTGGATCGTCCGCTTCATCGCCGACGTGCTGAACGGAACGCCGTCGATCGTGGTCGGCATTTTCGCCTGGACCTGGCTGGTACGGCCGATGGGACATTTTTCGGCTCTCGCCGGTGGCGCCGCGCTCGCGATTCTGATGATCCCGATGCTCGCCCGCACCACGGAAGAAATGGTGCGCCTCGTCCCCAACTCGTTGCGCGAGGCCGCGCTGGCGCTGGGATACCCGAGGTGGCGGACGTCGCTCACGATCGTGGCCCGGACGGCCATGGGCGGCATCGTCACCGGCGCGCTCGTCGCGGTGGCGCGCATCGCCGGTGAGACCGCGCCGCTGCTGTTCACGGCGCTCAACAATCGGTATTTCACGACCAGGCTCACGCAGCCCATCTCGTCGTTGACGGTGCAGGTATACACGTACGCGAGTTCCCCCTACCAGGATCAGCACCGCCAGGCGTG
>DATFTG010000240.1:0-13225 GCA_035262265.1 Gemmatimonadales bacterium
CGGAATGAACCAGTGCAGATCGGGGTGGCTCAGGTTCTCCGCCATCCTGCACGAATGGCACGCGCCACAGGGCTCACGGCCCTGTTTCTCGCACAGGATCAGCTGCCCCAGCCACAGCCCGAGCCGCTGCTTCCCGACTCCCTGTGGACCGTGCAGCAGAATCGCCTGGGGTAGCCGCCCGGCTCGAACCGCCTGCGACAGCCGGTCCCGAACCGCATCATGACCGTACAAAGGGCGAAGACTCATGGTCGTCAATGTACGTAGACCCCAGTCAATCACCGACACCATTAACTGCAACTCATTGATTGATAATAGGTTCCGGATTCGGGCAGGGGCTTGTGATATGGTAAACTACTGCGCGAGAATGCATTACGACTGAATGTGAGCAGTCGCTCACAGGTTCTATGGCGTCGCCAGCACCTCCCTGACTTTCCGAATCAATTCCTCGGGAGAGAACGGTTTTTGGAGGAATGCGGTTCCGCCCTCTCCCACACCCTCGCGAAACGAGGGGTCGTCGGTGTAGCCGGAGCAAAACAGGACGCGCAGCGTGGGGCGCTGCTGCGTCAAGCGACGCGCCAGCTCGGGCCCGCCCATCCCCGGCATCACGACGTCGGTGACGAGCACGTGGATCGGCCCGGGATGGGTCAGCGCCGTGGCCATCGCTTCGGCGCCGGCGGCCGCGGTGAGCACGCAGTAACCGCTCGACTCGAGCGCGCGCCGGGCAAACTGGCGTACCGCGGCCTCGTCCTCGACCAGCAGCACCGTCTCCGAGCCGCGCGAAGGAGCCTGCGGGGTCGACGCCTGATCGGGAACGGCGACCGGCTCGCCCGCCGCGGGGAGGTAGACCCGGACGTTGGTCCCCTTTTCCGGCTCCGAGTCGACGTAGATGTAGCCGCCGTTCTGTTTGACGATGCCGTACACCGTCGCCAGCCCCAGACCGGTGCCCTTGCCCAGCTCCTTCGTGGTGAAGAACGGCTCGAACAGATGCGCCCGCGCCTCCGGGCTGAGGCCGCTCCCGGTATCGGAGACCTCGAGCAGCACGTATGGTCCCGGCGGCGCGGGGGGGTCGTTCTCCGGCTGCACCGGGCCGAGCACGATGCCCGCCGTGCGCACGACGATGCGGCCGGCCTGGGGCAGGGCGTCGCGGGCATTCACGACCAGGTTCAGCACGACCTGCTCCAGCTGTCCCGAGTCGCTCTTCACCGCGAGCGGACGGCTGGCGAGGTCCATCACGAGATCGATGTCCTCGCGGATCAGCCGGCGCAGCATCGAATCGAGCGCCGTGAGCGTCTCGTTGACGTCGATCACCTTCGGGGCGACCACCTGGCGGCGGCTGTAGGCGAGCAGCTGCCGGGTCAGATCGGCGGCGCGCAGCCCGGCGCGGCGGATCTCCTCCAGGTCCTCGCGCACCGTGTGCGACGGCTCGACCTCGCGCAGCGCCAGCTGTGCCGAGCCGAGAATGGCGGTGAGCAGGTTGTTGAAGTCGTGCGCGATCCCGCCCGCGAGCCGGCCCACCGCTTCCATCTTCTGCGCCTGGCGCAGCTGGGCCTCGAGGCGCCGCTGCTCCGTCACGTCGCGCGCCAGGACGAGGTTGGCCTGCCGCCCGCCGAAGTCGATGACGTGCGCCACCACCTCCGCTTCCAGCAGCGTGCCGTCCTTGCGGTGTTGCATCCAGTTGCTCGGGGTCTCCGAGAGCTGCACCCGGTGCGCGTCGGCCGGCGGCCACAGGTCGAACACCGACATGCCCAGGAATTCTTCGCGGCTGTAGCCGTAACGGGCGATGGCCGTCTGATTCACGGCGAGGAAGCGCGACGTCTCGAGATCGTAGACGTACATCGCTTCGGCGTTGGACTCGAACAGCATGCGGTACTTCTGTTCGTTTTCGAGCAGCTGGCGCTCGAGGCGGCGCCGTTCGGTGACGTCGCGCGACAGGATCAGTCGGGCGCGCCGCCCGGCGAACTCGATCGAGTCGGCGAGGATCTCCACATCGATGATCGTGCCGTCCTTGCGGCGGTGGTGCAGGCCGCTGCGGGTCGCGGCGAGGTCGCGCGGCTCGCGCAGCATCGTCGCCAGCACCGGGTGGTCCATGGCGGGGTGGAGGTCGTACACCGTCATCGCGAGCAACTCGGTCTCGGTGTAGCCGTAGCTCGCGATCGCGGCCTGATTGGCGGCGAGGATCCGGAACGCGTCGTGGTCGTAGACCCACATCGGCTCGGGGTTCGACTCGAACAGCAGGCGGTACTTCGCCTCGCTGTCGGCGAGCTGCTGCTCGGCCCGTTTGCGCTCGATCACGAGCGCGATCTGGGTGGAGACGAATTCCAGGATCTGCCGCTCCCGCTCGCCGTAGCGGACGCCCGCCGAGTAGGTCTGCACGGCGATCACCCCGATGCTCGAGCCGCCGGCCTTGAGCGGCACGCCGACCCAGTCGAGTGAGGGGGAGCCGATCAGCTCGACTTCGCCCTCCGCCACGAGGCGGTTGTAGACGTCCGGCGTCGCCAGGAGCGGCGCGCCGGTCCGCAGCACGTATTCCGTCAACCCGCGGCCCATACGTTTGGCCGGGAACCCGGGATCGAATTCATCCTCGAAGTAGGGAAACGACAGCATCTGCTCCGACTCGTCGTACAGCGCGATGTAGAGGTTGCGGGCGGGCATCAGCTCGCCGACGATGGCGTGCACCGCGCGATACAGCTCGGGCAGGGTATGGGCGGTGTTGGCCGCCTCCGAGATGCGGTAGGTGGCGGATTGCAGGTGCTCGGCGCGGCGGCGGTCGGTGACGTCGTGCTGCGTTCCCCACACGCGGACCAGCGCGCCGTTTTCGACGAACCCGACCGAGTTGCTGACGAAAATGCGCTGGTTTCCCACGCGATCGACTTCGTGGTACTCCTTGTCGTGATCGCGGTAGCCGGTGACGATGAACGTCTTCGTCGATTCGACGTTCTTGGGATCGCTCTGGTCGAAGAACTCGGAGACGTATTGCCCCACGAGCTGCTCGGGCCGCTCGTAGCCGTACATGTGCGCGAACACCGCGTTGCACTCGCCGAGGACGCCGTTGCGGTATTGCGCCGTCACCTGCTCGTCGAGCGGTAGATCGATCGGCACCGGCGGCTGATACTCGATGCGGAAGACCCCCTCCGAGGTGTGGGCGATGAACGCGCGGTAGCGCTCCTCGCTCTCGCGCATCGCCCGCTCGGCCCGGGCCCGGGCGGTGACATCGCGGAAGCTCCACACCCGGCCCACCGGCATCCCGTCGAGCCGCTGTGGCAGCGAGAAGCGCTCGAAGATGCGGCCGTCCTTGAACTCGAGGAAATCGAAGCTCGCCGCGTCGGGGTTGGCGTACAGCTCGCGCACCTTGGTGACGAACTGCTCCGGCTCGGAGAGCTGGTCCAGAACGTGGTCGATCGCCTTTTGGTCGTCTCCCGAGTCGAGGATCGGCTGCGGGATGCGCCACAGCTCGACGAAGCGCCGGTTGTACGACACGATCCGTCCCATGGAATCCACCACCAGGATCCCGTCGGTGGTCGATTCGAGGGTCGATTGCAGCAGCGAGACGGCGCGCCGGCCTTCGGCCTCGGCGGCGCTGCGCGCCGTGAGATCGCGGTAAGTGATCACGATCGCCCGCACCGCCGGGTCCTCCAGCCGGTTGACGCCGACCCCTTCGATTTCGCGCCAGCTGCCGTCTTTATGCCGGTAGCGAACCTGGGCCGTGACCTGCTCCGATCGATGCTCCAGCAGATCGCTGAACAGCGCCCGGCAGCGTGCCAGATCGTCGGGGTGCAGCAGATCGAAGGCATTGCGGCCCGCCAGCTCTTCGGGGAGGTAGCCGAGCAGTCGGGTGACGGGCGGGGAGGTGTAGCGGATCGTCCCGCTGGCATCCAGCAGGGCGATGACATCCGAGCTGTGCTCGAGCAGCGCTTGCAACAGCCCGTCGCCGAGTGCTACGACGGTCCCGGAGCCTTGGGTCACGGCCTAAATCTGCAACGCCTCCAGCTTGCGCTCCAGATAGCGGACCTCGGCAGGGTTGCGGGCGAGCCGCAACGCCTGCTCGAAACAGGTGCGGGCTGCCGCGGTGTGACCCGCCAGGCGGTGGAATTCCCCCTGGGCCGCGGGATAGAAGGGATATTGCTTGAGCATCGATACCGCGGCGATCGTCTCCAGCTCGCGCAACCCTGCGGCGGGGCCCTGCGCCTGTCCGACGGCAATGGCCCGGTTCAGCGCCACGATCGGCGTCGGCGTGAGACCATACAGGCGGTCGTACAGCTCGACGATGCCCGGCCAATCGGTCCGCTCGTAGGCTGGCGCGCTGCTGTGTAACGCCGCGATGCCGGCTTCCAGATGAAGGGCGCTGACCTCGGTCTGCGACGCCGACCGCTCCAGGTAGGAGAATCCCCGAGCGATCAGCTCCTGATCCCAGGTGGAGCGATCCTGCTGCTCGAGCGGAATGAGGAACCCCGCGGCGTCCACCCGCCCCGGCAGCCGCGCGGCGTCGAAACAGAACAACGCCACCAGTGCGAACGTCGCCGGCCGGGCTCCCGCCGGGTGTTCGCTCAACAGCAGCGCGAGGCGCAGCGCCTCGAAACAGAGATCCTCGCGCACCGTCCGCTCGGACTGGCTGCCGTGGTAGCCTTCGTTGAACAGCAGGTAGATCGCCTGATAGACGGCTGTCACGCGCACCGGCAGGTCGGTCGGGTGCGTGAGCTCCGCGAGCGTCCCGGCCTCGCGCAGGAACGTGCGGGCGCGCCCGAGGCGCTTCTCGATCGCATCCGGACTCGCAAGCAGGGCCTTCGCGATCTCGGTGACGCTGAAGCCGCACAGCGTCTTGAGAATCAGCGAGATCTGAACCTCGGCGGACAGCCCGGGGTGGCAACAGCCGAACATCATGCGCAGCTGATCGTCCTGGATCTCCCGCTCCGAGACCGGCTCGTCCGCCGCCGCCTCTACCTGCTGCAGCTCCGCGAGCGCGGGGGCGAGGTTCTGGAAATGGTCGTCGCGGCGGATCAGGTCGATGGCCCGGTTGCGCGCGACGCGCATCAGCCAGGCGGAGGGGTTGTCGGGGAGCCCCCGCATCGACCACGTCTGGAGCGCCTGGTGGAGGGTGTCCTGGACGACGTCCTCGGCGAGGTTCAGTCGCGAGAAGCCGAACAGCCGGGTGAGGTAGGAGACCATCTTTCCCGCCTCGCGGCGGAACAGGTGCTCGACCAGACCCGGCACGTCCTGCGTCGCCATCGGCCGCACCTCGACGGGATCGAGAAGACGAGAGCCCCGCGATGGGTGATCGCGGGGCTCGCGCGCCAGGAAATGACTCCCGAGGAGGGACTCGAACCCCCGACCCGCCGGTTAACAGCCGGCTGCTCTACCAACTGAGCTACTCGGGACCGTGAGCTGTCAACTATCAGCCGTCAGCTGTCAGCTTCGTCCTACAGCGGCCGAAATATCGCGAGGACCCGCGAGGACTTCAACGTTCGGTCGTGGCTGAGGGCTGATAGCTGACAGCTGACGGCTTCAGCTCCGCCAGCACCATCCCCGCGAGGATCAAGCCGCCCCCCAGCCACTGCTCCGTCGATAGCCGCTCCCCGATTACGAGCCAGGAGCACGCCGCCGCGAACAGGGTCTCGAAGCAGAACAGCAGCGCCGCGCGGGCGGAGGACATGTGCCGCTGCGCGAGCATCTGCAACAGCAGCGCGGCGACGGTGGGTCCGACGGCGGTGTAGGCGAGCGACCAGACGAATTGCCTGGTCCAGTGAATCGACGCCTGCTCGAACAGCGCCGCACCCGCCGCTCCCAGCACCGCGGTTCCGGCGATCTGCAGCCATACCAGGCGCAGCGGATCGTAACGGCGGGACAGCGCCGTCGTCGCCACGATCTGGACGCCGAACAGCACCGCCGTCGCGAGCGTCAGGACGTCGCCGCGATTCAACCCGCCGGCGTCCGGAGCGGTAAGCCAGTAGGTGCCGAGGGCGGCGAGGAGCACCGCGGTCACGAGCGGCCAGCCGGGCCGCTCGCGCAGCGCGAGGGCGGCCATCGCCGGAGCGAGCACGGAGGAGATCGCCACGATGAAGGCCGAGCGCGACGGCGTCGTCCACACGAGGCCCGTCGTCTGAAAGAGAAACCCGAAGCCGAGCAGTGCGGCGAGCAGCAGCCCGGCGCCGAGCTCCCGGGCGGAGAAGCGGCGTCGCAGATGCGCGAACGGGGCGAGCAGAGCGGCGCCGATCCCGAAGCGCAGCGCCGCGAAGGCAAGCGGCGTCGCGTCGTCGAGCGCGCGCTTCACGATGACGAAGCTGATGCCCCACAGGAAGCAGGCGAATACCAGAGCGGCGTCGGCGCCGCGGCGATTCACAGCGCGTCCCGGAGGTAGCGCCCGGTGACGCTCGCCGCGACCTGCGCCAGCTCCTCCGGTGTGCCCGCCGCCACCACACGGCCTCCCTCCGCCCCCGCACCGGGTCCCAGGTCGATCACATAATCCGCCCGCTTGATCACATCGAGGTGGTGCTCGATCACGACCACCGTGTGGCCGGCGTCGACGAGCCGGTCGAGCACGCGGCACAGGGTGCGCACGTCATCGAGGTGCAGGCCGGTGGTCGGCTCGTCCAGGATATAGAGATTGCGCCGCGCACCCCGGGCCGGACGCGTGCCCGAGAGCGTCAGCTCGCGCGCGATCTTGAGCCGCTGCGCCTCGCCGCCCGACAGCGTGGTCGCCGGCTGCCCCAGCCGCAGGTAGCCGAGCCCCACCTGCTGCAGCTGCCACAGCGCCCGCGCCAGCCGCGGCTGCTTGTGGAACCGCTGCAGCGCCTCATCGACGGTCCACTCCAGCACGTCGTGAATCGAATGCCCGCTGATTTTGACCTCCAGCACCTCGCGCTTGAAGCGTTTGCCGCCGCACGCGTCGCAGGGGACGAAGACATTCGCGAGGAACACCATCTCGATCTGCACGGCGCCCGCGCCTTCGCAGGTCTCGCACCGCCCCCCCCGCACATTGAAAGAAAAGGTGCTCGGGGTGTAGCGGCGCTCGCGCGCGCGCGGCTGGGCGGCGAACAGCGCGCGCAGCTCGTCGAAGGCCTTCACGTACGTCACGGGGTTGGACCGCGGCGTACGCCCGATCGGGGACTGATCGATCAGCACCACGTCGCCGACCGCCTCCCACCCCGCGAGGGCGCTGACCGCTCCCACCGGCTCGCCGAGGTGCTCTTTGGCGCTGTGTCCGCCCTTGAGGCGGCGCTCGAGCTGCCGGTACAGCACGTCGTGCACCAGCGTCGACTTGCCGGATCCCGACACGCCGGTGACGGCGACCAGCGCGTGCAACGGCAGCCGCACGTCGACGTTCTGCAGATTGTGCAGGCGCGCCCCCCGCAGATCGAGCCAGCGGACGGCGGGGCGGCGCGCCGACGGAACGGCGATGCGCTTCTCACCGGAGAGGTACTGCCCCGTCAGCGTGCCGGCCGACCGTACCGCCGCCGCGGCTCCCTGATAGACGACGTTGCCTCCGGCCGTCCCGCTGCCGGGTCCCAGCTCCACCATGTAATCGGCGATCGCCATCGCGGCGGGATCGTGCTCGACCACGACGACGGTGTTGCCGTTGGCGGAGAGGCGGCGTAGCAGGTCGAGCAGGCGTTGGATGTCGGCGGGGTGCAGGCCGATCGTCGGCTCGTCGAGAACGTACAGGGTGTCGGTCAGCTTCGAGCCGAGGGCGTTCGACAGCGCGATGCGTTGCGCCTCTCCTCCCGACAGCGTGCGCGTCTGGCGGTCGAGGGTGAGGTAGCCCAGTCCCACATCGACGACGAACGACACCCGCGCCACGAGCTCGCGCAGCAGATGCTGGGCGACGGCCTGCTGGAATGGCGACCAGGTCAGGCCATCGAGCCACTGCAGCAGCTCGCTCGCCGTAAGCGCCGCGGCCTCGGCGATGGTGCGTCCACCGACGCGCGGGGCGAGGGCTTCGGGCTTGAGGCGCGCTCCCCCGCACGCCGGGCAGGTGCGCGCCAGCTGGTACTGCCGCAGGAACACGCGGATGTACTGCTTGTAGCGCTTCGTCTCGAGACGCTCGAGGAACGGAAACACGCCGAGGTAGCGGCCGGTGGCGCCGTGCAGCAGGAACTGGCGCTGCTTGGCATCGAGCTCGCGCCAGGGACGGTCGGTGGGGATGCCGCGAGCGCGCGCGGTCTCGCGCAGCAACCGCCGCCGGCCTTCATAGCGCGGCTTGGTCCACGGATCGAGGGCGCCTGCGGCGATCGACCGCGCCGGCTCCGGGACGATGAGCGACTCGTCGTATTCCAGTACGGCGCCGAAGCCGTTGCAACCGGGGCAGGCGCCGCGCGGGTTGTTGAACGAGAACAGGGCAGGGGTGAGCACCGGGGCGCTCCTGCCGCACGACGAGCAGGTGGGGAGCGCGGAAAAGCGGCGGCGATCGCCGTTGGACAGCGCCAGGGCGACTCCCTCACCCTCGCTGAACGCCGTGGCCAGGGCGTCCGTCAGGCGACCCCGATTCGCCGCCGTGCCGCTGAGCCGGTCCACGACGACCAGCACCTCCCGGCCCTCCCGGACTCGCAGCGGAGCATCGGCGTCGTCGAGGCGGAGGAGCGTCCCGTCGACCTGGGCGCGCACGAAGCCCGCAGCCATGAGCTGGGCGGCGGCATCGACGTCAGGTCGGTGGGCGGAGGCGGGGAGCGGGAACGAGATCAGGACGTGCTGTTCGGCGTTCGCCGTTCCGCGTTCCGCAATCAGCTGGTCCACCGCCTCCTGCACCGTATCGATCTTCACGATGGCGCCACAATGACGGCAGTGCGGTGTGGCGACACGCGCCCAGAGCAGGCGCAGGAAGTCGTAGATCTCCGTGGCCGTTCCGACGGTCGACCGGCTCGAGGTGGTGGGGTTCTTCTGCTCGATGGCGACGGCCGGGGAAAGGCCTTCCAGCCCGTCGACCAGCGGCTTGGGCATCCGCTCGAGGAACTGCTTGGCATATGTGGACAGCGACTCGATGTAGCGCCGCTGGCCCTCGGCGTAGAGGGTATCGAAGGCGAGCGAGCTCTTCCCCGATCCCGACGGGCCGGTGACCACTGTGAGGGCCCGCCGGGGCAGCTCCACGGTGATGCCCTTCAGATTGTGCTGGCGCGCGTTGCGAAGGATCACCCGGTCGGGAGAAGCAGACATAACCATCAAACTTAACCAGTCTCCCCCTGCTTCGTGGGTCAGCTTACTTTTGCAGGCCCGATGACCGGTCAGCCCGAGTCCCCCGCGCCGACGACTGCCCTCACTCCCCGCCTGCTGCGACGCGGGCTCGAGATTTTCGCCGTCATTTCGATCGCCGCCGGCGCGGGCGTGCTGCTCTACGGCAACAACTTCCACGCCTTCATCACCGCCCTGCTGGGCCTGCACTGGTGGTGGCTGGTCGTCGGGCTGGGGCTCGCCTCGATGGACTGGTTCGGCGGCGGCACGCGTCTCTGGGTCGTGGCGCGGCACGTGCACCCCGGGGTGCGGTGGCGGGACATGGTGATTTCCGGGGGCATGAGCGCGTGGGCCGCGTACCTGACGCCGTTCCAGACCGGCGCCGGGCCGATGATGATGTGGACGATGCGGCGTGCCGGGGTGCGTCTTCCCGAGGCGATGACGTCGACGTTCATGACGTTCGTCGCCACCGTCATTTTCTTTGCCATTGCGGGGCCACTCTCGATCATCCTTGGCGCCGGGCGTTCCCTCGCCCGTCACGGCGTGGTGCTCGGCATCACCCTCTACGACCTCTTCAAGACCAGCTTCCTGATCTTCATCCTGATCGGGATTCTGATGGCATTCGCGATGTTCTTCCCGCGCCTGCTGCGGGACTTCGTGCACTGGCTGGCGACGCGGCTCGAGAAACGCAGCACCCGGGTGGCCTCGCGCATCGACGGGCTGCGTGACGGGATCGACCGGGCCCACCAGTGCCTCGTCGCCTTCGGCAGCCCCAAGGGGCTGCTGGCGCTGTTCTGGGCGATCATCCTCTCGGCCCCCTCACACGCCAACAAGCTGCTGGCCGGCTACATCGCGATGCGGGCCCTCGGCCTCCCGGCGCAGTTCTTCGACATCCTGCTCGTCCAGACATTCATCTCTTTCCTGTTGTATTTTGCTCCCACGCCCGGAGCCTCCGGCCTCGCCGAGGTGCTCTCGGTGGCGGTGATGTCGATTTACGTTCCTCGTCCGTTGTTGCCCAGTTACACGTTGCTCTGGCGCTTTATCAACAGCTACGCCACCGTCGCATTCGGCTCGCTGCTGTTCTGGCGGTGGTTGCGCGGCGGGCTGGTCGATCGGGAGTTGACCGTCGTTTCGGAGTCGGGCACGAGCCCGTAACCTGAGTCTTCTTGCCCGGTTACAGACCCGGGCGTAACTTCCGACCTCGATCAAGGCCCCGGAGATCTCGTTCATGTCCATGCTCGAGCTTGGAGGCAGGCGGTTCACCATCCCGATGGGTGAGGTGGTGTTGGGGAGCGATCCCCAGTGCGCCATTTCGCTCACCGGAACGGGCCTCCTCCCTCGGCATGCGCTGCTCTCGGGACAACCGGACGGTCAGGTGGTGATCCGTAAGGCCACCCCCGACGCCGAAGTGATGATCAACGGTGTCCGGCTCGGGGCAGAGCCGACGCCGCTGCTGCACGGCGACAAGCTGCAGGTCGCGGGTCAGGAATTGACGTTCGTCGACGAGCGCCGCAGCGGCAGTACGGCGTTCATCCCCGCCATGGCGATGCCGCAAGGCGGCGAGCAGCGCTCCGCGACGGGGGTGAAGAGCGTCGGGACAACCGGCGGGCGCCTCGTTTCGCTCACCGACGGCCGCGAGTACGTGATCATGTCGGCGCCGCTCGTCATGGGTCGCGAAGCGGGGTGTGACGTCGTCATCCCGGGGAAGGACGTGTCGCGGCGGCACGCCGAGATCGTCCCCTCCGCGAAGGGATACCTGCTGGTCGACTCGAGCACCAACGGCGTATTCGTGAACGACGTCCGCGTGCCAGGACAACGCGTGCTGACGCGCGGGGACGTGATCCGGGTCGGTGAGGAAAGCTTTCGCTTCTATGCCGATCAGGCGGCAGCGGCCCCGGCCGCCGCTGCGGCTGCCCCCGCCGCCGCTGCGGCTGGCGCCGCCACCCCTGCTGCGCCGCCGCCACCCCCTCCTCCGCCGCCCGCCGGCGCCGAGTCGCGGCTGCAAAACACGTCGTTCGGCATGCCCGCCACCCCGCGGCCGGCCGCCGCCGCGGCGAATCCTGGCGGTGGCGGGGCCGCGCCGCTCGCAAATTTTCTCGTCCGCACGGGGTCCCTCAAAGGGACGCGGCTCCTCGTCAAGACGCCGATCGTCAACATCGGCCGCGCCGAGTACAACGACCTGATCATCCCCGACGAATCCGTCTCCACGTCGCATGCCAAGCTGCAGCGGCGTGAAGGCGTATGGGTACTCGTGGATCTCGAGTCCACGAACGGCACGTTCGTCGACGGCGAGCGCATCAAGGCCGATACACCGATCGCGCCCGGCACGATGGTCCGCTTTGGCGACATTCAGCTGGTGTTCGAGCCGACCGACGACGCGATGGGCGTGGCGAAAGGCGGCGGAACGAAGGTGATCGAGTCGCTGAAAGTCGCCTCGACTCCGACCGCGCCACCGCAGCCGCCGCCCACGCCGGCGCCCAAGCCGTCACCGGCGGCCGCAGCCGCGGCGAAACCGGCCGCCGCTCCCAAAGGGCCACCGCCCAAGGCTGCCCCGGCGAAGCGCGCCGGCCCGCCCGCCGGCCAGGCGCCGCAGAAGAAGGGAAAAGGTTGCGGCTCGAGCGCCGCGGTCATCGTCTTGGCCACTTCGGCCCTCCTGTACTGGATTCTGGCGTAACGATCGAGCGTGCACATTACCTGCGCGGGTAGAACCGACGTCGGCATCATCCGGTCGGGGAACGAGGACAGCTATCTCATGGTCCCGGACCGCGGCATCTTCGTCGTCGCCGACGGGATGGGGGGCCATGCCGCGGGCGAAGTGGCGAGCGACATGGCGGTGCGCCACATCGCGCGCGAGCTGGGCTCGCTCAAAGGGCTCGGGGACAAGGACGTCACGGAGCGGATGCAGTCGGCGATCCGGGCCGCCAACGCCGCCATCTTCCAACGCACGCTGACCGAGCACGACAAGCGCGGGATGGGGACGACCGTCACCTCGCTGGTGTTGTACGGCACGCGGTTCCTGATCGGCCAGGTGGGTGACAGCCGTGCCTACCTGCTGCGCGACGGCAAGCTGACTCAGGTCACCAAGGACCACTCTTACGTCCAGGAGCAGGTCGACGCCGGCTATCTCACCGCCGAGCAGGCGCGCACGCATCCCTACAGCAACGTGATCACGCGCTGCGTCGGCGCCAACAGCGACGTCACCCCCGACGTCTATGTCGGCTCGGTCAAAGCGAAAGACTTGTTCCTGCTCGCGTCCGACGGGCTGACGGGGATGCTGGAAGACCCGCAGCTGCATGAGATCATGGGGCAGGAGGGCCGCATGCCGCAGGAGCTGGTCGATCAGCTGATCGACGAAGCCAACCGGCACGGGGGCCTCGACAACATCACGGCGATCCTGGTCCGCATCGACTCGGTGGAATTCCCGGAGGACGGCGAGGCGACGCTGTCCACCGAAGCGCAGCGCCCCCCGCCGCGCCCCACCAGCTAGAGCCGGGTCGCCACCGCCTCCCCGGGAAGCCGAACCAGCTCCACCACGCGCGCCGCGTCGACCGATGCGGAACGCAGCGTAAACACCCGCAGCCGCCGCGCCGATCGATACAGCTCCGCCGCGACACGCGGTACTCCGAGGTGGGCGTCCTCGGCGCTCGCCAGCGGCACCAGCCCGCCGTCCCGCCGCAGCAGCGGCAGGTCGGTTCCGAACATCGACGGCTTCGCCGGAAAATCGAGGAACAGCTCGCCGGGGACGAGCCCGGCGTCCCGAGCCAGGCGGTCCTCGACACGCTCGCAGAGATCGGGGTCGGCGGCGGGCCACCCGGGGCCGTCCGACGCCACTTCGGCGGCCGGCAGATCGAGGATACGCTTGGCGAGGCGGCGCTCGCGCAGCCGCAGCGCCAGACCAGTGGGATCGTCCCGCGAGAGCTCGTGAATCAGGCCGTCGTCGGTCGCGACCGCCACATCCATGGGGCGGATGCGGCCGTCGGCGATCGCGCGGCGGACCAGCCGCTTGAACATCACCGTCGCCGCGCGCACGGCGTGGTGCCAGTAGACGGTGCGGTACATCTGGTACTTC
>DATFTG010000241.1:0-8976 GCA_035262265.1 Gemmatimonadales bacterium
GCAGACGCCGCACTACGTGCACCGCGCCCTCGCCAAGGTGCTCGAGCTGCCGGCGGCGCGGATCCGCGTGATCGCCACACCCAACGGCGGCGGCTTCGGCGGCAAGAGCGATCCCTTCAACCACGAGATCGCGGTCGCGAAGCTGGCGATGCTCACCGGGCGGCCGGTGAAAATCACGCTGACGCGTGAAGAGGTGTTCTATTGTCACCGCGGCCGCCACCCGACGCTGATGGCGGTGAAGACGGGGGTGACCCGCGACGGCGCGATCACGGCGATGCACTTCCGCTCGCTGCTGGACGGCGGCGCCTACGGCTCCTACGGCGTCGCCAGCACGTATTACACCGGCGCGCTGCAGACCGTCACCTATCCGATCAAGCGCTACAAATTCCAGGGCGCGCGAGCGTTCACCAACAAGCCGCCGTGTGGGCCGAAACGCGGCCACGGCACGCCGCAGCCGCGCTTCGCGCTCGAGGTGCATCTCGACAAGATCGCCGAAGAGCTGGGGCTCGATCCCGCCGACCTGCGCCTCAAGCACCTGCAGCCCCCCGATTCCCTCACCGCCAACTACCTGCGCGTCGGCTCGATGGGACTGGGCGAATGCATCCGCAAGGTCACCGCGGGATCGGGGTGGCGCGACAAGTTCAAGCGTCTGCCCCATGGCAAAGGCGTCGGCCTCGCCTGCTCGTCGTACCTGTCGGGGGCCGGGCTGCCGATCTACTGGAACCACATGCCGCACTCCGGCGTGCAGCTGAAGTGCGACCGCTCGGGCGGCGTCACGGTGTTCTGCGGCTCCACCGATATCGGACAGGGCTCGGATTCGATCCTCGCGTATATCACTGCGGAAGTGCTGGGGATCGATCCTTTCGACATCCGCATCGTCACCGCCGACACCGATCTCACGCCCGTCGACCTCGGCAGTTACTCGTCCCGCGTCACCCTGATGAGCGGCAACGCGGCGCTGCAGGCGGCGGAGCGGGCGCGCGAGATCATCCTGCCGCACGCCGCGCGCAAGCTCGACGTGCCGATGACGCGCATCGTGTTCGCCGACGGCAGAGTGTTCGATGTCGAAGACCCCGGGCGCGGCATGAGCTTCGCCGAAGCGGTCCAGGTTGCCGAAAGTGTCGTGGGGACAGTGGGCACCGTGGGATCGTATACGCCGCCAAAAAGCCCCGGCCGCTATCGCGGCGCGGGGGTCGGTCCCTCCCCCGCTTATTCCTACAGCGCCTGCGTCGCCGAAGTCGACGTCGATCCGGCGACGGGGATCGTGCGGGTCCCGAAGATCTGGATCGCGCACGACGTAGGGCGCTGCATCAACGCCGCGACGGCGATCGGACAGGTCGAGGGCTCGGTCTACATGGGATTGGGCGAGGCGTTGATGGAAGAGATGACTTACCGCGAAAACCGGCAGGTGGTACACAAGTTCCCCAGCCTGCTCGAATACAAGAGTCCCACGACGCTCGAGATGTGCGACGTCGTCACCTACATCATCGAAGATCCCGATCCCAATGGCCCCTACGGGGCCAAAGAGGTCGGCCAGGGCCCGCTGCTGCCGGTGATGCCGGCGGTGGCGAACGCCGTGTACGACGCGGTCGGTGTGCGCGTCGACGAGGTCCCGATCACGCCCGAGAAGGTGTTGAAGGCGCTGCGCCACAAGCAGAAGGGCGACGCGCCGCGGTACGGTCCCGGCGCATTCCCCGAGATCCCATGGCCCGAGCCGACGCGCGTGCCGCCGCCGTGGGAGGGGGGCGATGGGAAGGCGCGCGATCAAGCGGCGACGCTGGCGGGCGGAGTGCGCGAGGAGCGCCAGCACTGATCGCGGCACGACTCACGCTCGTGACGGCGCTGGCCCTTGCCGCTCCAGCCGCGGCCCAAAGTCCGGACTCGGTGTCTGCCGAGCGGCTCGCCGCGCGGGCCTGGTTCGCCGACGCGAAGTTCGGGATGTTCATCCACTGGGGTGTCTACAGCCAGCTCGGCGCCGGCGAGTGGGTGATGCACAACCGCCAGATCGGCATCAACGCCTACGAAGCGCTCGCCGCCACGTTCGATCCGACGAAGTTCGACGCACAGTCCTGGGTCGCGCTCGCTCGTCGAGCGGGTGTCCGCTACATCACGATCACGTCGCGCCATCACGATGGCTTCTCGATGTTCAAGACGGCGCAAACGCCGTACAACATCGTCGATTGGACGCCGTTCAAGCGCGATCCCCTCAAAGAGCTGGCGGACGCCTGCCACAGCGCCGGCATCAAGCTCTTCTTCTACTATTCGCAGCTCGACTGGCACCATCCCGACTACTGGCCGCGCGGGGCCACAGCGTGGGACAATGGCCGCCCCGCGTCGGGCGACTGGAGCCGCTACCGGGCGTTCATGAACGCGCAGCTCACCGAGCTGCTCACACATTACGGGCCGGTTGGCGGCATCTGGTTCGACGGCATGTGGGACAAGCCCGATGCCGACTGGCAGCTCGATTCGACGTATGCGTTGATCCACCGGCTGCAGCCCGAGGCGCTGATCGTGCCGAACCATCATCAGCGGCCGCGTCCCGGAGAAGACGTGCAGACGTTCGAGCAGGATCTCCCCGGCGCCAACACCGCCGGGTTCAACACCAGCTACGTGAGCGGCGACGTGCCGCTCGAAACGTCACTGACGATGAACGATTCGTGGGGTTTCAACATCACCGACACGAGCTACAAGTCGGTGCGCACGATCGTCGGGTATCTGGTGCGGGCGGCGGGCAACGGCGCCAACCTGCTCCTGAACGTGGGCCCGCGCCCCGACGGGACAATCAGCCCGGCGTTCACGGTGCGGCTCGATTCCATCGGTGAGTGGCTCGGGAAGTACGGGACAGCGATTTACGGCACGCGGCGCGGGCCGGTGCCGCCGCGCTCCTGGGGCGCCACGACGCGCCGCGGTGACACGGTGTTCGTCCATGTACTGGACTGGCCCGATCCACTGCTGGCGCTCCCGGCGCTGGGGGTGCGGGTGAGGTCCGCACGGCTCCTCGGTAGCGGAGTTGTGGTTCCCTTCCAACAGTTCCCAGCAGGCATCACGCTCCAGCTTCCCCCACGCGGCGAGGACATCGACCGGGTCGTGGTCCTGGTCACGAGCATCCGCTAGCCGGCAAGTCAGGGTGTGCGCACCCGCCCCCGTCGAGCGTCTCTCCAGGACACTCTGTCTGGAGAGACCATGCTGACCCCAATCGTCCGTCTGATGCTGCTCGCCACCGTCGCCGTCGCGACACCACCTCTCTTCATCCCTTGCGACGTTGCTCCGACCGGCGTCGGCCGTATCACGGGGCACGTTCGAGACGCCGCGAGACAACCCATCGCTGGTGCGCAAGTCGTGGTCGTCGGGACGAGTTTCGGAGCCGTGACCAACCAGTCCGGCGAGTACGCCATCACGTCCGTACCAGAAGGCGCGTATTCCGTACGAGCGAGGTACATCGGGTACACGCCGGTCGAGGTTCACGGCATTCGCGTCACTTCGGGCGGGACCACCACCGCGGATTTCGCGTTGCAGGCATCCGCGGTTCACCTCGATGCCGTCGTCGCCACCGGCCTCGCAGAGGGTCGCCAGTCGGCCAAGAGCATGGCCGCCACCGTTTACGGATACGCGGACCGTGACGAGACGGCGTACCGGGTCCGGCGCGAACCCTGGAACACCGAAGAGTACGGTCACAAGGACGAGAACCAGTTTCTCGCTGTCTCGGCCCACCCGCTGTCGACGTTCTCGATCGACGTCGACCGCGCCTCCTACAGCAACGTGCGCCGCTTCCTGCTCGGCGGGCAGGCGCCGCCGGTGGACGCCGTGCGCCTCGAAGAGCTGGTCAACTACTTCCCCTACGACTACGCCGAACCCACGGGCGACGACCCGGTGGCGATTCACACCGAGCTGGGCGCCGCGCCCTGGAAGCAGGGCCACCAGCTGCTGCGCATCGGCCTGCAGGCGAAGCGCGTCGCCGTGGCGGGGCTGCCCGCGTCGAACCTCGTCTTCCTGATCGACGTCTCGGGATCGATGGACGAGCCGAACAAGCTGCCGCTCGTACAGTCGGCGCTCACGATGCTGGTCAACACACTGCGGCCCCAGGATCGCGTCGCGATCGTGGTCTACGCGGGCTCGGCGGGCCTCGTGCTGCCCTCGACGCCCGGCGATCAGAAGTCGCGCATCCTCGCGGCGATCGACAGCCTCGAGGCCGGCGGCAGCACCGCGGGCGGCGCCGGGATCAAGCGCGCCTACGACGAGGCGGTCGCGAATTTCATCCGCGGCGGCAACAATCGCGTCATCCTCGCCACCGACGGCGACTTCAACGTCGGGGTGTCGAGCGACGGCGAGCTGATCCGGCTCATCGAGGACCGCCGCAAGACGGGCGTGTTCCTCACCGTGCTCGGCTTCGGGATGGGGAACCTCAAGGATTCGAAGATGGAGCAGCTCGCCGACCACGGAAACGGCAACTACGCCTACATCGACAACGCGCTCGAGGCGAAGAAGACGCTGGTGCACGAGATGGGCGGGACGCTCTACACGGTCGCCAAGGATGTGAAGATCCAGGTCGAGTTCAACCCGGCGGTGGTGCAGGGATATCGCCTCCTGGGCTACGAAAACCGCCTGCTCGCCGACGAGGACTTCAACGACGACACGAAGGACGCGGGCGAGATGGGGTCCGGCCACTCGGTGACGGCGTTGTACGAGATCATCCCGGCGGGGGCGCCGAGCGATGGATCGCTGCGGGGGACGGACCCGTTGCGCTATCAGGCGAACCCGACGCCCCGGGACGCGCCCCGCGCTCCGGAGCTCGGGTTCGTCAAAGTCCGGTACAAGACGCCCGACGGCGACCGCAGCCGGCTCCTGTCGCAGGCGATCTCGGAATCCCCCACCGCGACGGCGTCGCCCGACTTCCGGTTCCAGGAGGCAGTCGCGGAGTTCGGATTGCTGCTCAAGAACTCGCAGTTCAAGGGTTCGGCGAGCTTCACGGATGCGATCGCCGCGGCGCGCGCAGCGCTGGGGGCCGACCCCGACGGTTACCGCGCCGAGTTCGTGCGGCTCGCCGCGGCGGCGCAGTCGCTCGGTCTGGCCCGCACGGAGGAGCCTCGTTAAGGTTGACCGCATGCTGCGGCTGCCGTCGTTCACCTACCGTCAACCCACCTCCCTCCGGGAAGCGCTCGCGATGAAAGCGGACGCCGGCCCGGAGGGTTCGTACGTGGCGGGGGGAACGGATCTCTACCCGAACATGAAGCGACGGCAGCAGGAGCCGCGCACCGTCATCTCGTTAATGGGAATTCCCGAGCTCGAGGCGGATGGGCGGATGGACGGATCGACGGATGGGTTGATGATCAATGCCTGCATCACGTTGACTCAGCTATCCGCGCATCCGGCAATCCGACAATCCGCCTATTCTGCGATCGCGACCGCCGCCGAGCTCGTCTCCACTCCGCTGCTCCGCAACATGGGCACGCTGGGCGGGAATCTCTGCCTCGACACGCGCTGCAACTACTACGATCAGTCGTATGAGTGGCGTAAGGCGATCGACTTCTGCATGAAGAAGGATGGCGCGATCTGCTGGGTAGCGCCCTCGAGCCCGCGCTGCTGGGCGGTGAGCTCTTCGGATGTCGCGCCGGTGCTCGTGGCGATCGGCGCGGAGTACGTCTTGACGAGCGCCGCAGGCGAGCGGGTCGTCCCCGCCGCACGTTTCTACCACAACGACGGCATCAACTACCTCACCAAGCAGCCCGACGAGATTCTCACGGCGGTGCGGCTCCCCGCCCCCGACGGTTGGGATGCGGTCTATCACAAGCTGCGCCGGCGCGGTTCCTTCGACTTCCCCGTGCTCGGCGTCGCCGCCTGGGTCAGGTGGGATGGCGACCAGGCAGCGGACGCACGAGTCATTCTCGGAGGTGTGGCGAGCCTTCCCCTGGAAACTCCTGAAGCCGGGACGGCGCTGCGCGGCTCGCACCTCGAACCCGAGGCGATCGCCGCCGCCGCGGAAGCGGCGTTCCGCCCCGCCAAACCGATGGACAATACCGATTTCGAGCTCTCGTGGCGGAAGCAGATGACGCGGGTCTACGTCACCCGTGCACTCGAGGAGCTCCGCTCGCGAAAGACCGCAGCACGACGGTGAGCACGCCGAAGAAGTAGGTTGTGCCCGTTCACATGGTGGTAGGTCTCGAACGCGTCGCGCCCAAGGACGATGGCGAGCCCGTCGAGGTGCACGTCAGTTCGGCTTGACGGGTGCGACCTCTACGAGCCAGCGCACCGCATCGACGACCGTGAGCCGCAGCAGCCCCTGCGGCCCGGTCGCCGAATCGAGCACGGCGCGCGCCGAATCCTGCCAGGCACGCGTCGCCGGGACCGTCCCCGCCAGGCGATCGAGCGCCGCGGTGCCGACACTCGCGACTCTGGCGAGGGCGTCGACGGCGGGGACGCCGTCGCGCGCCAGCGGTTTGCGCACCGCGACGGCGTGAACCGCCGGTGCCAGCTCCTGCCACGCCGCGAACTCCTGGCGCAGCGAGTCACGGAGCACAGTGGAGCGACCCGAATCGGCGACGAACCGCTCCACCATCGTGAGCGACCCCCAGCGCGACGGCGGATCGGGGCGCGCCGCATCGATCAACCGCGTGAGCGGTGTCTGCTGCGTCATCCCCACCTGGAGCCGGTGGCGCTGGCCGAACGTCACCGGCTGCGCCACCGCCAGCAGCGACATCATCGTCTGAAAGTCGGGCCCGTTCCCCACCGCGAGGTGCAGCATGCGCGCCGTGTGCTCGTTCTGCCCCAGACCCACTTCAGCCAGCCGCAGGTTGGTGACCGCGAGCCGTTGATACATGTCGTCCACGTCCTTGACCGACGCCGGGGACCACAGCTTCTCGGCGACAGCGGCGAGCCGCGGCCAGACGCGCGAGTCGATCGTCTCCGGCCCGATGTGCTCGCCCCACATGCACGCCTCGCCCCCCATCAGGCGGGCCGCTTCCTCGGGAGTCAACCCCAGAGAGTCGGGGAGGGGATCGACGTAGTGATCCTCGGCGCTGTCCATGTGGTCGAGGTAATAGGGAGCCGAGAGGATGGCGCGATGACCGGCGCGCACCGTCTGCGGCAGGTACTCGAGCCCGCGCCACGACTGCACGACGGCGGTCGCCGGCAGCTCGGGGTTCAGGATCTCATCCCACCCCACCATCCGCTTGCCGTGCTTCGTCAGGATGGCGGAGAGCCGCTGGTTGAAATACGCCTGCAGCGCAGCGTTGTCGGCCAGATGGTGATCCCGCTTGAACGCGCGAATGCGACGGCTGGCATCCCATTCGACCCCGTTCACCTCATCGCCGCCCACGTGCCAGTAGGGATCGGGGAACAACGGCGCGATCTCGCCGATGAACGCGTCGATGAACTGATAAACGACGTCGCGGGTCGGATCTAGCGTCGGATCGAAGACACCCCAGGTGCGCTGAATGCGATACGGGCTCCGCCCACTGCCGTAGCGCGGATATCCCACGAGCCACGACGAGGTGTGCCCCGGCATATCGAACTCGGGGACGACGCGGATGCCGCGGTCGCGCGCGTACGCCACCACGTCGCGGATCTGCACCTGGGTGTAGAACAGCCCGTCCGAGCCGTCGAGCTGCAGCAGCGGAAAGCGTTTGCTCTCGACGCGGAACCCCTGGTCCTCGGAGAGGTGCCAGTGAAAGACGTTGAGTTTCACCGCGGCCATGCCGTCGAGCGTGCGCTTGATGACCTCGACCGGCTCGAAGTGCCGGCCGGCGTCGACCAGGAGGCCGCGCCAGGGAAAGCGCGGCGCGTCGGCGATGCGGACGGCGGGGATGAAAAACCCCGCGCTGTCGGCGCTGACGAGCTGCAACAGCGTCTCGACCCCGCGCAGCACCCCCACCACCGTCGGCGCCCGGAGAGCGGCACGCGCGGACGTCACCTCGAGGGTGTAGGACTCGTCTTCGTTTTCCGTCTGGATCGCTTCGCCTCCGCCCTGGGCCTGAATCACGAGCCGCGCCGTGGCAGTGTCGGTCGTGCTCGAATCGGCGAGGGTGATCCCGGTGCGGCGCGCGAGGCGGCCGATGGTGCGCTTGACGGCGCGGGTCAGCCGGGCGTCCACAAGGCCCGGCACCGCGACGCTGAATCCCGAATCGATCCGCAAGCGCCCCTGCCCCACGTCGACCGAGCGCGGCATCGGCATCAGAGGCGGGGTGGCCGGCGTCTGGGCGGCGGCGAGGGCCGGCACGAGGCCGGTGAGGAGCAGCAGGTGTCGTGGCATGGGTGCGAATGTAGCGTACGAGCCGTATCTTAGCCGCCCCATGCACCTCAATACCGCGGACCTCGTCGTCATCACGCTGTCGATCATCATCTCGTTCCTGCCGGCGCTGTTCTTCTGGCGCAGGGCGAGCAAGAACACGACTGAGTTCTTTACTTCGGGGCGCGCCGCCCCGTGGTGGCTCGTCGGCATCTCGATGGTCGCGACGACGTTCAGTACCGACACGCCGAACCTGGTCACCAACTTCGTGCGCGACCAAGGGGTTGCCAAAAACTGGCTGTGGTGGGCGTTCCTGCTGACCGGGATGGCCACGGTGTTTTTCTATGCCAAGATGTGGCGGCGCTCGGGGGTTCTGACGGACCTCGAGTTCTACGAGATCCGCTACTCGGGGCGCGCGGCGACGTTCGTGCGCGGTTTCCGCGCCATTTACCTCGGATTGTTCTTCAACTGCTTCATCATGGCGACGGTCAACCTCGCCGCCGCGAAGATCGCCAACATCCTGCTGGGCTGGCCGATGTACCGTACGCTGCTGTTCGCGTCGGTGATCACGATCTTTTTCGCGTCGGTCTCGGGGCTCTGGGGCGTGCTGGTCACCGATTCGATCCAGTTTTCCGTCACGATGACGGGCGCCTTCGCCGCGGCATATTTCGCGCTGCAGCAACCGGAAGTCGGACACCTGTCGGGGCTCTTCGCCCGGGTGAATCCCAAGGCGCTGGACTTTCTCCCCGACTTCT
>DATFTG010000242.1:0-3259 GCA_035262265.1 Gemmatimonadales bacterium
TCGCGCTCGGCGCGCATCGGCGTGAGGCGCGCGTCCCAGTCATTGAAGTCCCCGACCAGCGACACCGACTCGGCGCCGGGCGCCACGACGACGAACTGCACCGGCGTGATATCCGCTGCCACCGGCGTCGCCGTCCCTGGAACCCGCGGCGGCAGCGCCCAGATCAGCAGGGCGGCTGCCGCGGCGAGCCCCAGGCCGGCGAGGGGCGAGAGGGCGACGGCGCGCGGGCGGCGCAGCCACTCCCAGACGCCGGCGGCACGCGCGCCGAATCCCGGGGCGGCGACGCGCGCCATCACGCGGGCGTCGAGCCGCGGGTCCATCTCGACCGGCTCGCGCAGCCGGTCGATCATGCGGTTCAGGGCGTCGTCGTCATGCTCAAACACGCTCCACCTCGCTCAGCAGGGCGCGCAGCTGCTCGCGCGCGCGCAGAACCCGCATCTTGAGCGCCGAAACCTTCGCCCCCGTCAGCTGTGCCATTTCTTCGTACTCCAGCTCCTCGACGTGCTTCAACAGAAACGCCTCCCGCAGCGCCGGTGCGATCCGATCGAGCGCGCGCCGCACCGTACCGTCCCAATCGTGGGCCTCCGGCTCCTCGGCGGCTGCCGCGCGGGCCAGCGACGCGTCGTCCCGCACGAAGATCCGTTGGCGGCGTGCGGCGCGGCGTCCCGCGGTGCGGCAGCGATTGACGAGGATGCCGAACAACCAGGCGCCGAATCGCGCATCGTCCTTGCAACGGGAGATCGAGCGATAGGCACGCACGAACGCATCCTGCAGCGCTTCCTCGGCGTCATCGTGGTCGCCGAGCATATGGACGGCGTAGCGGCCGAGGCGCGCGCGATAGCGCGCCACCAGGACGGCATATGCGGCCTGGTCGCCGGCGCGCACTCGTCGCACGAACTCGGCGTCACCACTCACCGCTGGATATACCCAGCTCGTCCCCCGGGGGGTCACATTTCGCGCAGATGTGACGCTGGCGACGGGAGTGGAGGTATCGGGCTTCGGACCCTCAGACCTTCTGGAGCCTTGCATGAAGCGCCTGTTTGCCGTTGTCCTGGTTCTGGCCGGAGTCGCCTGCTATAGCGACGATGCGCTGCATCCCGCGGCGATCGCCCCGACCAAAGTGTTCATCACCGATGACCCATTCCCCTTCGATACGGTGGGGAGTGTCAATATCTACGTGACGAAGATCGAGGCCTGCACCTGTTTCGACACGACCAGTCTCACCGGAAGTTGGGTGACGATTGCGATGCCCAACAAGTCCTTCGACCTGCTGACGTTGCAGCAGGGGACCACGGCGTTCGTTGGCCAGGGCACGATCGACGCCGGCAGGTATGCGGCCATTCGCATGACGATCGACGTCGACCAGTCCTCCATCAAGTACGCCGACGGTTCGAATGCCACTGTCGTCTGGCCCTACCCGCACAGCGGCAGCATCGTGCTGTACGCGCTGGTGGAGCACCCCCTCGCAGTCTCGGCGACCGGGGGCGAGATCGTCATCGATTTCGACGTCGGACGGAGCTTCCTCTACAACTTCACCGGCAGCCACGACTTCGTGATGTTGCCGACGTTGCGCGCCGTCAACAGCGCCGCGACCGGGTCGATTGCGGGGACAGTGACGGGTCCGGACATCGCGGGGAATCCTACGCCGATCATGAACGCCAACATCTCGGTCTTCGGTGGCGACCCGAGCCGTTTCTCGGGCACCTGGTACCTCGTCGCCACCGGTCGCAGCGATGCCCAGGGTCACTACCGGGTGAGCTTCATCGATTCCGGTACGTGGATCGTACAGGCCGAGCAGCCCGACCTGCCGGGTCTGGTGGCGGCAGTGACGCCGAGCGTCCATGTCGCCATTGGTCAGACCACCGCGGTGAACCTGTCCTTGCCGCGCGCAGGTGTCGGCTCATTCATTCACATTACCGGACCATCGACGGTGGGATTCGGCGGCAATATCACCCTTGCGGCCGCCGTCGGTGACTCGAACGGCATCCCATTGCCGAATCCCCAGGTCACCTGGACGAGCCGCAATACCCTGATCGCCGCCGTGCTGCTCGACTCTGGCAGCGTCACGGACTCACTGTCCCTCGTCAAAGTGCTCGGGACGGGAGTGGGCAGCACGTGGATCGTCGCCGCGAGCGGGGCGCTCAAGGACTCGGTGGCGATTCAAGTCAGCAATACGCCGCCGTCCAACCCCGTCGCCAGCATCGAGCTGACCCCGGCGAGCATGACGCTCGCCAAGGGTGACAGCAATTACTTCACGGCAACGCTGCGCGATTCCGCTGGCACGGTGCTGACGACCCCGCAGATCTCGTGGTTCCTCACCGATTCGACTGGCGCAGCGACGATTATCTGGGCGTCGGGCAACGTCGCTTGGGTCCACGCAAACAGCTCTGGCTCGAGTCATATCCGCGCCGCGAGCCAGAGCAAGTTCAAGGAAGCTACGATCACCGTTCCGTGACCGTCTGACGGACGCCCTCCGAGGTAGTTTTCCCGCCTCGGAGGGCGTGCTGCGTGCGGTATTCCAATCCCTGGCCGGACGGCGCACTGAACGTGCGCTTCACAGACTTCCTGCGCTGGCGCATCGAGCGCTGGCGCCGGCCGCGCGCCCCCGACGTCGACCCGGCGACGCTGCCGCGCGCCGTGCCCCAGTTCGCCGTCCCACGTGCCGCCGCCGATTGCGTCACCATCACCTGGGTCGGTCACGCGACGTTCTTGATCCAAATCGGCGGGGTGAATGTCCTCACCGACCCGATTTGGAGCCGGCATCCGTCGCCAGTTCCCGGCATCGGTCCCCGCCGCTTGGTCGCGCCGGCGATCCCGTTCCAGACGCTCCCGCCGATCGACATCGTGCTGCAATCGCACGACCACTACGACCACCTCGACGACCGCACCGTGTGCCGCATCGAGGCCACCAACCCCGGCGCGCGCTGGATCGTTCCGCGAGGGTTGAAGCCGTTCCTCAAGCACCGCGGCGTCCTCGAAGTCACGGAGCTCGAGTGGTGGCAGGAAACGTCGTTTGACGCGCTGGTCTTCGGCTGCACGCCGGCACAGCACTTCAGCGGCCGTACGCCGTGGGGCCGCAACGGCACGTTGTGGTGCGGGTGGAGCGTCGCCGCTCCGGGACGGCGCCTCTTCTTCGCCGGCGACAGCGGATACCACCGCGAGTTCGCCAAGATCGCCGAGCGTTTCGGGCCGTTCGATGTCGCGCTGATGCCCATCGGTGCGTACGACCCGCGCTGGTTCATGCGTCCCGTGCACATGG
>DATFTG010000243.1:0-4141 GCA_035262265.1 Gemmatimonadales bacterium
TGTTGGCGAGCATGTTCTCGGGCAGCGGTTTCCCGGGGCGGTGATGGAAGAATCCGATCAGTCCGGCGATCGTCAGCCCTCCCGCGACGGCGAAGCGGCTCCCCGACGGCGACGTGCCGCCCGCGACCAATCTCGGCAATACGGCGACGGCGAGCCCGATCCCGGCGCCGCGTCCCAGGGACTTCAGCGCGGGGCCGGCGGGCGCGTGCTCGGGGAGGTAGAGCGAATCGGGGGGCGGCATTGGCGACGGCAGCGTGTCCTGCGGGCCCATCACCAGATCGAGCGGGATGTGAACGATGCGGCCCTGGCGCCCGGCGTTGGTGAGCGATGTGACGGAGAAGACGAGCCGCCCCGAGTCGTTCGCCATGAACAGCGTGTCGTCGCCGGTCCAGAACACCTGCAGCGTATCGCTGATCGCGCCGGCGTAGAGCGTCCGCACGGTGAAGCCGTCTTCCCGCTCCACCGAGACGATGATCTGGTGGAACGAGCTGGCGAAGAGCCGCGCCCGGTACCGGTCGGCGCCGATGCGGATCGTCGTGTCGCGCGGCAGCTCGACCCGCACCACCTTCGTCGCTTCGCGCGCGAAGTCGTAGATCGTGGTGACCTCGGGCGGGAAGACGAGCGGGGAGGGCCGGGCGCGCGGGTTGTGCGCCACCAGGCGGCGGAACACGGCGTAGGACGAGTCGCGCTTGTTGCGGAACAGCTCGGCGGCGCCGAGATAGGTCAACGCACGGGTGCGTGCGCTGTCGCTGAGGGTGTCGGCGCCCGTGATCGCCAGGGCGCGGCGCATCGCGCTCGCCGCCGAATCGTATTCCAGCTGCTGGTAATGACGCACGCCCGACGCGAGCAGCGCGGCGCTCCGGGAGGCCGTCGGATCCTGGCCGCTGGCCAGCGCCGGGGCGAGCGAGAGCGCGGCGGCGAGCCACGCCGCCCGGAATCGGGTGCGCCCCGTCATTGCGGCTTCTCCGGCAGTACGATGTCCGTCAGCTTGAGCGTCTCGCCCGACTCGATCGCGATCACCGTCTCGTAAGACACGTACCCGTCGCGCGAGACGCGGATGCTGTGCGATCCCGGGGTGACTTTGACGTCCGCCTGCGGCGTGTTTCCGATCTGCCTGTCGTCGACGTAGAGCACACCCCAGGGCGTCGAGTTGATGAACAGGTGCGCGGGCTCGGCCGTCGTCGGCGTCACCGGCGGTCGTGGGGACGTCTTGCCGGTGTCGGCCGGCGCGGTCGCACGCGGTGGACGTTGCGCCTGCGTCCCCGGAGCGGAGCCCGGCTGCCGGCGGGTCTGGTGGCGCGGTGGCGGCGCTGTTCTCGGCGCCGTGTCGGTGCCGGCTGTGGGTGTCGCGTTGACGTAGATCGGACCGTGCTGTTCATCGTGCCCTTTGGCGACACCCCACCAGACGATCGCCATCAGAAGGACGGCGGCGGCGGCGCTCGACCCGATGCGCGTCGAGCGGGGTAGTGCGGTCCAGCGGCGCGCCATCTCCCAGACGCGGGCCCCCAGGTTCGGGCCCGGACGCGCGGGGCGCTGCTGATCGGGGAAGAGCAGCGGGGTGCCGCGGTCCTCACCGTTCAGGTGCTCGCTCGCCATGGCCGCCGCGGCGGCGGCTGCAGCGGCCGCCGCGTGATCGTCCGGAGGCGTGCTGTCGCGCGCCGGCCAGAGCAGCACCGGCTGGCCGCTCGCGTCGTCGTCCTCATCGTCATCGGGGACGGGCTTGGCCACCCGTTCGCGCGCTTCTTCCTTGTCTTCGTCGACGACTTCGAGGTCGTCGCGCGACGCACGCCCGTTCTCGCGGTCGACCAGGAGCAGCGGTGGCCGGTGCTCATCAGCCGACGCCTCGCTCGGTGGCGCAGGGGTAGCAGGCGCGGCCGCGACGGCTGGCGTGACGGGCGCGGCCGAGGCCGCCGCGGCGACGGCCGGCGGCGCCGCCGGCTTGGCCGGCTCCGGCTTGTGCGTGTGTCGCTCCGCTTCGAGGAGCTTGAGCAGCGGGTGCATCGCCGATTTTCCGGCGACCGGCTCGGGCGCGCGGGAGACGGGCAACGGCAGCACCGCCGGCTCGGTGGACGAAACCCCGGCGAGGGCGGTGGCGAGGTCGAGCACGCCGGCGAAGCGGTCTTCCGGCTCACGCTTCATGGCGCGGGCCAACGCCGCGGAGACGCTGGCCGGGAGGTCGGGCCGCGACTCGGCGAGCAGCGGAACGGGACCCTCGAGGTGGTGCACCATGATCTCGTCGAGCGTCTCGCCGACGAACGGCGGCCGGCGCGCGAGGCAGGCGAAGGTGAGCACGGCGAGGGCGTACTGGTCCGAGGCGGGACCGCAGACGCCGTCCGAGCCGAACCGCTCCGGCGCGACATGCCCGAAGTTCTCCTCGATCGACAGCTCGGGCTGGCGGCGCGGCACTGTGCCGAACGCGGAGGAGAGGCCGAAGTCGGCGACGCGGGCCCAGCCTTCGGGATCGACGAGAATATTCGCCGGCTTGAGGTTGCCATGCGTGATGCCGCGGCGGTGGCCGTACTCGAGGGCGCTGGCGATCTGCTCGACGAGCCGCAGGCAGGTTTTCAGGTCCATGCGGTCGGCGGTGCGCAGCAGGTCGCCGAGGGAGCGGCCCTGGACGTACTCCATGGCGTACCAGACGGCCTCGTCGGTGGCGCCGAAGGAGTGCAGGGCGACGATGTGCGGGTGGTCGAGGGCGGCGGCGCGCTGCGCGTCGGCGCGGAAGCGCTCGATCAGGCCCGGCTGCTCGTCGGAGAGCGGCAGGACCTTGAGGGAGCAGAGCCGGCCGGTGACCTGGTCGCGGGCGAGGTAGATGCGCGAGGCGGCGCCGCGGCGCAGCATGCCTTCGACCTGGAACTGGCGCTCGAGGGCGGGGAGGATCGGGTCGTCGACCGAGCTCCAGTCGTTGGACTCCACGACGACGCCGCCCGTGCGCGAGAAGCCGCACACCAGGCATTCCTGCGTGGCTTCGGAGATCTCGCCGACCGAGCAGCGGGGGCAGATCATCTAACTGGATCTACAAGTGGAAACGCGCACGGCCGACCTCGTTCGTCCATCACAATATATCGAACGGGTCGCTGGTCGCACCCGTCAAACTGGTCGCATTGGCTGTCAGGGTGTAGCTCGGACCAGCGTTGTCGATGCTGAGATCGTTGAAGGTTGCATGCCCCCCCACTGCGTTGACCACCTGCGTTCCTGCGAGTGTCCCGGCGGGGACTCCACCATTGTTCCCGATGGCGATCGTCACACTGTTCGTAGCACCCGTGACGAGGTTACCGAAAAAGTCGAGCACGTCCACCACAACGGCCGGCGTGATCGTTTGCCCGCCGATCGTGTTGGACGGTTGTACCGAGAAGGCCAGGTGGTCTGCCGTCGCCGGGGTAATGTCGAATCCAAACGATGTCGCCTGCGTCAGGCTCCCGGATGTGGCCTTGAGTGTGTACCCTGTCCCAGCGTTGTGGATGTTCAGGTTGTTATAAGTAGCGAGGCCACCAAAGGTGTTCCGAGAGGTATTGCCGAACAGCGTGCCGCCGGCGGGATTGTTGGCGATCGCCACTACAATGGTCGTGCCGTTCGTCGTCACACGGTTGCCCCCGGCATCCTCGAGCTCAACTACCACCGACGGCTGGATATTCACGCCAGCCACTGTGTTGGTTGGTTGCTGGACCCGGAATCCGAGTTTGGCGGCAGGTCCCACGGTGATGTTGAATGAGTTGCTCGTGGCCGTGGCCAGCCCTCCCCCTGACGCAACCAACGTGTAGCCATTCGCTGCGCTGTCGACGCTGATGTTGGAGAACGTCGCCAGCCCGCTGACCGCCGAGACCGGGTTCGTGCCGGAGAGTGCGGCGTTCGCATCCCCGCCGTTGCGGGTGAGCTGAATGCTCGTCGACGCACTGGTGACGCGATTGCCGCCGGCGTCCCGCACCTCGACCTGGAACGCCGGGATTGCGACCCCGCCGGTCGAGTTACCGGGCTGGCCCCGGAACCCGAGCTTCGTGGCCGCACCCACGCTGATCGTGAACGGGCTTGACGTCGCCCCGGTGAGCCCGGTGGCGCTCGCTGTGAGAGTGTAGCCAGCCCCTGCGCTATCGATGCTCAGGTTGTTGTATGACGCAACGCCGCTGACCGCGGCCAGAGACTT
>DATFTG010000244.1:0-7224 GCA_035262265.1 Gemmatimonadales bacterium
CGTTCCCCCTCGCGTTTCGCCGCAGCGGTCTGCAGCCGGGCCGGCATTTCGCTCAGCTGCCGACGGATCACTTCGATGGCGTGCGGGAGGTCGGGGGTGAACTGCTCCCGCATCGTGAGTGAGACGATGCGCGCGATGTCGATCGCGCCCATGAAGTCGAGGATGTCGGCGTCGCGAAACAGGATCGCGACCGCCACTGTGTCGGGCGGCCGGTAGTACTGGTGATGATCGATGATTTCCTTGACGAGCGCCGCCTTCTCCATCGGGAACCCCGTCTCGCGCAGTACCGTGTCGACTACCTGAATGCCGCGGTCGCCGTGATCGACTCCGGGAATCGCGTAGGGCGCCAGGCCGCCCATGTCGTGCAGATAGGCCGCCGCATACAAGGCGTCGGTGTCCACGGCGATTCCCTCGGCTCTCGCGAGCGCCAGGGTCAGGGCGTAGTCGCGCCGGCCGTGCGCCGGGCCCCAGGCGGTGTGCCGCAGGTGTGCTTCGGCGAACGCACGGACATGGTCGCGCCAATCGCCGGGTGGTGGGCGATGCGCGGCGGTAGCCGGGGCGCAGGACAGGAACAGAATCGGCAGTAGCTTCAGCGACGGGCGCATGGCGGGACTCGCGGAATTTCAGGAGCAGGCAATATGAGGGCGGCGATGCACGACGACGAGGCTGCAGCGGACGGCGTTCGGCGCTCGACGCGACTCGGCAGCCGGCTCGGGCCCCTGGTCGCTTCCCACGCGGGCCGGTCGGGATTTCGGCTGCTCGCCAACGGCCTCGATGCGTTCGTCGCCCGCGCAGGCCTGATCGAGCTCGCCGAGCGCACGCTGGATCTGCAGTACTACATCTTCCACCGCGACACGACCGGTGAGATCATCGTCGATCGCCTGATCGCCGCCGCCGATCGGGGGGTCCGTGTCCGGCTCCTGCTGGACGACTGGGGGACGCTCGAGAAGCAGGACGCCGTGGTGATGGCGCTCGATGCGCATCCGAACATCGAGATCCGCCTGTTCAATCCCTACGTGCACCGTTCCGGGTTGGCGCGGGTGGTGGAGATGGTGACCCGCTTTTCGCGCGTCAACCGTCGCATGCACAACAAGCAGCTGATCGCCGACGGCAGCGCCGTCGTGCTCGGCGGCCGCAATATCGGCGACGAATACTTCGGGCTCGGGGAGCTGGATTTTCAGGATGTCGACGTGCTGGCCGGCGGGCCGGTGGTCCACGAGTCCACGGTGATTTTCGACGCCTACTGGAACAGCGCATTCGCGAAACCCGCCGCGACGCTCGAGGCGACAGCGCCGAGCGACGCGTGGCGCGACCGCCAGCGGCAGGCGCTCGCCGACCGCACGCGGCAACAACGCGCGTCACCCTACGCCCGGGCGCTGGCGCAGTCTCCACTCGCGCAGGACTTGCGGGCCGGACGCGATGTACTGGTGCACTGGGCCGACGCCCGGCTGTTCGCCGATCCGCCGGACAAGCTCGCCCAGCCGGCCGGCACACGGGATCCGCACTACCTCGGCGCGCACGTGGCCGTCGCCGCCAGGGCGACCGAGTCGGAGCTGCTGATCGTGTCGCCGTACTTCGTGCCGGGGATGACCGGAGTGGCGACACTGCACGAGCGACGCGCTTCGGGCGCGGCGGTCAGCGTGCTGACGAACTCGCTCGCCGCGACGGATGTGTGGCTGGTGCACGCCGGCTACCGCAAGTACCGCAAGGCGTTGCTGCGTGATGGTGTGCGGCTCTACGAGCTGAAAGCGGACGCCCGGCCGTCCCCGGCGCACCACGGCCTGGTCGGCTCCTCGCGCGCGAGCCTGCACGGCAAGACGTTCGTGTTCGACCGCCGCTCGGTGTTCGTCGGCTCGATGAACCTCGATGCCCGCTCGATCGAGCAGAACACCGAAGACGGCCTGCTGATCGAGTCTCCCGGACTGGCCGGCGAGGTTGCCTGCCTGTTCGAACGCTGGACCGCTGCCGCGGTCTCGTACGAAGTCCGGCTCGCGGATGGCGGTCGCCTCGAGTGGGTGACGACCGACGGGAACCGTGAGGAGCGGTTCACCACAGAACCGGCGGCGGGACTGTGGCGCCGCGTCGGGGCGGCGGCCTGCTCCTATCTCCCGATCGACTGGTTGATCTGATAGAGGCCGTTCTCCCTGTAACGCGGGTGTCATTTTCGGCAATTCCGGGTATTAGGCTTTGCCCGTAACAGGGTGGGACGACGACAGGCCGCTTTGGGAGTCAGTCACATCGGTTTCTCAGTGCTTCGCTGATGCGGCAAGCGCTGCATGAGGCAGGCTGTACCCGCCGATGAGTACCACTCCGCTGCGCATCCTCCACCTCGAAGACGACGCTGCCGACGCCGAGCGCGTGCAAAGCGTGCTCGAGCACACTGGCTTGACCGCCACATTCCGCCGCGTCAACACGAAAGAGGACTTCGCGGTGGCGGTGGCTGAGTTCCAGCCCGACATCGTCTTCTCGGACCACGCCTCGAGCAACTTCGGGGCCCGGGAGGCTCTGGAGTACCTGCGGGCGACGCGCCCCACGACTGCCCTGATCGTGGTGACGGGAGCGTTGAGCGAAGAATTGATCGTCGACTACTTGAAAGCGGGCGTGTCGGACTTCGTGTCGAAGGCGAATCTCGGCCGGCTCCGCCCGGCCGTCGAAACGGCGCTCGCTGTGCGGCGCAAGCTCGGCCGGCTGACGCCGCGCCAGACCGAGGTCCTGTCGTTGCTCGCCGACGGGCATTCCACGTCCGACATCGCGCGGCGCCTGAATCTCAGCATCAAGACGATCGAGACCCACCGCATGGCGTTGATGGACCGACTCGGGATCCACAACCTGGCCGGCCTGATTCGCTTCGCAATCGTGGTGGGACTGGTTCCCCTGACTGCATAACCCGTCTCGGTGTCGCACCGACTCTCGCCGCCGTGGGCTCGCGCCTCCCGATTGAGAGGCTGATCCGGGCGGCAACCGTCACGCGCCGGCGAGAAAGCGTGTGAGCGGGTCCCAGTAATTGGACTTCCAGCCGGTGGCGAGGTGGTCCGCCTGGCCCACGGGGAATCCCGTGTGGTCGAAGGCCAGAAGCGTTCCGGTCCCCGCAGGGTGCAGCTCGAATCGTACGATCGAGTAGACCCCCTTGTCCCATCCTTCCGAGCGCCACGCCTGCACGATACGGGCGTTCGTCTCCAATGCGATGTTGCGGCCCTTGATACGCGCGCCGAACAGGGAAAAGGCACCTCCCTCTGCCCGATCGATCGTCGTCGCCTGGCCGCCCGTGACACGGGCGAACTGCTGCTGGTCGAGCAGCGCCTCGTAGAGGCGTTGCGGCGGGGCGGTGAAGGGGAGTTCCTGGTGGATGGCTTCGGCGGTGCGGGAGATGCCGGCACCCTGACTTGTGGTCATCCCGGGCACGGGCCCGCGGCGCAGCACGGTCAGGGGAACGAGCGTGGCGAGCTGGGTCACGAAGCGGCGGCGCGTCGGGTGCGAGGGGGACATCGGGCCTCCTGAGCGGAGTCGGACTGACGGAGTGCATCAATATTAAACAAAAGTGTTTAATATTGTTCATGGCGTCAAGCACGGCGCTCGACTTGCTCTTCCATGCCCTCGGCCACCGCACGCGGCGCGCCCTGCTCGCCCGGTTGGCGCGCCATCCCGCCACGGTGACTGAGCTCGCCCGGCCGTTCGCCATGTCGCTGCCGGCGGTGTCGCGGCACATCCGCGTGCTGGAGCGCGCGCGGCTGGTGCGACGCACCGTGGACGGCCGCGTCCACCACTGCGCCCCGAACTTCGCTCCGCTCCACAGCGTCGACGCCTGGCTGCGCCACTATCGCCGTTTCTGGGAAGGCCAGCTGGACGCTCTCGCGCGGTACGCGTCAGCAGGGCGGGAGCCCGCATGACCCGTCCACCGATCACGCTGGTGGTGCGGAAGACGATCGCCGCTACGCCGGAGCGGTTGTTTGCCGCCTGGACGGAGCCGACGCAGGTGGTGCGGTGGTGGGGGCCCGACGGCGTGACCTGCATCGGCGCGGAAGTGGACCTTCGCGTCGGCGGCCACTATCGCATCGGGAACCGACTCCCCGATGGCGCGGAGCTCTGGATCTCCGGGACCTTCGAGGCGGTCGAGCGTCCGTTGCGGCTGATCTATTCCTGGCGTATCGAAGGTGCTCCCGCAGACGCCGAGCGGGTGACGGTAGTGTTCGAAGGACGAGGTCTCGAGACGGAGGTCACCGTCACGCACGCCCGCATCCTGAGCCAGGAGCAGAGCGAGCAACATCGACTCGGCTGGGAGGGGTGTCTCGACCATCTCGCCGCGCACTTCGCGTAGTCGCCTCCCGCCCTGCGGCGACTCCCCGCAACTTCTTCGCTGCCATATTGCATCCGATGCGCCCACCGCGTCTCCCCATCTGGGCCCTCGTCTCGGCAGCCTGGTTCGGTCCTGCGATTCTCGCGGGATTCGAGGCATACGTGCAAGGCCGCCCGAGCTGGCAGAGCATCGTATGGCAGGCTGGCGACTGGCTCATCTGCGCCCTTCTCACTCCGGCCATCTTCTGGATGGCCCGCCGGTTCCCGCTGGTCCGGGGCGCAGTGGCGCGTGCGCTCCCGATTCATCTCGGGGCCGCGCTCCTCCTGTGCGTCGTCTGGTCTGGAGCGGGAACGCTCCTCAGTCTCGCCATGCTCCACTCGACCCCGTACGGCGGCAGTGCACTCGACTGGTTCCTCACGACGTTACCGTTCGGTGTCGCGGTGTACTTCGCCATCCTCGGCGTCGCGCACGCCGCCGCCTTCTTCCTCGAGGCCCGCGAGCGCGAAACCCAGGCCGCCCGCCTCTCCGCCCAGCTCGCCGAGGCGCGACTTGGCGCGCTACGCATGCAGCTGCAACCGCACTTCCTCTTCAACAGCCTTAACGCCATCGCCGTGACCGTCCGCGACCGCGATACGCAGACCGCCACCCGACTGCTGGAACAGCTGGGCGACGTGCTGCGCCGCGTGATGCGGGCGGATCGCCCTCCCGAGGTGACGCTCGCCGAAGAGCTCGAGTTCGTGCGTCAATATCTGGCGATCGAAGAAGTGCGCTTTTCGGACCGGCTGCGGCCGATCTTCGAGATCGATCCCAGCCTCGAGCGGGCGGCGGTTCCCGAGTTCGTGCTCCAGCCTCTGGTCGAGAACGCCCTGCGCCACGGGCTGGCGCGGCGCGTGACCGCGACGCTCCTGAAGATCGCGGCGCGGCGCGAGGGCGACGAGCTGGTGCTCGCAGTGACCGACGACGGCCCCGGCCCCGACGAGCCCCCCGCCGCGGTGACGAGCGGGGTCGGCCTCATGAACCTGCGCGAGCGCCTGGCATCACTGTACGGCGTGCGCGCACGGCTCGAGCTCGCAGCGACCCCGGGCGGCGGCGCGATCGCGACGGTGCGGCTCCCGTATCGCGAGCTGGAGGGGCGGGGTGGCTGAGTATCGCGCGCTGATCGTGGACGACGAGCCGCTCGCCCGCCGCGGCATCCGCCAGCTGCTCGGGCCCTATCCCGACGTCCGCGTCGTAGGAGAGTGCCGCGACGGCCGCGAAGCGCTGCGTGCCCTGGCGAGCCATCAGCCGGACCTCGTCTTCCTCGACGTGCAGATGCCCGGGCTCGACGGCTTCGGGCTGATCCGGGTGCAGGGGATCGAGCGTATGCCGCTGACGGTTTTCGTGACCGCGCACGACGAATTCGCCGTGCAGGCGTTCGAGACCCAGGCACTCGATTATCTCGTGAAGCCGCTCTCCGAAGGGCGGTTCAAGACGACGATGAAGCGGGTGCTGGAGCGGCTGCGGGCGCGCCTCGGCGGCCGCCTGGCCGTCCCCACCGATGCGGGGGAGCTGCTGCTCGATGCCGGCGAGATCGACTGGATCGAGGCGCGGGACGACTGCGCCGACATCCATGCCGGCGTCGAGCGGTACCGCGTGCGCGCGTCGCTCACGGCGCTCGAGCGGCGTCTCGATCCGCTGCGCTTCGTCCGCGTCCATCGCTCGGCGATCGTGCGATTCGATCACGTGCGGGAGCTCGTGACCGCCGGCCGGGACGGTGCGACGGTCGTGCGCCTGCGCGACGGCACGGAGCTGCCCGTCAGCCGGCGCCGCCTGTCGGATCTCCGGCAGCGGTTCCGGCCGATCGACCGCTGACCGGCGGTTTTCGACCGCTCGCCGCGCCGCGTTTGACGCCCCGCCGGAGGGGCCCGAGTTTCGGGCGCGATGGCCGCGAGTCTCGCCACCGACACCGTCGCCCCCGCCGCGCGGGCGACGCGGATCGCCTCCATCGACATCATCCGTGGTGCAGTGATGATCCTGATGGCGATCGACCACGTGCGGGTCTACTCCGGCCTCCCTGCCGGAGGCCCCACGGCCGGGATCTTCTTCACCCGCTGGATCACCCACTTCTGCGCTCCGGCGTTCATCTTCCTCGCCGGCACGAGCGCGTTCTTCTACGGACGCAAACACCAGGACCTGTCGCGCTTCCTGCTGACGCGAGGCGCATGGCTCGTGCTGCTCGAGCTGACGGTGCTGCGCGTGGCCTGGACGTTCAATTTCGATTTCGCGCACTACGAGATGGCGGGAGTGATCTGGGTGATCGGGTGGTGCATGATCATCCTGGCGGGACTCGTGCGCCTGCCGCTCGGCGTGGTGGGAACGCTCGGGATCGTCATCATAGCCGGGCACAATCTGCTCGACGGGTATATCTATCCCACGCTGATTCCCTCGCTCGGCAACGATCTCGGTTCCGCACTCTGGAAAATCTTCTACGTCGGGTTCTATGCCGGGCCGATCTCATTCGGCTCCGATGGTCCCAGCCTGATCGTGCTGTATGCGATCATCCCGTGGATCGGCGTCATGGCGGCGGGTTACGCGTTCGGGAAAGTGCTCACGCTGGAGCTCGAGCGTCGCACACGCTGGTGTCTGGTGATCGGCCTCACGGCGGCCGCGCTGTTCCTCGTGCTGCGGGGATTCAACATGTACGGCGACCCGAGGCCCTGGAGCACGGTGGCACGCCCCAATGGGCCACCGCCGATGCCGGCCGTGCTGGCATTCCTGAACACGAACAAGTATCCGGCGTCGTTGCTGTTCCTGCTGATGACGCTCGGCCCCACGATCGCGCTGATGCCGGTGCTCGAGCGGACGCGCGGGGCGGTGGCACGCTTCATCACGGTGTTCGGTCGCGTCCCGTTCTTCTATTACGTGCTGCATATTCCGCTGATCCACGCTCT
>DATFTG010000245.1:0-11982 GCA_035262265.1 Gemmatimonadales bacterium
AGGGGGAGAGAAACTCCCGCTCATCGAGTACGCGGCTCAGCACGCGGAGTAGTCTGGCCCGGGTCGGAATAGCCAGGATGCGATGGCAATGACGGCCAGTGCTGCGCGTTTCCATCATCGAGATCTGATGGTAGAGATCCCGCCGATTGTTCAGGAACCATTCCATGCGCTTGCGGAAGCCCGGCAGGCGGTCGATCACCTCCTCTTCGAGGATCTCGCAGGCGATGAGGGGCAAGAGTCCCACCGCGGAGCGTACCCGCACCGGAACCGTCACGCCGTCGGCGCGCAGCTGGTCGTAGTAGAACCCGTCCTGTTCATTCCACAAGCCGGTGCCGCCGAGGCGGTTGATCGCGTCCGCGATGGCGACAAAGTGCTCGAAGAATTTCGAGGCGACGTCCTCGTAGGCGGGATCGTCGCGCGCCAGCTCCAGCGCCATCGAGAGCATCGTGGCGCAGTAGAACGCCATCCAGGCGGTGCCGTCGGCCTGTTCGATATGGCCCCCGCCGGGGAGCGGCTTCGAACGATCGAAGGCGCCGATATTGTCGAGGCCGAGAAAACCACCGGAGAACAGGTTGTTCCCCTCGGGATCTTTGCGATTCACCCACCAGGTGAAGTTGAGCAGCAGCTTCTGGAAGGTGCGGGCGAGAAACAAACGGTCGCGGCTGCCGCGCTCGCCGGTCATCTTGTACACCCGCCAGCACGCCCACGCGTGCACCGGCGGGTTCACGTCGCCGAAGGCGAACTCGTACGCCGGGAGTTGGCCGTTGGGATGCTGGTACCACTCGCGCAACAGCAGCACGAGCTGCTGCTTGGCGAACTCGGGATCGAGCGCCGCGAACGGAATCATGTGGAAAGCGAGGTCCCAGGCCGCGTACCAGGGATACTCCCAGGTGTCCGGCATCGAGAGCACGTCGCGATTGTAGAGCTGCGTCCACTCGGTGTTGCGTCCCCCGAACCGGGCGTGCGGCGGTGCGGGTTGCGCGGGATCGCCTTCCAGCCACTGCTTCACGGCGTAGTAGTAGAACTGGCGCGACCAGAGCAGCCCGGCGTAGCACTGGCGCGCGGCATTCTGCTCGTCCGCCGTCGCCAAATCGTGAACGAGATCGGCGTAGAAGTCGTCTGCTTCCCGCTGTCGCTCCGAGAACAGCGCGTCGAACGGGCCGCCGAACGGCTCGACGAGTCGGCCGCCGGCCTCGCGCAAGCGAAGGCGCACCACCACCGTGGCTCCCGCTGCAACGTCGAGCCGATAGTGAAACGCCGCTTTCGTGCCGACGCGAGCCGGATTCACCGCGGCCGTGCGGCCGTCGACCACGTACGCGTGGAACGCGTCTTTGACGTAGGGCGTCGCGCTTGCGACACCGAACAGCCGCGCGCTGTTCGTCTCATTCTCGGTGAACAGCCGGGCAGGGTCGCCCGCTGTCGCTTCGGCCGACAGCCGAAACGTCCCGAGCGTCGGATGCTCGGCCACAATCGCCAGACGATCCTCGGCCGACAACCGGCCACGGCCCGGATATCCCTCCCCGGTTCGGCCCCACGACCAGGTGTTGCGCAGCCAGAGCGTCGGCAACAGGTGGATCGTCGCCGGCTCGGGTCCGCGGTTCGCGAGCGAAATGCGGATCAGGATGTAGTCGGGGGCAGCCTTGGCGTATTCGGCGAACACGTCCCAGTACCGATCGTCGGCGAAGACGCCGGTATCGGCGAGCTCGAATTCGGGCTGCGTGATCCCGCGACGGCGGTTTTCCTGGAGCAGCTGAGCGTACGGAAACGCCGCCTGCGGATACTTGTACAGCGCCCTGGCGTACGAATGCGTCGGTGTCGCGTCGAGGAAGTAGTAGCACTCCTTGACGTCTTCGCCGTGATTGCCTTCGTGGCCCGAGAGGCCGAAGAGCCGCTCCTTGAGGATCGGATCACGGCCGTTCCACAGCGCGAGGGCGAAGCAGAGCCGGCCCTCTCGATCGGTCAGACCGAGGAGCCCGTCTTCTCCCCAGCGATAGGCGCGGCTCCGCGCGTGGTCGTGCGGGAAGTAGGACCAGCAGTCGCCGTCCGCCGAATAGTCCTCGCGCACGGTCCCCCACTGGCGCGCGCTGAGGTACGGACCCCAGCGCTTCCAGTTCTGCGTGCGCGCGGCGTCCTGCGCGAGTCGTTGTCGCTCCGGGTCGGTCGGCACGCGTCAGGCGGTGGCCTGCGCCTTCAGCTGTTTCACGATGCCGCGCTCTTCGGCGATCGCCCAGAGCCGCTGCTGCAGCAGTTTGCGTCCGCGGTGAATACGGGAGCGCACCGTGCCGAGCGGCACAGCGAGCGTTTGCGCGATCTCCTCGTAGGAGAAGTCCTGCACGAAATACAGCGCGCAGGCAACGCGGTACTCTTCGGGCAGCGCTTCGAGCGCCATGACGATCGACTCGGCATCGAGCCGGGACAGCAACACGCCGGCCGGATCGTCGGTCTGGTCCTGCAGGCCGAGCTCGGTCGTTTTTCCATACAGGTACAGGGAGGGGAGGTTCTCGAGATCGACGGTCTCGCCCTGGCGTCGCTGCTTGCGGAGTTGGCCGTAGAACGCGTTCACCAGGATCTTGTAGAACCAGGCCTTGAAGTTGGTTCCCGGCTTGAATTGCGCGAACGCTTTGAGCGCCAGCAGCGCGGCATCCTGCACCAGGTCTTCGGCCTCCGCCCGGTTGTGGGTGAGGCTGTAGGCCAGCCCATAGGCGCGACCGAGCACCGGGACCAGCTCGGCTTCGAAGGCGGTCGACGCCGCCGTCACGAGGTGTGGGCCCGGCGGATGGCCTCCTGCACCCGGTCGATGAGACCCGGCGGGACGTCAATGCGGGTGAGCTTGCGGCGCAGCTCGGCAACGAACGTGGTTTCGAAGCGGTACTTCGAGGTGCAGGCGGTGCAGACGGCGAGGTGCTCCTCCACCAGCCGCCGCTCCTTCGCGGTGAGGCGGCGATCGAGGTAATCGTCGAGGCGGGCCAGGGCGTCCGCACACTCGTACGGGCGCGGCGACCAGGGCCAGTGCCAGCGGGCCATCAGCGCACTCCGATCACGGGGGAGGGGTCATGGTGCAGGGAAATATGTGGGAATCGTGCCGCAGCGGCTCCAGGCCAATAGACGTAGAATGTCGGTGAAGTGGTAGAGGTTCCCGGGAACCAACTCCGCCCGGCGGGCATTCTGAAGGCGAAACCGACGATCACTGGAGGCGAACGTGGTGCAGCAGATCCGGATCGGGAACCTGGCGGTGTGCCTGCTGCTGGCGGCGGCCCAGATCGGTGCGGCCCAGGGCATGGCCCGCGATACGACGAAAGGGTGGCACGCGATGCAATTCAAGAAGCCGGCTGACGCCACGCTGCGGCAGACGCTGACGCCGGAGCAGTATCAGGTGACGCAGCATGAGGCGACGGAGGCGCCGTTCCACAACGCCTTCTGGGACAACCATCGCCCCGGGATCTACGTCGACGTGGTGTCCGGAGAGCCGTTGTTCAGCTCGCTCGACAAGTTCGATTCCGGCACGGGGTGGCCCAGCTTCACGAAGCCGCTCGATACGGGCAACGTGCAGCAGAAGTCCGACCATTCGTTCTTCATGACGCGCACCGAAGTGCGCTCCACCCACGCCGATTCGCATCTCGGCCACGTGTTCGACGACGGCCCGGCACCGACCGGCCTGCGCTACTGCATCAACTCTGCGTCACTGCGGTTCATTCCGTTGGAGGAGATGGAGGCGGCGGGGTACGGTCAGTACGTGCACCTCTTCAAGACGGCGCGGGCGGACACGACGCGGGACTAGAGCAAGTGCGGGGGCCGCGGCTTGGTCGAGCCGGGCCCCCAGTCTCGTACGCTGTCCTCGTCGTCCGCCTCCCGCACGTCCCGCTCCGCCTGCTCCAGCTCGTCATAATCGATCGACTCGCGCGCGCCCGGCCGGGCCGCACGGGAGCGGACGTTCGTTCCGCTGAACAGGAACCACCCCAGCAGGATCAGCAGGACGGCGATACCGGCGAAGAGCGGGATCAGACGTCGAGATTCCGCACGAACTTGGCGTTGTCCTCGATGAAGCGGCGCCGCGGCTCGACCTCGTCACCCATCAACGTCTCGAACAGCTGCGAGGCTTCGAGCGCGTCTTCCATCGTGACCTTCAACAGAGTGCGCTTGGGCGGATCCATCGTCGTGTCGCGCAGCTGCTCGGGGTTCATCTCGCCCAGACCCTTGTAGCGCTGGATCAAGACGTTGCCCCTGCCTTCGGCGCCGTTGGAGAGACGCTTCACGGCGTCCTCGCGCTGCTTGTCGTCGTAGGCGTAGAACTCTTCCTTCCCCCGGGCGACGCGGTACAGCGGCGGCTGCGCGATGTAGACGTAGCCGGCGTCGATCAGCTGTTTCATCTCCTTGTAGAAGAAGGTGAGCAGCAGGGTGCGGATGTGCGCGCCATCGACGTCGGCATCGGTCATAATGATGATCTTGTGGTAGCGCGCGTCCTCGATCTTGAAGTCCTCCCCCACACCGGTCCCGATGGCGGTGATGATGGTCCGGATCTCCTCGTTGGAGAGGACTTTGTCGATGCGCGCCTTCTGCACGTTGAGGATCTTGCCGCGCAGCGGCAGGATCGCCTGGAAGCTGCGGTCGCGACCCTGCTTCGCCGAGCCGCCGGCGGAGTCGCCCTCTACCAGGTACACCTCGCACAGCGTGGGATCGGTGAGCGAGCAGTCGGCCAGCTTGCCGGGCAGCATGCCGCCGTCGAGCGCGTTCTTGCGGCGCACCAGCTCGCGCGCCTTGCGCGCCGCCTCGCGCGCCCGCGCCGCCGAGACCGCCTTGGCGATGATGGTGCGCGCGACGCTGGGGTTCTTGTCGAGGAATTCGCCCAGCGCCTCGTTCACGACGCTCTTGACGATGCCCTCGACCTCGGAGTTGCCGAGCTTCGTCTTCGTTTGCCCTTCGAACTGCGGGTCCTTCACTTTCACGTGCAGGACGGCCGTGAGCCCTTCGCGCACGTCGTCGCCGGAGAGGGTGAACTCCTCCTTCTTCAAGAGGCCGTCTTTCTTGGCCCACTCGTTGATGGTGCGCGTCAGCGCCGACTTGAACCCCGTGAGGTGGGTGCCGCCTTCGTGCGTGTTGATATTGTTGACGAAGGAGAACGTGTTTTCGTTGTAGCCCTCGTCGTATTGCACCGCGCCCTCGACCTCCACGCCTTCGCGCTTGGCCTCGAACGCGATGATCTTCTGGTGCAGGGGCTTGCGGCTGCCCAGCAGCCACTTCACGAACTCGACGAGACCGCCCTTGTAGAGGTAGGTCTCGGTCTTCTTGGAGCCCTTGCGCTCGTCGGTGAGCGTGATCTGCAGGCCCTTGTTCAGAAAAGCGAGCTCGCGCAGCCGCGTCGCGATGGTGGCGAAGTCGAAGCGCGTCTCGGTGAAGATGCTGTCGTCGGGCAGGAACCAGACGGTCGTCCCGGTGCCTTTTACCTTGCCGATCACCTCCAGCTTCTTCTTCGTCTCGCCTCTCTCGAACGCCATATGGTGCTTCTTGCCGTCGCGGTCGACCCACACTTCGAGCTTCTTCGACAGCGCGTTCACCACCGACACGCCCACGCCGTGCAATCCGCCGGAGACCTTGTAGGTGCTCTTGTCGAACTTGCCGCCGGCATGCAGTACCGTGAGCGCGACTTCGACGCCCGGCTTCTTCTCGGTCTTGTGGATGTCGACGGGAATGCCGCGGCCATTGTCCGCGACGGTGATGGCGTTGTCCTCGTGGATCGTGACGTCGATCTTGGTGCAGAAACCGGCGAGCGCCTCGTCCACCGAGTTGTCCACGACTTCGTAGACGAGGTGGTGCAGGCCGCGGCCCGACACCGACCCGATGTACATCGCCGGACGGCGCCGCACCGCCTCCAGGCCCTTGAGGACCTGAATCGCATCGGCCTGGTAGTCGCCGTTGCCGTTCTGTTTTGCGTCTTTGGGAGTCGGCTTCTTCGGTTTCGCCATGGGGTACCGGGTTAGAGCAAGCGGATGGTCTTGATCCGGCCCGCGCCGCGGCCCGCGTTTACGCGCGCCATCAGCTCGGGCATCATGAGCTGCAATTCGTTACGCCAGGCACTCGTCGCGACCCGCACGAACAGCGTGCCGTCGGGGGACACCGATTCCGCGCTGGTGACCGCCGCGATCTGCGGCCCCACGAGCCGCCCCCACTCGGCCACGACCTGTGCCTGAGCGAGACGGGCCCCCAGTCCCGACCGGGCGAGATACCCCTGCAGGGCCTCACCCACGGCCATCGGCGCGCGCCGTTTCCGTTCCTGGTCGGTCATCTGGGAAGGGTCAAGAAAAGCGCCTCGGAAAGCCCTACCAAAATACCCGGAAATTGTTGTCCCGTCAATACTTAAGTTGTGTTGGAGGGAGTCCCGATTTGCCGTACTGACAACGGCTTGGAAGGGGGTAGGTCAGGGACCGCGCACGACGACGAAGGTATCGAGGCCGCCGACGTAGCCGGTGATGTCGCGGGCGGTGAGCCGGACGGCAACGCGGTCGCCCAGAACGTGTCCCGTGCGCACCGCCGCTCGAAACGACGCGAGGAATGTGGGCTCGAGCAGCCCGTCGGCGCCAAGGGGGGGCGCCGAGTCGACCGACAGCCAGACGGAATCGATCCCGTCGGGGTCGTCGGCGCGCAACGAGCCCGTCAGGGTGTCGGGGGAGGTCACCGAATCCTGGTTAATGAAGATGGCGAGCCGCGGCGGGCCGGGTCGCTCGCGGTCCGCCTGGCATGCAGACGTCGCGGCCCCTGCCACCACGAGCAAGGTCAGCGTCCTTCGAAGCGCGCCGGTCGCTTTTCGAGAAATGCGGTGGTCCCTTCTTTCATGTCGTGCGTCGCGGCGAGCAGGCCGAAATGGTTTGCCTCGAGCAGCAGCCCTTCGTCCAGCGTCATTTCGACGCCCTGGTCGACGGCTTCGAGGCAGAGACGGATGGCGAGCGGCGCCATCGCGAGCATACCCCGCAGCATCTTTTCCGATTCGGCGAGCAGCTCGGCCGCGGGGACGACCTTGTTGACCAGGCCGATGCGATACGCCTCCTGGGCGTCGATCATCTCGCCTGAGAGGATCAGCTGCAACGCCACGCCCTTGCCGACGAGTCGCGGCAGTCGCTGCGTGCCGCCGTACCCCGGCGCGATACCGAGCTTGACTTCGGGTTGCCCGAATTTCGCCGTGTCGCTGGCCAGCCGCAGGTGGCAGGCCATCGCCAGCTCGCACCCCCCGCCCAGCGCGTAACCGTTCACCGCCGCGATGACGGGCTTGCCGCACGTCTCGAGCCGCCGCAGCACACCCTGGCCGCGCATGGCCCGCGCCTTGCCGTCGAACGGTCCCTGGCGCGACAGGTCTCCGATGTCGGCGCCGGCGATGAACGCCTTCGGCCCCGCACCGGTGATGATCGCGCCGCGGATCTCGGGGGCTGTCGTGATGCGTTCGACGGCGTCGGCGAGCTCGGCCATCACCTGGTCGTTCAAGGCGTTCAGTTTGTCGGGGCGGTTGACGGTGACGAAGGCGATACCGTCGCGGATCTCGAACAGCAGGGTTTGGTAGGTCATTCCTCATTCTACATTCATCATTCTGCATTCGCATTAGTTTTTCCCTATGACCATCCAGGCGATCACGTGGTCTCCCTCGGGCGCAGTGCGCATCGTGGACCAGCGGGCCCTCCCCGACTCGCTGGTGCACCGCGATCTGGAGACGGTCGACGACGCGGCCACCGCCATCCGCACGCTGCAGCTGCGCGGTGCGCCGCTGATCGGGATCGCCGCGGCAATGGGGCTCGTCGCCGGGCTGCGCGATGCGCGTCGCGGCGGCCGCGATGCATTTCTGGCCCGGCTGCGAAACGCCGCCGCCTGTCTCGCCGATACCCGTCCCACCGCCATCAACCTGCGCTGGGCGTTATCGCGCATGATCGACGTCGCGGAGCGGACGGCGGGAGACGGCGCGGCGCTCTGGGATCGGCTGCGGCTCGAAGCCACGGCGATCTGGGAGGAGGACCGGGCCATGTGCCGTCGCATCGGCGAGGCGGGCCTGCCGCTGGTCTCTGACGGGGCGAACGTGCTGACGCACTGCAACGCCGGCGCCCTGGCGACCGGCGGGATCGGCACCGCCCTCGCCCCCATCTACCTGGCCCACGAAGCGGGACGCCGGGTGCACGTCTACGTCGACGAGACGCGCCCCGTGCTGCAGGGGGCGCGGCTCACGGCCTGGGAGCTCAGCGAGGCGGGTGTGCCCTGTACGCTGCTCGCCGATGGGGCTGCCGGCACGCTGTTGCGCAACGCCCGTGTCGATCTGGTGCTCGTCGGGGCGGACCGCATCGCCGCCAACGGCGACTTCGCGAACAAGATCGGCACCTACTCGCTGTCCGTCCTGGCACGCCAGCATGGCGTGCCATTCTATTGTTGTGCGCCGTCCTCGACGATCGATGCGGCGACCTCGGACGGCGACGCCATTCCGATCGAAACGCGCCCCGCCGATGAGGTGAAGGCGATCGCGGGGCGCGCGATCGCCCCGCGCACCGTGGCGGCGTTCAATCCGGCGTTCGACGTCACGCCCGCGCGCTACGTCACGGCGTTCATCACCGAGCGCGGCGTCGTGCACCCGCCGTTCAGCGGGTGACGACGGTGCGTCCCATCGTCGCCGTGGTGGGCGGATCGGAGTGCACCGGCGCGGAAGCCGCGCTGGCCGAAGAGCTGGGCCGGCACCTCGCGCAGCGCGGGGCGGTCGTCGTGTGCGGCGGGCTGACGGGCGTCATGGAAGCGGTCGCGCGGGGAGCGCGCGCCGCCGGGGGGCTGACGATCGGAATCCTCCCCGGGAACGACGCGCGGGACGCCAATGCCTACATCGACGTGCCGCTCGCGACGGGGATGGGCGAGATGCGCAATGCCCTCATCGTCCGCGTCGCCGGGGCGATCGTCGCGATCGGCGGCGGGACCGGCACGCTGTCGGAGATCGCCCTGGCGCTGCGGATCGGGACGCCGGTGGTGGGACTGCGCGACAACTTCGCCGGGCTGGCGGCGCTGCCGCGCGTAGCGGATGCGGCTGCCGCGGCGGAGTGGGCGCTGTCGCGAGCGGGGTAGGGTTGGCCGCTATGCGCCGGCGCGGCGCAGCGCTGCCTTGACGCGGGCGACGAGCCGGGCCGGATCGATCGGCTTGCGCACGTAGTCGTCCGCTCCGCGATCGATCGCGGTGACCTCCGTATCCTCGGTCGTATTCCCCGTCAGGACGATTACCGGCAACCCAGCGGTCGCGATCGTGCCGCGCAGCCGGTCGAGCACCTCCAGGCCGCCCAGGCGCGGCATCTCGAGATCCAGCAGCAGGAGGTTGAAGTCCGCCGCGCCCCCGACGAGCTCCAGCGCGGCGACGCCGTCAGGGGCTTCCGTGACCCGGAAGCCGTTGCCCTCGAGCACGGCACGTGCAGTGGCCCGGTTCACGGTATCGTCATCGACCACGAGAATGTGGGAGGCGGCCTCGGACTTCGGGGTCGCCGTGTCGGTGTCCCCCGATTCTCCCAGCACGCGCTCGACTTCCTCGAGCGTCGTCTCTCCCGCGATCACCCGCTGCAGCGCCACTTCGCGCAGCAGCCGCAAGCCGCCCGTCAGGGCGGTGCGCTGCAGCTCTGCTGTGGAGGCTCCGGCCGAGATCTGAGTCGTCAGCGCCGAGGACGTCGTCAGCACCTCGAGGATCGGAATGCGGCCGCGATACCCCGTGCGCCCGCACTGCGCGCAGCCGATGGCGCGAACGGTGGGCTGCACCTTGTAGCGCGCCGCGAGCCGCTGCTCGTCCGGTGTGCCCCCGTCGCTCGCGGACACGACACACTGTGGACAGACGCGCCGCAGCAGGCGCTGCGCCACCGCACCACGCAGCGCCCCGGCGATTTTGGTGCGATCGACGCCGAGATCCACGAAGCGGGCGATGGCGCCGATCGCGTCGTTGGCGTGGAGCGTCGCGAGGACGAGATGTCCGGTGAGGGCGGCCTGCACCGCGACTTCCGCCGTCTCGAGATCGCGGATTTCCCCGACGAAGATCACATCCGGATCCTGTCGCAGGATCGAGCGCAGCGCCGACGCGAACGTCACGCCGCGCTTGGTCTCGACCTGGATCTGGGTGAGTCCGGGAAGCTCGTATTCGACCGGATCCTCCACCGTCATGATGTTGATCTGACCGGTCGCCAGCTCACCGATGGCGGCGTACAACGTCGTCGTCTTGCCGGATCCGGTCGGCCCCGTGACGGCAACGATGCCGTCGCGGTGCGCCAGAAGGCGACGGAACCGCTCCAGCTCGTGCGCCGGCATGCCGAGGTCGCCGAGCGTCTTGTTGCCCTTGTCGTCCAGCAGACGGATGACCGCCTTCTCCGCATCGCGCGTCGGTACGGTGGAGATGCGCAGGTCGATAGTGCGTCCTTGCGCATGGACGCGAGACCGTCCGTCCTGCGGGCGCAATCGGTCGGCGATGTCCATCTTCCCCATCACCTTGACCCGGGAGACGACGCGGTTCAGCGCCGGCATGGGAAGCTGCATGTGGGCGCGCAGCACGCCGTCGACGCGGAAGCGCACGGTCCCCCCATCGCGGCCCGGCTCGAAGTGGATGTCGCTGGCGCCTTCCTTCACGGCGTCACTGATGATGAGGCTCGTGAGCTTGACGACCGGGGCCGTGTCGACCGACTCTGCGGCTACGGCTTCGGGTCCCGCCTCCTCCAGGACCTGAACGTCGGTCGCCTCCGCGTCCATACGGTCCAGCAGGGACTCGAGCACGCGATCGGGGGCGTAATGGGAGTCGATCGCCCGCTGGATCGCGGCCGGCGATGCCATCTCGAATACGGCCGTGCGGCCCGAGGCAAAGCCGAGCGCCTGTTCGGCGCCGAGGTCGGTGGGATTGGTGGCAGCGACGACCAGCTGGCGGTCGGTTTCGCGCAGGGGAAAGACGTGATACTGACGCACCAGCTTTTCCGGGAGCAGCTTCAGCGCCTTCTGCTCGACGCGCGAGAAGTCCGCCGTTCCCAGTCGATACTGACTCCCCAGCCGTTTCGCCAAATCGTCGTCGCTCAAGCCGGCGGCACGGGCGACCGTACCCCATGCTTCCTGGAGCGGCATGTCCGCGCCGGCCGACAGCGTGTCAGCCGATGGGAGGCTCACCCGGCGAGCGAACTCGACCAGCCAATGCGCGCGTTCCGTCATGCCTACAATTTGTGGAGGAAGGGCTGGTCAGTCCTGTCCGTCAAAGGCCTACAAAAGGGGAGCGCCGCGCAATCGGGTGAGCTGCTCGATCACCGCGGCGCTTTCGGCTTCGAGCCGATTCTGCAGTGCCCGCGCGCCGGGCACGTTTCCGGCCTTTCCGGCCACCTCGATCTGCTGCAACAGCGCCGCCAGCGATTTCGCGCCGATCGTTCCCGCGGCGGACTTCAGTGCATGGGCTGATCGCTCGATGTCGCCGGCGTTGCCGGAGGTGAGCGCGGTGGTGATCGCGGTGACGCGCTGTGGCGTGCTGTCGAGAAAGGTGTCGAGGATCTGGTCGACCGCCGCCTCGGCCCCGGCGAGGCGCATCTGTTCCCGAAAGCCTTCGACGTCGACCGGCGCGACGCCCTGGGGAGCGGCCACCGGCTCCGGGCGCTCCGTACCGCTCGGGGCCCACCCTTCGACCGCCGCGAACAGCTCGTGCGCCCGCAGCGGCTTCGTGAGGTAGTCGGACATGCCGTGCGACAGGCAGCGCTCGCGCTCCCCGGAGAGCGCATGGGCGGTCAGCGCGATGATCGGGAGGTCTTTCCCCGCCGGCGTGGCCCGGATGGCGTGGGTCGCCTCGAAGCCGTCCATCTCCGGCATTTGGATGTCCATCAAGACGACGTCGTAGCGCGTGCCGGCGACGGCGTCGACGGCCAGCCGGCCGTTGGCGACGACGTCGATGTGGTGGCCGCGCTTGCGCAGCATCGCGGCGACGACTTCCTGATTCACCGGATTGTCCTCCGCCACGAGGATGGTGAGGTGGCGGCG
>DATFTG010000246.1:0-16578 GCA_035262265.1 Gemmatimonadales bacterium
AAGGACAGCAGCACCGCGCCGGACAGCACCAAAGTACGCCGCGACTCCACGTGAACCCGCACTCCCGGCCGTACGACAACGTCCTCGAGACCATCGGATGGACGCCGCTGATCCGGCTGCACCGCGTGACCCAGGGGATCCGCACGCCGCTGTACGCCAAGGCGGAGATCTTCAACCCCGGCGGCTCGGTGAAAGACCGGATCGGCGTGGCGATGATCGAGGCGGCGGAGCGGGAGGGACGACTGCGCCCCGGAGGTGTCATCGTCGAAGCCACGTCGGGAAACACCGGGATCGGACTCGCGCTTGCGGCGGCGGTCAAAGGGTATCGCTGCATTTTCACGATGCCCGACAAGATGTCGCAGGAGAAAGCGCGGCTGCTGCGCGCGCTGGGCGCCGAGGTCATCATCACCCCCACGGCAGTCGCCCCCGATCACCCCGACAACTACATCATGAAGGGGCGCGCCATCGCGGCGTCACTCGACAACGCGATCTTCGCCGATCAACACTACAACCCCGTCAATCCCGAAGCCCACTACCGCACGACCGGCCCCGAGCTGTGGACGCAAACCGACGGCAAGATCACGCACTTCGTATGCGCCCCAGGCACTGGCGGCACGGTGAGCGGAGCGGGCCGCTACCTGAAGGAGAAAAACCCGGCGGTGAAGGTGGTGGCCGGCGATCCCGTTGGGTCGATCTACCGCGAGTACGCCCGGACGCACGTGAAGGGGGAGGGGGCGCCGTACAAGGTCGAGGGCATCGGGGGGGACAAGATTCCCACCTCGCTGCACTTCGACATCGTCGATGAATGGATCACCGTGAGCGACGCCGAAGCGATGGCGATGACGCGGCGGCTGGCGCGCGAAGAGGCGCTGTTCTGCGGCGGCTCGACCGGCGTCAATCTCGTCGCCGCGCTGGAGGTCGCGCGGCGGCTCGACGATCCCCAGGCGTGCATCGTGGTCGTGCTCGCCGATACCGGCGAGCGATACCTCTCGAAGGTCTACAACGACGAGTGGCTGCGCGAGAATCAGCTGATCGAAGCGGAACGGCGTACCGTGGCCGATGTGGTGTCGCACAAGGACCATGCGGCGCCGCCGCTCGCCTCGGTGGGCCCGCAGGCGACGGTGCGCCAGGCCCTGAACCTGATGAGCACCTACAATGTGTCCCAGCTCCCCGTGCTCGAAGGCACCGACGGCGTGGGCTCGGTGAGCGAGCAGGCGTTGATGGCGCGCGCCCTCCAGGACGCCGCGACGCTCGACCGGCCCGTGCGGGAAGTGATGGACCCGCCCTTCCCCGTGGTCGACGCCGACTGGCCGCTCGACCGCCTCAGCGCGTTGTTGTCACGGCAGACCCCGGCCGCGCTGGTGCGGCGCGACAGCGAGCTCACCGGAATCGTCACCCGCTACGACCTGCTGCACCAGCTGGCCGGCATCCGGTAAATGCGGATTACCGTCCTGACCGGCGGCGCGACGGTGGAGCGCACGGTCGCCTTTGCCGGGGCGGCGCAGGTCGTCGCCGCGTTGCGCGGCCGGGGGCACGTCGCCGCCGTCGTCGATATCGCGACCGGGCTCCTCACCGAGGACGTCGAAAAGCGCCTGCTCCGCACGGAAGTGGGGACCGCGCTCCCGGACGTGTCACAACTCACGGCCGGTGAGCGTCGTATGCTGTCGGGGGAGCTTGCCCGGCTCGAGGTCGTCCAGACGGCGGACGTGCTGTTTCTCGTCGTCCATGGCGGCGCCGGAGAGGGCGGACTGCTGCAGGCGGCGCTCGAGGTGATCGGCACGCCGTATACCGGCTCGGGGCCGCTGGCTTCGGCGCTGGCGGTGGACAAGGATTTGTCGAAACGACTGTTTCAGGCCGCCGGAGTCCCGGTCGCGGAGTGGCGCATGACCGATGGGACGGAGCATGCAGATGAGATCGAACGCGTCATCGGTTGGCCGGCGATCGTGAAGCCGTCGAAGCAGGGGTCGACGGTGGGACTCACGCTGGTCAAGCGCAAGGCCGACCTCGCCCGCGCCATCGCCGAGGCCTCGCGCTGGGACGATGAGGTGATGATCGAGCGCTTCATACCAGGACGGGAGCTGACGGTCGGGGTGCTCGGGACTGAAGCCTTGCCCCCGGGAGAAATCATTCCGAAACACGAGCTGTTCGACTATGAGTGCAAGTACACCCCGGGGATGTCGCAGGAAACATTTCCCGCAAATCTCGACGCAGCACTCGCCCGCAAATTGCAGGAGTTGGCGGTGCGGGCGCACCGCGCCCTGAAATTGTCCGGGTATTCCCGCATCGACTTCCGGGTGACCGACGCGGGGGACATCTTCTGCCTGGAAGCGAACAATTTGCCCGGGTTGACCCGGACCAGTCTCTACCCGCAGGCGGCGCGGGCGGCTGGGATCGACTATGCTGAGATGTGCGAGCAGATCTGCCGCCTGGCCCGGAACATTGGCGATGAACGGCGTGAATAACGACACCATGACTCCCGATCGCACCGACGGGGTGACACCCTGGGTGGGGCGGCTGCTGGTCGGCAACCTGTTTGCCTTCCTGCTGCAGAGGACGGTGTTCCCGGCCCACGTCGAGCTCTTTGGGTTCAACCCGCTCCTGGTCTGGTCACGCCCGTGGACGCTGATCAGCTATCAGTTCGTCCATGAGAACATCCTGCACCTCGCGTTCAACATGGTCGCCCTGTTCTTCTTCGGTCCGCCGGTGGAAGCGCGACTGGGGGGCCGGCGCTTCCTGTTGTTCTACCTGTCGTGCGGGATCGGCGGAGCGGCGCTCGCGGGCGCGCTGTCTGCGGTGATCTACCTGCAGCTGCTCGTGGGAGCATCGGCGGCCGTGATGGGAATCGCGGTGGCCTTCGCCTGGTACTGGCCCGACGCCCCGGTGATGGTGTTCCCCTTCCCCGAGCCGTTCGCGGCGAAGTGGCTGGTCACCTTCTACGTCGGGATCTCGCTCGCCCTGGTGTGGCTCTCGTCGGCGATGGGGATTTCGCACCTGGCCCACCTGGGCGGTATCGGTACGGCGCTGCTGCTCCTCAAGACGTCCGACTGGCGCTCGTCCCGGCACGAGCGACAGCTGCGCAAGAGCGCCGTCCCAGACGCCGTGGTAAAGTCGGCGGCGCTCGTGGCTCGTTCGAGCGATCCGGCGCGCCGTTCCAGCCCGGCGCGGGGACGGTCTCTCGACCGCACGCAGGCGGAGGTCGACCGCGTCCTCGACAAGATCTCGGCCAGCGGCATCAACAGCCTGACGCCCGCGGAACGGAAGTTCCTCGCCGAGATGAGCCGGAGGATGCGAGACCGCCACTAAGCCATGCTGCCGCTGCTGTTGTTGTTGCTGCCGCAAGACTCCCTCGCCGCACGGGCCGAATCATTGCTCGCCGCGCACAATCTTCCAGCGGCCCGACACATCGCGGAGCGCCTCGTCGCCACGCATCCCTCGGACGCCGCCGCCCACCTGCTGCTGGGGCGGATCCTCTACGCCTGGCCGGTGGTGGGTCGATACCCGGCGCTCGCGGAATTCAAGAAAGCGGCGCGGCTCGCACCCGAAGATCCCGAGCCAATGTACTGGCAGGTCCTCGTGGGACAATTCCTCGGCAGCGACGAGGGCGAAGGCATGGTGCGCGAGGCGATTCTCAAGATCTTCGCCATCGCCCCGGACTATCGAGATTGCTGGGAGCTGTTCCAGCGCCTCTATCACAACCCTGATATCTGGCAGCGGGCGGAGCTGGCGCTCGCGCGCCACCCCGACGACGTGGTCGCCATGGAGCACCGCGCCGTCATCTCCATCGCGCTCGAGCAGCCCGAGAAGGCCGATTCCCTCGCCGCATTGGTCCTTGCGCGACGACCGGGGTACCTGCCTGCGGATCTGCTTCGTGCGGAGGCTGCGTTTGACGCGGGACGGAATGCGGCCGGCTACATGTGGTACGATTCGGCGCTCGCCCGAGCCGACGAGGACTCAACCGGTGCGCTCTGGAGCCAGGTGCGGATGATCGCCTCGCCGGTCGAGGAAGCACGACAAGGCTCCCTCATTCCTGGAGAGCGGCGCCGGTTTTTTGAGGCCTTCTGGGGAAGGCGAGACCCCAACCTCGTAACGCCCGAAAACGAACGGATCGCCGAGCACTTCCGGCGGCTGGCCGAGGTGCGGCGTCAATTCCATCTCCTGCACCCCTACGTCCAGTACCAGCACTCGCGCATCGGGCGCGCGCGCGCGGCCTCGTATCTCACCGACACCGTGCTCGCGCTGCTGCGCAGCGGCGTGGAGCCGCTCGACAGCGGGTCCGCGGCGCAGGTGCTGTTACCCACGCCGTGGATCCCAGCGGACACCGGTCAGCACCTCACGGTATACGCCCGCGAGAATCTCAGCGCACCGGGACTGGTCTGGTTGCGGCACGGTCGGCCGGACTACTGGGATCGCGACGTTGGACCGGTGTCCACGGCGCATTTCTGGACGTACTACACGGTGCGGGGGCCGCTCAACGTCGCGTTCGAGGGCATCAGCGGGGCCTACGGTCCCCACGGCGATTACATCATCGCCCCGCCACGGACGCCGCGTGCGGCACGCCAGATTCTCACGCTGCTCACCACCGACGGGACCTCCTTGCCGGCGACGCTCGAGGCGCATGGCTGGAGCGCGTTCTTCAAGAGCCTGGCGCCTGGCTCAACGGATCTCTATGTACGAACGGTGCCCGAATCTGTGGCCGTCGTGCTGTGGGATACCGGAGGAGGCGAAATGGTGCGAGCGCGTGGAGCCGGCGTCCTGCTCGTGAGCGCGCCCCCGGGCCTCTACGACCTCGGGCTCGACGTCGACTCGGGGGCGCAGGTCGGCCGTGTGCGGCAGCAGCTGCGGCTGCCGCGCTTCGGATGGTCGGTGCTCGGGCTCTCGAGCCTTGCGCTCGCTCCAAGCGAAAGTCTCACCGACCGGGAAGCCACGCTCGCGAGCATGCCCGCCGATCTGGTGTTCCCGGCTGGTCGGCCACTCGCGGCCTACACCGAGGTCTATGGTCTGACGCACGGCAGCCGCGATCGCGCCCACTACCACGCGCGCTACACTTTCACGCCGATCGCCGGCGTGGTGCGGCGGCTGGTCGGCGGCACGGCGCCGGTCGTGTTCGAATTCGATCGCGACGTCGAGTGGAGCGGTGCGGTACCGGAGCGCCTCGTCATCGAGCCCGGTCGGCTGCCGCCGGGGCGCTATCGTGTGGCACTCTCCGTGACTGATGTTGCGACGAATGTCAAGTCGGAGACCGTCGCGCTCGAGATCGCGGTGCGCTGATCGAGACTTGTCGCACCGGGTCGGCAGTCTATAATTGGGGCCGACCCGGTCCATGCTCGTCAATCTCGTTCCGGAGTTCCTCGCCTGCATCGCCGCGCCAGACCCCGTCGCGGCGTACCATGCCTACCTCGAGCGGCACGCGCCGGTGCTCGGCAGCTACTGGCACAACTACGTGATCGATCTGGAGTCCCCGCACGCCGAGCGCGTGATCGCGGGAGCGGTGCAGGCCGACCGTGCCGATCTGATGCGCCTGCTGGAAGACGTGGACGTCGCCCGCATCGCCGAAGATGCCCTGAGCCGCTCGCGCGACCAGCTGGAAGCCGACTGCCCGATCGACCTGTATCTGATGGTCGGTGTCGGGGCGGCGAACGCCGGCGAGCTCGTCGTGGACGGGAAGGGCGTCGCGTTCGTCTGCCTCGAGCACTTTACCGGCCGCGCCAACCCGCAGACCAGCGGCCTGGGGCTGGCCCCGCACCTGCTCTCCCTGTGGATCGCCCACGAGGTCGCGCACGCCGTACGCTACACCTCCCCGACCAGCCAGGCGGAGATGAAGCGTCTGGTGGAGGAGGGCGAAGGGACGTACGACTACTGGACCACCGGCAGCCGCGCCACGCTGCGCGAGCTTCTGATGAACGAGGGAATCGCCATCGCCACGTCACAGGCGACGGCGCCGGGCTTCGAGCCGTGGGAGTACTTCGGCTACACGCGGCGGCAGTACCGCCGCATCCGCGAGCTGGACGCGTTCCTGCGGCGCTCGGCGGTGGCGGAGCTGTCGCGCCGCGGCCTGGGCCTGCGGCTGCGCTTCCTGTCAGGCGGGATGAGCCCCGCCTCGCGCCTGGTTCAGGGGCGCGTGTTGCCGGAGCGCTCCGGCTACTACCTCGGCCTGCGGCTGATCGAGAGCTACCTCGCCGAGCACGGGTTGCCGCGGACGGTTCGCGCAGCGGCGGAGGTGATGCAGCAGGTCGATGACGCGGCCTCGGGGACCCAGACGGCATGACCCCCAAAGGTCCTCCCGCGAATACGCCGGAACGCCGCCACAACTACACCCTGCGCGAGATGTTGGAGGAGTTCGTCACCCACGCCCGGGACATCACCGCCCGCGCCGCGACCATGACTCCGGATGAGCGGGACCGGGCCGTGGAGCGCCTGGAATGGCTGGCGGACGAGGTGTGGCGCATCGCCTCGGGCGGAGAGGCGCCGCGCGAGTAGCCGGTCCCCGAGTCACTTCCCCACGCAGAAGCTTCCGAACACCCGGTCCAGCACGTCGTCCGGGGTCACGACGCCGATGAGGTCGTCGAGCGCGCCGACCGCGGCGACGAGGTGCGTCGCCGTCGCGGCGGCATCCACCCCGCGAGCGCGCGCCGCCTGAAACTCCTCCAGCTCGCGCAGCGCCTCCGCCAGCGCCGCGCGATGGCGCGCCCGCGTCACGATCGGCTCCACATCTCCCATCCGCACGAGGCTTCCAAACGCCGCCTCGGCGAGCTTGTGCCTGACGGTGTCGAGGCCGGCGCCGGTGACGACTGAAACTGCGGCGGACGGGCGGTCAGGCGGTCGGGCGGTCGGCTGCAAGTCCGTCTTCGTTGCAACGAACAGAACCGGAGTCTTGATCTCGGACAGGAACGCTGCGGCCGCGGCCGATGCAGTCCCTGCCTCTTCGCAGAACAGCACCAGATCGGCGCCGGCGAGATAACGGCGGCTCACTTCGATGCCCAGCTGCTCCACCCTGTCAGGGCTGACGCGCAGCCCCGCCGTGTCGACGAGCCGGAAGGGGAACCCCTCGAACACCGCGGGCGCCTCGATCGCGTCGCGCGTGGTGCCGGGGATCTCGGTGACGATGGCGCGCTCGTGGCCCAGCAGCGCGTTGAACAGCGACGACTTGCCGGCATTGGGCGGGCCCGCGATCACGACGAGCGCCCCCGCGTGGAGTCGTTCCCCTTCGGGCGCCGTGGCGAGCAAGCGCGCGAGACGGTCGTGGACGACGTGCCAGGCCCGCTCCACCTGCTCCGGGGGGACAGGCCCTTCGTCTTCTTCGGGGAAATCGATGTCGTACGCGATCAGCGCTTCGAGCTGCAGGATTTCCTCGCGCAGCGTTTCGAGCCGGCGCGACAGGCCGCGCTCGAGCTGTTGCAGAGCACGGCGCCGCTGCGCCGGCGCGCCGGCGTCGATCAGGTCCGCGGTCGCCTCGGCCTGCACGAGGTCGACCTTCCCGTTTTGCAGGGCGCGGCGCGTGAATTCCCCGGGCTCGGCGGGCCGCGCGCCGGCGGCCACACAGGCCGCGACGACCTCTCCGGGGACGAGCAGGCCGCCGTGGGTCGCGATCTCGATCTGGTCCTCGCCGGTGTAGCTCGCCGGAGCGGGATAGCAGATCGCGATCCCGAGATCCAGGTCCTCACCGGTGGTGGGATGTCGCACTGCCACCCGCACGGCGGCGCGCGGCCGATCGGGGTGGAACGGGTGCAACACCTTGGCGCCGACGTCGAAGGCGCCGCGTCCAGACAGGCGGATCAGCGCGAGGGCGCTGCGGCCGGGTGGCGTCGCGAGGGCGACAATGACATCGGACAGCACCCGGTCTCCAGCTCCGCTAGCTGCCGCCCGAGGGACGGTTTTGTGCCGCGAGCCGGCGCTTGGAGATCTGCCACTGCTGCGGCAGGGAAATCAGGTTCTGTACCGCGTAGTACAGATTCAGCCCCGAGGCGAGCCGCAGGAAGATGAACGTCATCATCGCCGGCATCACGTAGAGGAACGTCTTGGTCTGTGGATTGGGCGGCAGCCCCCGCTGCCCGATCTTCGAGACCGCGAACATCGACACGCCCATGATCACGGGAATGATGTAGAGCGGGTCGGCACGCGACAGGTCGGGGAGCCAGAGGAACGGCACGCCACGGAATTCGATCGTGTTGCTGAACACGAAGAACAGGGCCAACAGCACCGGCATCGGGAGCAGCATCGGCAGGCACCCGCCAAATGGGTTCACCCCGTGCTCCTTGTACAGCCGGAGCGTCTCTTGCTGCAGACGCTGTGGGTCATTCTTGTAGCGGGCCTGAATTTCCTGAAGCGGCCCCTGTGCGGCCTGCATCCGCATCTGTGACTCCATCGCGCGCCGCTGCAGCGGCCACAACAGCAGGCGGATCAGCACCCCGAACGCGATGAGCACCCATCCATACGGCAGACGCAGCGCACCGTGCATCCAGAAGAGGATGCGGACCACGAGGATCGATACTGGATGAATGATCGGGCGGAAGATCGACCAGCCGTACGGATTGGCGTCGTCGAGCCCGTGCCCGAGCTGATCGAGCCGGCGGTGCTCGAACGGACCGAGGTAGACGTCGTAGCGAAACGCGCCGGTCGGTGGAAGCGCCAGCGTCGTGACGACCGACGCTCGCGTGGCGAGCAGCGTCGTGCGGCTTCCGAATGTCGAGCCGTAGGTCACCTGCTCGCGGGCCTCCCCCGTCGCGACTGCGCCGGCGAATGGTCGCGTGTTCTGGTCGGGGGCGAGGATCGCCGCAAAGAAATATTTCGACTTCACCCCGACCCACTCGAACGGCCCGTCCATGACCACACGCTTCCCGGGGTCGATCGAGGCGAAGGCCTGCTTTTGCGTCTTGTCGGCTTTCGTCACAACGGCGTATTCCCGGTAGTCGGAGAGCGGCTCCGCTTCCACCGAGCGCAGTCCCTGCCCCAGACCGACGATCAGCACGCCGCCCGAGCCGCCGAGGCCGTCGACGTGTCCGCTCACGGAGAAGTGATAGTCGGTGGGGACGAACTGATAAGCGACGGTTACTGATCCAGCCCCGACTACCGCCGTGAACGTCAACGTCGTGGCGGCGCCTCCGACGGCGAGGCTCTTCTGGTCGGGAGTGAAAGAGGCATCGGCCAGCGAGGCGGTGTCGTTTCCGACTACGATGCGCAGACCCAGGAGGGGGGCGACGGTCGGCACCAGCTGAACCTGGCGGCCCGAATCGGCCGGAGCGAAGGACTTGTAGGGCTCGATTTCGGCCGCGATGAGACGGGCGCCGCGCGTGCTGAAGCCGTAGCGATAGAGCGGGCTGGATACCCAAACTGTCTCAGCGGGGAGGCCGGATTCTCGGGCGGTCGGGCGGACGGGCGGTCGAGGGGCTGCTGATTCGACGGGCGCGGAGGCGGACTCCGCAACCGGCCGGCCAGCAGCACTGCTGTCAGCCCGACCGCCCGACCGCCCGACCGGCTGTTTCGGCCGGAACAGCAGGCTCGGCACGATGGCCACCACAAACATCAGGAGGACGGCGAGAATGACGCGTCGCTGATCCACGGATCTGTTCCTAGGGGACCGGGTCGTATCCACCCGGATGAAACGGGTGACAGCGGAGAATTCGTTTCAACCCCAGCCAGCTCCCACGGATCGCGCCGTAGCGTTCGACCGCTTCGTAGGTATAGCGAGAGCAGGACGGGGTGAAGCGACACTGCGTGAACATCAGATGTGACAGCGTGAGCTGGTAGCCACGTATCAACCCCAGGGCCAAGCCCCTAGGCCACCGGCGCGGGTCCACGTCAGCCGATCCGCGCCGCGGCGTCGGCCAATTCGGCGCGCAGGTCTGCGAAGCGGGCGGTATAGGCGGCCCGTCGTGCCCGCACCACCATATCGACGGCGGGGAGGGATGCGAGCAGCTCACGTCTCAGGATCTCCCGCACCCGGCGCCGCAAACGATTGCGGGCCACCGCGGTCTCTCCGAATCGGGGAACGACGATCCCCGTCCGCGCGTGGCCCTGCGAGTTTGGACGCCATGCCATCTCGAGGTGGCGCATACGCACCCGGCGCCCGGATTCCCAACACTGTACGAGATCAGCCCCGCGTGGCAGCCGCGCGCGAGGCGGGTACCGCTCGGCCGTCAGCCACTCCAGTGTTTCGACGGCAGCTGCACCGTGAGACGTTTGCGACCCTTCTTGCGCCGCCGCGCGAGCGTCGCGCGGCCCCACTTGTCCTTCATGCGCGCGCGGAAACCGTGCTTGTTGATGCGGCGCCGGTTGCGCGGGCGGTACGTCGGCTTCCCCATTTGACCCTCACGTAAGGCGGGGAAACCTAAACTTGGGGGTGGAGCCGAACAAGGTTGACTTTTCCACATGCGGCCCGTAGCTTCGCCCCGCCCTTGCTTAAAGTCCCACCAAAATTCAATTGCTCTCGATGGAGCTGTCACCGAAAGACGCTTGGAAGCGCCTGCTTGAAGAGGCGCGGCGCGAGTTACCTGAGGCCACCGTGCGGACCTGGCTCGAGCCGGCGGTCCCCCTGGCCTTGGAAGACGGCCGCCTGGTGCTGGGCGCGCCGGATCAGTTCGCTGCGGAATGGAACGATACGAAGCATGCACCACTGCTGGCCCGGGCGGCGGAGCGCGTGTTCGGTGCCCCGACGCCGGTGGTGTTTCGCGTTCTGGAAGACCGGCAGCAGCGGCCGCAGATGGATTTCTTCGTCGCCCCGAAGCCGGCTCCGGGTGTGGCGCCGAGCGTCACGATGCCGCTCAACGAGCGGTACACCTTCGAGACGTTCGTGGTCGGGAAATCGAACGAGCTGGCGGCGGCCGCGGCTCACGCCGTGGCGGAAGCCCCGGGGCGGACCTACAACCCGCTGTTCATTTACGGCGCTACCGGTCTCGGCAAGACGCACCTGATGCAGGCGATCGCGCACGCGGTGCTGAAGCGCAATCCCGACATGCGGTTGTTGTACGTGGGGGCGGAGCAGTTCATCAACGAGGTCATCGAAAGCATTCAGGCGCGGACGATGCCCGAGTTCCGCCGCCGCTATCGCAACGACATCGACCTGCTGCTCGTCGACGACGTGCATTTCCTGGAAGGCAAGGAAATGACGCAGGACGAGTTCTTCCACACGTTCAACGCGCTGTTCGAAGGCCGCAAGCAGATGGTGCTGACCTCCGACCGGCTCCCCAAAGAGATCCCGGGGCTCGAGGATCGCCTCATCTCCCGCTTCGAGTGGGGGATGGTGGCCGATATCGGCCAGCCCGACCTCGAGCACCGCATCGCGATCCTGCGCAAGAAGGCGCACCAGGACCATCTCGAGCTGACGATCCCCGACGACGTGCTGCGGTTCATCGCCGAGCACGTGCGGTCGAGCGTGCGCGAGCTCGAAGGGTGCATCATCAAGCTGCTGCTGTTCGCCTCCCTCAAGAACCGCGAGGTGACGATCGAGCTGGCCCGCGAGGCGCTGGCAGACAAGATCCGGCAGGGAGAGGAGAGCGCGACCAGCGGCCCGGCGACACCGAGTATCGACCGCGTCCAGGAGGTCGTGGCACGGCGCTGGGGGGTCACGCCCGAGGGGTTGCGGTCCAAAGCCCGCACCAAGACCCTGACGATCCCGCGCCAGGTGGCGATGTACCTCGCCCGCGACATGCTGGGGATGCAGCTGGTAGAGATCGGGCAGGCGTTCGGGGGTAGGGACCATTCGACGGTGATCCACAGCGTCGACAAGGTCGAGCGACAGATGATGCGCGACCGCACCTTCAAGGAGCGGATCGAAATGGCGCGGCAGGAGTTGTCCGCATTGTAGCCCACATGCGGCAGGGAAAATGTGAACGGCGTGGGTTGCTCGATGCCGGGTGTGGGAAGCTGGGGAAAGCTTCCCAGTCGCCAACACGCCACGCACATCCCGGAATCACCTGAACCTGCTGGATCGGTGAGACTTAGGGGCCGGGACCCACATTTCCCGATGTACTACTACGACTACTAGTATTTCTATAGAAGAGAAGCAGTCAGACTCTTACCAACGCAGCGTGGGGATTCGTCGGCATGAAGTTCACGATCACACGGGAACAACTGCAGGAAGGTCTCGCGGCGGTGGCGGCTGCCATTCCGGCGAAGACCACCTTGCCGGTCCTGTCGAATGTGCTGATGGAAGCAACCAAGCAGGGGATCCGTCTGTCGGGGACGGATCTCGACATCGCCGTGAGCACCACGGTCGCGGCTGATGTCGATACGGAAGGGTCGGCGACGATCCCCGCCAAGAAGCTGACCGACATCGTGCGGGAGCTGCCGGCGGCGCCGATTCGTTTCACGGGCGCCGGCGAGCAGCGGGTCGGCATCGAGTGCGGGCGGTCGCGTTTCAAGCTGCTCGGCCTGCCGCGCGAGGAATTCCCTTCCTTCCCGGCGGTCAAGTTCGACAAAGCCTGGAAGGCGAGCGCGGGGGTGGTGCACAAGCTCGTAGCGCACGTGGCGTTCGCCGCGTCGACCGAGGAGAGTCGCCCGATCCTGAACGGGGTCTTGTGGGAGCTGCGGCCCGATCACATGCGTATGGTCGCGACCAACGGGCACCGGCTGGCCAAGATGGACGTGCCGGCCAGCGGCGGGTCGACCGCCGATCTGATCGTGCCGCCCAAGGCGCTGGAGCAGATCCGCCGGCTGTTCGGGCCGGAGGATGGGCTCGAGGTTGCCAAGAGCGACAATCACATCGGATTCCGGGCGTCGGGGCGGCTCGTCTATTCGCGGCTGATCGAGGGGCCGTATCCCAACTACGAGCAGGTCATCCCGCGCGAGAACGACAAGATCGCGACGGTCGACAAGATGGCGTTCGGGGCGGCGCTGCGGCGCACCAGCGTCGTGGCGAGCGACCAGACGCACCGCATCCGCCTCGGCTTCTCGGGCGGGCTGGTGAAGTTCTCGGTGCAGACGCCGGACCTGGGGGAGGCGCAGGACGAGCTGGCGGTGAGCTACGACGGCGAGCCGTTCGAGATCGGCTTCAACGCCACGTATCTGCTCGAGATCCTCAAGTACATGCCGACCGACGAAGTGCGCTTCACCTTCAAGGCACCGGAGCGTGCGGCCACGATCGAGCCCGTGGGATGGGACGATCCCGCGAGCTATCTCGCGCTCGTGATGCCGCTGCGCCTGGTCGACTGATTCAGAAGTGCGGCGTGCTGTCGCGCGTCGAGTCCGGCGTTGAATCCCCCGGCACCGTGTCACCCGGCGCCGGGACCTGGAGGGAATCGGCCGCCAGCGTATCGAGGACCGGCGGGTTGATGGGCGGTGCCAGGGCCGCAGGGGGCAGCGAATCGAGCAACTCTTCGTCGGGCGGGATGAAGACGTTCACGCCGTTGTAGCGCGCCAGGATGAGGTCGCGGCGGTGCAGCATCCGGCCGGACCGGTACGCCGGATTGGATGAGAGCGGGAATGGCAGTGTAGCGGCCAGCGCGGCGGCCTGGTCCTCGCTCAGCGCTCCCGGCGCGACGCCGAAGTAGCGCTGGCTCGCGGCAGGCACTCCCCAGACGCCCGGTCCCAGCTCCACGAGATTCAAATACAACTCCAGGATGCGGTCCTTCGGCAGCGCCACCTCCATGCGCAGCGCCGTTACGATCTCCTTGACTTTGCGTAACGGATTGCGCGACGGCGAGAGATACAAGTTCTTGACGAGCTGCTGGGTGATGGTGCTGGCGCCACGCACGCGGTCCCGCTCGCGCCAGAAGGTGCGCATCGTGACCACGAAACCGGCGTTCGGCGGCAACCGTAACGCATCACGGATTTCGTCGAGGTCGACGCCGTGGTGCGTGCGAAAGCGGGAGTCTTCGCCGATGATGACCATGCGTTGCAGCACGCCCGGGAAGCGTGCCATCGGCGTCGGCTGGTATGCGCCGCCGGAATCGCGCAACCGCATCATCGCGGTTTCGCGGGGCCAGTGATCGCGCCACCAAACCGGCGGCGGCCAGACACCGAGCAGCCAGACGAAGGCGAGCCCGATGAGGCCTGACGCCGTGCGCCAGACGATCGTACGTTTGCGCGCGCCGGTCATGGAGTAAAGCTATGGATATCGCGGCCCTGCAGCAGCGCCTGCAGGAGGCGCTGGGCAAGCAGTTCACGGTCGGGCCGCTGCTCGGGCAGGGCGGCTTCGCCGTCGTGTTCCGCGCCCGGGACCACGTCCTCAATCGCGACGTCGCGGTGAAAGTGCTGGACACCGCGGGTGCCCCCGCGCCGACGCTCTCCGAGCGCTTCGTGCGCGAGGCGCAGACGATCGCCCGCCTCGAGCACTCCAACATCGTCCCGATCTACGAGGTCGGGCAACAGGCCGAGCTGCTCTACCTCGCCATGCGGTGCGTCGACGGGCCGAGTCTGCGCCAGCTGCTGGGCAGCCGCCCGCTGCACCGGCTGTCGGCGGGCGACGCGGCGCGGGTGGCGCGCGCGGTCGCCGACGCCCTTTCCTACGCCCACGCCGAGGGCGTGGTCCACCGCGACATCAAACCCGACAACATCCTGCTCGACAAGCGCGGCAACGTGCTCGTCACCGACTTCGGCATCGCCAAAGCCGCGCAGGCCGCCACCGCGGCGCAGCTGACGACCGAGGGGATGATCATCGGTACGCCGCAGTATATGAGCCCCGAGCAGGCGGCGGGGGACGTCGTCGACGGGCGCTCCGACATCTACTCGCTCGGGATCGTGCTGTACCAGATGCTGTCGGGCGGGCCGCCATTCGACGGCGACTCGTCCGCGAAGATCATCGCCCAGCAGCTGACCGCCGTGCCCCGCGACATTCGCGAGCTGCGCAGCGACGTGACCGCGGAGCTCGGCGCGGTGCTCGCGCGAATGCTCGCGAAGGACCCCGGCGAGCGCTACCAGAGCGCGGGCGACGTGAGCCGCGCGCTCGTCGACGCACTGCCCACGGCGGCGCGGCAGCGCGTGCAGCACCGCAGCACCTGGTTTTCCCTGTTCGTGAAATCGCTCGTCGGGGTGTCGCTGGCGGGGTGCCTCGCCGGCGCGGCGTTCATCGCGGGGGCCGTGGCGGTGTTCTGGTACGTGCTCGCCGCGGCGCCGTGGATCGCGACCAACGACGCGGCGGTTCCCGATTCGCTGCGCGCGGCGCTCGCGGCGGGGCGTTTGCTCTCCCCCGGCGACAGCGTGCGACTCGCGTTCCGCCCGCGCGATCGCGGCGACACCATCGTCTTCCTGGTGTCGAACCGTCGCGTCGGGGTGCTCACGCCGCACGGCAGCCGCGGCTACCCGCGCGACAGCGTCGCCTACACGCTCGATCTGGAATGGAAGAGCGGTCCCGAGCTACGCTGCATTCTCATCCTGCCGCCCGGCCGCCGCGACACCGTCTATCCCGACCTGACGCCGCGCGCGGCGTGGTCGTTGACAGGGCCACTGCAACGCTTGTTGCCGGCAGATTCGATACGAACAGGACGGGGAGCGACGGGGAAGGACGGGGAGAGACGATGATGCGGAGCGCCCCTATCGCGGCGTCCGGCTGCTCACCCCGTACACGTTTGCCGCATCGACGGTGGAGAAGTCTCCCGGCGTAGAGCCGACGGCGCCGACCAGGTCGCGGGTTCCGATCGAGAGACCGAACAGCAGCGCGCGACGGTGCAGCGAGCCGTCGGTGTCGAAGCGGGCGAGCAGTCCTACCCCCGGCGAGCGCGACGACAGCGCCTCGACTTCCACGGCATAACCCCGGGCGCTCGTATCTGACGCGAAGCTCGCCTCGGCCGACAACGCGAGCACGGATCCGAGCGGACGCAGCGTGACGGCAGGAACGAGGCTCGTCGCCTGGCGGACTCCGAGGATTCTGGGGCGGCCGATGTTGCGGATCACGCCGCCGACGGTGACGTTCGCCAGCCGGTCGTAGCGCACGCCCAGGTCCCACCCCGTCCCCTGGTTGGCGCCGCCGTGGAACGCGATGCTGGCGCCGGCCCCGAATCCCCCGTAGTTCCCCGCCAGCCCGAGCTTGTAGGTATGGCCGTGGAGAGCGGGCGTGAAATTGTCGCGCTGGTACCCGAACGAGAGTCCCCGCGCGTTGAAGCCCGCGGTCACCTGCCCCAACCGCCCTGTCGCCCCGGGCTGCACGACCGTGAGATCGAGCATTACCGACGCTTCGGCCTGGGTGGCGAGCCCGGCGGGATTCACCCAAAGCCCCCGGGCATCGGTCACGTTGCTGCCGACGAGATACGACGCGGCACGATTGGGGGCGACCTGGGCGTGCGCCATCCCGGCGAGGGCGAGCGCCAGTGCCGCAACGGCGGAGGCCCGCCTCACCGCGGCAACGCCGTGATGACCGTGTGCGAGAACTGGCGTCGCGGAATCGTGATCCCCTGCACCTGCAGGTCGATCTTCAGCGTAGCCGAATCGCGCTGCTCACCGCCGAGGTAGCGCCCATCGGAGCTAAGGTACTGGGTGCCGCTGCCGGCGCCGGAGCCGTCGATCGTGAACGGATTGCCGCCCTGCTGACCCGATCCATTGAAACGATAGTCGGACGTGGACTCGAGCCGCAGGGCCCGACTCCCGGCGCGATCTTCCCACGCCGTAGCCGTCCGTTGATTGGCCGAGTGGGTCGAGATCGAAGAGCCG
>DATFTG010000247.1:0-15688 GCA_035262265.1 Gemmatimonadales bacterium
AGAAGTCGATCGGGTTGATGCCGTTGTAGATCGCCTGGTAGTAGGAGATCGGCTTTCTCCCTGAACTGTAGCAATCCGGCTGTGCGGTTTGCTTGGTACCAACAGTCACAATCGTGCACGACGCGGGAGCCGGCTTGCTCGACTGGTCATACACTCGGTCGCGATACTCGAAGAACGGCCACTGCCGCGTGGCGTTGTAGATGTGCCCGCCCTGCGTCCAATCCACCAGCGCGTACGCGCTGAACCCCTTGAAGCGCAGCGTCGTGGTGAAGCTGGCGTTGAAGTCCGGGTTCACATCCGCGATCGGAACGGAAGTGTTCCCGGCGGCATCCCGGAACGCGATGAACTTCTCATTCTGGGTGTGATAAACGCTCTTGCGCACCAGGTAGCCGTCCTCGTTGACCACGACGCTGTCCGGTGCCCAGAGACCACCCGGCACACATTGCGGTGCCTTGGTCGGATCCTGGCACAGCTCGGCGTAGGTGCGGACGATCTTCGTCCCGTAGATGACGCCGTAGGTCTGCCCCGGGGCGATGCGGAACATCTGCGTCACGTCATTGTTGCCGGCGTAGTCGGGACCGACGAGATAAGGTGCCACGCTCAGCGCTGTAATACGATTGCGCGTCCGGTCCGCGGCGACGTTCAACTGCCACGAGAATTCCGGCTTGTTGACGAGCTGCACGCCAACCGACAGCTCGTGGGTGTTGGCGAGCAACGTGCCGGCGTTCTTCCACTGGCCCTTGAACCCGGCCGCGGCCGAGAGCGGAACCAGCAGAATCTGATCGCGCGTTTCCTTGCGTGAATAGGAGTATTCGGCGGTAAACCGGCTCAAGAAATCGAGGTTGAACCCGAGTTCCAGCTCCCCGGAGTGGGCCGGCTTGAGATTGCGGTTGCCGAGGGTGACCGCCTGAATACGCCCACTGACGTACGCGAACGTCTCGTACTGCGCGTTGAACACCGGACGCAGTCCGGCGGTGCCATAGGACCCGCGCAGCTTGAACTCGTCTATCCCGTTGATGTGCATGTCCTGGCTGACACGATACGCTCCGGATACGCGGAAGTAGTTCGCGTAGCGGCTATCGGGCCCGAACAGCGAGGACCCGTCGCGTCGCACCAACCCATCGAACAGATAGCGATCGTTGATGTCGAAGCTGGTGATGCCGTAATAGTTCTTGTTCCGGACGTTGATGGTCGAGGAGCCCGGCACCAGCGTCGTGGGGTCGATCGCCGTGAATTCCGGCGTGTTCGTCACGAGGAACCCGTTGCCGGCCAGCGCGAACGAGTTGGCCGTCTGGTCCTCGTAGATGTAGGCGACTTTCGTGGTGTTACGGACGGTCGCCGAGCCCAGCTGGAAGCTACGCACGCTGGTGAGCGTCACGCCCGTGTTGAAGGTCCGTCCGGCGCTGTCGATTTTCGTCAGGCTGCCGGATGTCGGATTGCCGTGCGAGTCGAGGAAGTTCTTCGGCACCTCGTCCGTGAAGTTGGACGACTCCTGGTCGTAGTTGTAGTTCCCCTCGAGCGACAACCAGTCGAACAGCCGGTACGTCGCCCGGCCGTACCCGGTGATCCGGGAGCGGTCGGTGGTGATGCGCTCGTTCGCCAGCCGGTACACCGGGTTGGAGGCGTTGGGGAGCTGGTGCGGAATCTGCGCGTTGTACGGCGTCCCGTCGGCGTTCGGGGCGAACAGATTGATGTAGGGCTCGATGAACGTCACCGCGAAGAACGGTGCGCCCGGCCCCTGCGTCACCTGGTTGTTGTTCGACTTCCCGAAGAAACCGCCCACCGACAGATCGAACCGCGGCGTCAGCGCCTGATCGACGTTGAGGCGGAAGTTCTGCCGGTTGTAGCCCTTGAGCAGGATCATGATGCCTTCCTGCTTCGTGTTCTCGAACGACACGTTGTAATTCGTGTTGCCGCGGCGCTGGCCGACCGACACGTAGTTCGTGTAGAACGGCGCGTGCGTCAGCAGCTGCGCCTGCGCGTCGTAGACGGGCCGGCCGAAGGAGTTGTAAGGCACGTCGGCGATGCCGTTGGCTTTGATGACCGGGAGCCCGGTGGTGCCGATGAAATTCCCCGCCGCCGTGATGAAATCACCGTTATTGACGGTGACCCCGTTGGCGTCGACGTAGGTGCCGGCGGTGTCGATGATGTACGGCGAGGACAACGCCGTGGGAATCGATTTGGGCTTGATCGACTGCCCATATTCGTTCCGCACCGTCACGACGAGCTGACCGTCCGCCAGCCGGTCGCCGCGCTTCGTGAAGATCTGGACCACGCCGTTCGCGGCGTCCGAGCCGTACAACGACGAGGCGGCCGCGCCCTTCACCACCTCGAGGTGGTCGATGTCCTCGGAGTTGATGTCCGCGAGGCCGTGCCGCATGATCGTGCCGTCGACGATGATCAGCGGTCCCGGCGCGTCGGTCGAGGCGCACGGTTCCGTGGCGCAGGAGGACGGCGTCGCGATCGCTGTCGCGCCGCGCAGCCGGAACGACGGCTCCGAGCCCGGTGACCCGTTCGCCTGGATGAGCCGCACGCCGGCCACTTTGCCTTCGAGCGCGCCGAGCGCGGACACCGCAGGCGTCTGATTCAGCTGGGCGGCGTCGACGTGGCCCACGGAGACCGTGAGCTTCTTCGCGTCGGTCCGCTCCGCCACGCCGGTCGAGACGACGGCGTTGAGGGTGAAGGGATCCCACTTCAGCGTGAAGTTCTGCTGCTGCGTCCCGGCGTTCAGCGTGAGCTGCGCCGAAGACGGGGCGTAGCCGATGTAACGGGCGCTGACCGTGACGCTTTGCCCGTGGACTCTGCCCGCGGGCACCGTCAGCGTATACGTCCCTTTGACGGTGGTCGCGACCGCGAGGCTCAGCTCGTCGATCACGACGATGGCACCGCCGAGCGCTTCGCCTTGACCGCCGGCGACCGTGCCGGTCACCACCGCATCCTGTGCCAGCGCGCGACCTGCAAACAGCGCGATGGCGCACACTCCAAACCCCGCGGCGCGCAACAGGCGCAACGGGGATACCGCACCGAGTGACGGCATACGTACCCTCCTGACTTCAGGGAAACTCAGTTAACGGATGAAGCCTGCGACAATTTTGACCACACTCTGACCCCGCGTTGACACCTCCGCGTATAGGGTTTGCCCTACAGCATTCCCTTGATTGTGCCTCAGGATCGGAAGGCCCGCAAGGTCCCCCCAATCGCCAATTTCGGCCCCCGAAACGCCTCCGCGAGCCGGGGCCCTTTCGCAGATGGACCGGGAGTCGTAGTCTCAAATAGTGACTCGTTCCAGTTGCTGTAACGTCCTTCCACTGTTGCTGTGCTGCGCCATCTCCGCGGCGGCGCAGACCACGAGCGGCAAGGCCACTCTGGTGGGGTTCGTAATCGCCATACCGGGGGACGCGCCGATTCGTGGTGCCGCGGTGCAGCTTGATACCAGCCAGCTGCGCACCGTCGCCGATTCCCAGGGTCGCTTCGAGTTGGACAGCATCGACCCGGGCACGTATGTATTGCACATCAGGGCGATCGGTTATGACGAGGGTGCTTGGCGGGTGCGGTTGCACCCCGACCACGTCACGACCCATGCCTTCTCGCTCGACCAGCAGGTCGTCGAGCTGCCGGGTGTCGCCGTCAAAGGCCGTCTTCCCCTTGCGGAGCGCCGCTATATCGACTTCGAGCGGCGCCGCCACACCGTCAGCGGTGCGTTCTTCACCCAGGAAGACATCGAGAAGGCGAACCCGCCGACGCTGGTCGATATTCTCGCCACCGTAAGGGGCGTACAACAAGTATGTCGGGTGAACGATTGCGTCGCGAAGATGGTGCGGGCTCCTCCGGGCTGCTATCCGCAGTACTACCTCGATGGCAACGAGTCCTCCGCGTACTTCGCGCGCCTCACCCCGCCCCAGGATATCAAGGGCATAGAGGTGTATCGCGGGTCGTCGGAGATCCCGGGAGAATTCGGGGGCAGCAATTCGGCCTGCGGCGTGATCGTGATCTGGACCAAGTCCTCACCCTAGGTCTCGCGCTCGTTCTCCTGGTGGGATGCCGGCCTTCCGCCACCACCGCGAACGCGCGTCCTTCCGCATCCACCCCCGGCTGGCTCGTCGATCGCTGGGTAGAAGAATCAACCCTCGCCGCGCGGGCGGCGGTGCTGCACGATTTCCGGTTCACGGAGCGCCGCGAGCAGAGCGGCATCACGTTCGTCAACCGTATCGTCGACGATGCGGGCAAGACCTACAAGAAGGTCCACTACGACCACGGCACCGGACTCTGTGCCACCGATGAGTATCTCTACTTCGTCACCCAGCGGGGGACGAACGAGCTGTGGAAGAACGGCGGCGGCGGCCGGTTCGCGAACGTCACCGATGCCGCGGGGCTCCGCCTGCCGGACGCCATCGCTGTAGCCTGCGCCTTCGCCGACATCGACAACGACGGCCTCCCCGATCTGTTCGTCACCACGGTGCGGCACGGCAACCACCTGTTCAAGAACATGGGAAACGGCCGCTTCTCGGACATCACCCAGTCGGCCGGTGTCGGCTACGTCGGCCACTCCGCGGGTGCCGTGTTCTTCGACTACGACCGCGACGGCCTCCTCGACCTGTTCGTCGCCAACGTCGGCGTCTTCACGACCGATTCGGTGGGAGCCGGAGGCTATTACATCGGGATGCCGGACGCCTTCCATGGACATACACATCGCGAGCGCGCAGAAGCGAGCATCCTGTACCACAACCTCGGCAACGACCGGTTCCAGGATGTCTCCAGGGCGAGCGGGCTGGTCGACCTGAGCTGGAGCGGCGACGCGGCGGTGATCGACGCCAACGAAGACGGCTGGCCCGATCTGTATGTGCTCGACATGCAGGGCCGCAACCATTTGTGGCTCAACGAAGGCGGCAGGCGTTTCCTCGACTCGACCAAGGCGTACTTCCCGAAGACGCCGTATGGCGCCATGGGCGTCAAGGTCTTCGACTTCAACGGCGATGGCAGGCCCGATCTGCTCGTCACCGACATGCACTCGGACATGTGGGTCAACATCCCCGCGGGCTACTGGGACGCCGAAGCGGAAAAGGTGGATTCGTCCCAGGCTCTCGCCGACTACTTCCCCGAGGGGAAGGCCCCATTCATCAATGGCAACGCGTTGTTCGCGAATCTCGGAGGCGGACACTTCCAGGAAGTGTCCGATTCCCTGGGCGTCGAGACTTACTGGCCCTGGGGACCGAGCGTCGACGACATCAACGCCGACGGCTGGGATGACATCTTCATCGCCTCGAGCATGAACTTCCCCCACCGCTACGGCATCAATTCGCTGCTGCTGAACGAGGCGGGCCGCCACTTCCTCCCCAGCGAATTCACGCTCGGTGTCGAACCGCGGCCCCACGGCGACACCGCGCAGGTCTGGTTCACCCTCGAGTGCCAGGGAGGGGACAGTCGCAATCCGCTGTGCCAGGCGTGCGCCGAGGCGGGCTTGCAGATCGGCTGTCGGCAGGGAGCGGCGGGGCATGATACGGTGATGGGTGCCCTGGGCTCGCGCTCGGCGGTGCTGCTCGACATCGATGGCGACGGCGACCTCGACATCGTCACCAACGAGTTCAACGCGCCACCCCAGGTGCTGGTGAGCGATTTGGCGCAGCGACACCGCATTCATTATCTGCAGGTGCGGCTGCACGGTACGCGCTCGAACCGTGAAGGCCTCGGCGCGCGGGTCACGGTGATCCTTCCCGGTGGCCGTCGCATCGTCAAGGTGATGGACGGCAAGTCCGGGTATCTATCGCAGAGCGACCTGCCGCTGTACTTCGGGTTGGGGGATGTCGACCACGCCGATTCGCTCAGCGTGCGCTGGCCGACGGGGAAACAGCAGGCGGTCGCCGGACCGTTGCCGAGCGGACGGCCGGTGGAGGTTACCGAGCCGTAGCGAGCACGCCGGGATCGGCGGCGTGCCAGATGGATTGCAGATCGGCGCTCGCCCGGGCAGCGGTCGACTGGTCACCCGCGGCCGCCGCGGCGCGGGCCAGCCCGATCAGCGAGCGCGTGCGCTTCGGCGCGAGCCGCAATGCACGGGTGAACTCGACTTCGGCCTCTCGTGGGCGCCCCGTCTGCAGCAGGACCTCCCCCAGCAGCTCGTGCGACGGCTTCACGGTCACGGGTGGACCGAACTCGAACGGCATCGCGTCTTCGAGCGCAGCGGCGTCGCGCAATACGGCGACGGCACCACGCGCGTCCCCACTCGCCTTCAGCACCGCACCACGGAGCTCCTTCTCCAGGATGGAGGGAACTGGGTCGCGTCCGGCCGTTGGTCCTCTCCCCCTGTCCCCCTCTCCGTTCCGGAGAGGGGGAACGAAGGCGACGATGTTCGCCAACTGCCGCTCGGCGGTCGCGCGATCACCGCGCTTCAACGCGCTGAAGCCCTGCAGGAACGCCCCCAGCGCCTTGTCGCGAGTCTTCATCCCCGACAAGTCGATGTCGTTCCATTGGAGGCAGGGGCTGTCCCACCGCTCCGTCGTGACGATGAAGTCGCCGCACATCTCGACCACGACCGCCGGAACGTTGCCGCGCCCGGTCGCCATGTTGCGGTGCACGAGATCGAGATGGCGCCACGCTTCGTCGTACCGCCCCTGCTGCAGGTACCCGTAGCCGAGCCAGTAGGTGTAGTGCGTCGGCGTCCACGACGCGCGATCGGGACCCGCGGCGATCTCATTTTGCGCCACGACGTCGTCCCACATCCCCAGGGCGAGGAAGATGTGGGTCGTCATGTGGTGGGCGTGCGGAGCGTCGGGGGCGATCGTCGCATACGCGCGCGCGGCCGGGAGGCCGAGCCGGGCGTGGGCGGGATCGTCATAACAATGAATGAGCAGGTGCGCGGCGCCGGGGTGGTTGGGAGCCGCGCGAAACACCTGCTCGAGCAGCGCGGCTGCCCGTAGATAGGTCAGCGTATCGCGGTCACCCTGATTCAGGCCCAGCAGCGACGCGGCATAGAACACTTTGGCATCCAGGTCAGCCGGAAACCGGGCAACGAGGCGGCTCATCGCCCGCGAGTACACGGTGTCCCGCGCCGCTTTGGACCCGTTGCCGTAGAGTGTTTCGACGGCATCGAGGTAGGCTCGCTCGCGCGCCGTCGGGGCCCTGGCCCGTCGTGCCGCCGCCGTGGGGCCGAGTCGCTGCAGCGCAGCTCGGGCGGCGCTGACGTCCTGCTGATTCCAGATGGGGTGGGTGTACGTCAACGCCTCGCCCCAGTACGCCATCGCAAACCCCGGATCGAGGCGCTCGGCTTCCTGGAACGCGGCGGCCGCGGAACCGTATTCGAAGCTGTGCAGCAGCAGCACACCGCGGATGAACGCCGGCTGCGCGGCCGCCGCTCCCGAATTCGGGAATGCGATCGAACCGAGCCGCGGCGCTTGTCCGGACAGCCCCCGGATCAGCGCGACTCCGACGACGAGGACCCGCACCGGGCTCACGGATGCGACCGCAGCAGCTCGGCGGCGACGTCCCGATAGACCGCGATCTGATGGCTGCGGAAATACAGGGACGCCCTCCGTCCCGGCGTATTGATCTGGAGCGCGAGCGATCGCCGCACGGGCATGTGACAATCGATGCACAGCGCGGTCAACCGGGCGCCGATCGAGTCCGCCCCGGGGTGCTGCGTGACGTCGTGGCACTGCTGGCAGTGCGGCACGAACGCCACCACGTCCCGTTGCACCTGGTGGACATCGTGGCAGGTGCTGCAGGTCATGGCAGGGCTCGCCAGGAAGCATTTGGAGCGGCGCAGCAGGGCGACCTGATTGCCGTGCACGTCGGGCACCGCGTCTTTCTGGGTGTCGGACGCGAGAAACGCCGCGAGACTGTCGCCGGGACGGAACGAGAAGGCCGGCCGCTTTTCGTCGCGCGCGCCCGAATGACACAATGCGCAGACGTCCATCTGCCGGTCGCGCACGGCCTTCGCGGAATTGAAGATGAACTGACCGGTGCTGTCGTCGGGGTGGGCGATCTGATACGCCATATGCCGGCGCGCACTGCCATGACATTTCTGGCACCCGAGGCCGAGCTCATAGACCCCGGAGTAGCGACGCACTCGACGGTCTGCTGCCAGCGTGAACGTCGTCGCGTGGCATTCGAGACAGCGGGGCTCGATCAGCCGGGTGAAGTCGATCTGTCCGTCGACGTACCCGGGGCTGTTGATCCACTGCCGGACGCCCGTCAGGTACGATACCGGAAGCTCGAACAGCAGACCGTTGCGCCAATAGAGATACGACTGGCCCCGGCGCCCGGAGCCGATCACGATATCGATGCGCTCGCTGCGTGCCCCGCCGCTGATCGAGTCCCACCCCGTCTGATACAACCCGTCGGCGCGCTGCTCCATCGTGAACCCGACACCCCGGGCCCGGGTGCGGAGCACATTGTGACCTGGAGCGAAGTCACCCCGGTTGATCGCCGCCGCGCGGCCTTCGCTCGACGTGCGGCGGTGCGCCGTGTGCGCGTACCTGTCGACGATCGCCGCGTGACAGGTGCGACAGGTGGCGGCCGAGTCCAGCCCCACGACGAGGAGCAGCGCCCACATCTAGTGGCAGGGGGTCGGGTCGGTGATCACGGGCGCCACAAACGACCCGTGTATCGGCAGGGCGGCGCTGGGATCGTCGTAGCGGTCGGTCCGCTGCACCGGCAGGTAAAACCACCCGCTCATGACGAGGCCCTGCGGTACCGTCACGATCTGCGAGATCGTCAGACTTCCACCGGTTCGTGAGAACGCGTCGAGTCGAATGGACGACGCGATGGTATACCAGGATCCCCAGTCGCGCGGCGGACTGCAGAAAGGGTTGATGGTCTGACCGGAGCCTTCAGCGAGGCTCAGAGAGTCGATGGGAAACACCCCTGGGCTCGCCGGGGGAGTTCGCAAGAGGATGTCCGCTTCCTCCTCGACCGACGTGCCCGAAAATGTCCGCAGGCGGAGGCGAAGCGTCGGCGTGCCGCTGGTGCGCGTGTAGATCGATCCCCGGACCGAGACGCGTCGCGCGCGTTGCGCGGTGCCGAAGATCGTGTAGTACGCTTCACCGGTGGTGTCGGAAGGCTGAATGACCTCGACGGTCCCTCCATCCGTCACGGTATCGGGAGACAGGATGGCATGGGCGACCACCGGGATCGGACCGCCGACAGCGTTGGCGGTGACCCGACCGGTCGCCGAATCGAGCGTAATCGTCGGATTGGACGCGGCGCTGAACCAGACGACCGGACTCCCCGGAGTCTCGTGTTTCACGTCCACCGGAATGCGAAACGTGTCTCCCGGCATCAGGAATACCGTATCGACCAGCATCGTGACCCCGAGGGCTGGAGACACAACCACCACCGCGAAGCCTTCGACGCCCTGCGCAGCCGCGATGACGAGGGCAATGCCCGGCCCATGCGCGGTGATCTTCCCTGTTGCGGCGTCGATCGCAATCACCGCGGTATCGTGGGTCGACCATTGCACTGCCCCGGGGTCCTGGACGTTGCCGTGCGCGTCGTAGAAAGTGATCTGCCGTTTCACCAGCTGATCGCCGAGAAACATGCTGTCGAGCAACGGGGTGAGGATGAGCTTGGGGGAGGTGAGCTGCCCCACTTCGAGCCCACACGCCAGCAGCGTCGCAGCGAGCATCGTCCACACGAAGATTCGCTTCATGCACACCTTCCTGAGGGGGCACAGGGAGACTACAGGCACGGCCGCTCAGGGGCCAGATGCCTCGCTGCGACCCGGCGCATAACTTGAGCACCATGACCGACGTCCCGATTTCGCGGCGATCGCTCCTGGCCGGGGCCGCCGGCGCCCTGGGAGCGGGAGCCCTGCAGCAGCAGCTCTCCCGGCTGTCCCCTGCGGATCCGACGAAAGTTCCCGGCGCGCCCACGAGCGACCTCGGCGGGCGCTCGCCGTTCGAGCGCCCGCGCCGGGTGCCGGTCGGCGGCAACCAGGGCATCTCCCTCACGCCGCTGCAGGACCTCTGCGGCATCGTCACGCCCGCCGACCTGCACTTCGAGCGCCACCACGCCGGCGTTCCCGCCATCGACCCGCAGCGCTACAAACTCCTGATCCACGGGATGGTCGAGCGGCCGATGGTGTTCGACCTTCAGGCGTTACGCCGCTTCCCCGCCGTTTCGGCGCTGCACTTCCTCGAATGCTCCGGCAACGGCGGCGCGAGCTATCGCAACCTCCGTCCCGACCTGTCGCCGCAGCTGATCGACGGGCTCACGAGCACCAGTGAGTGGACGGGCGTACCGCTGGCCACGTTGTTCCGGGCGGTCGGCGTGAAGCCGGGCGCGACCTGGTTTCTCGCCGAAGGCGAGGACGCCGCCGTCATGGCACGCAGCATCCCGATCGCGAAAGGGTGGGAAGACGCGCTCATCGCCTATGGCCAGAACGGAGAGCCGCTCCGTCCCGAGCAGGGGTATCCTGCCCGCCTGCTGCTGCCGGGGTGGGAAGGCAACAGCAACGTGAAATGGCTGCGGCGCATCGAGGTCTCCGACCACCCGTTCATGACGCGGGAAGAGACCTCGAAATACACCGATCCGCTGGCCGATGGCACGGCACGCCAGTTCAGCTTCGTCATGGACGCCAAATCGATCATCACCTTTCCCGCCTACCCGGTGACGCTCCCCGGACCGGGGTGGTGGGAGATCAGCGGCATCGCCTGGAGCGGTCGCGGGATGATCTCCCGCGTCGAGATCAGCACCGACGGCGGACGGCAATGGACGCCCGCCGAGTTACAGCTCCCCGTGCTGGCGCGCTGTCATACGCGGTTCCGCTACTCGTGGAATTGGGATGGCAGGGAATCGCTGATCATGAGCCGCGCCGTCGACGAGACGGGATATGTCCAGCCCACACTCGCCGAGCTGCGGGCGGTGCGCGGCATCGGCACGTTCTACCATTTCAATCACATCCGGGCGTGGCGCGTGCGGAGCGATGGCAGCGTGGTGTTTGGACTGGAGGGTTAGCGTGCGCCGCGTCGTGCTGGTCGCGACGATTGGGCTCTCAATTGGGGCGTGTCGCGGGGGCGGTTCACCCCGGGGCTCCGCCCCGGGGTCAGCCCCGTCGAGCAATCTCCCGGTGTTGAACTTCGGGAGGACGGCCACAGCCGAAGAGATCAGAGCGTGGGACATCGCGATCTCGCCGGATGGGACGGGTCTGCCCCCGGGACGTGGGACCGCCACGCAAGGAGCGCTACTCTACCGCCAGAAGTGCGCGATGTGCCATGGACCGACGGGGACCGAAGGGCCAGCGGAGCGGCTGGTGGGCCGCGAGCCGCGGCAGGGATTTCCGTTCGGGAAGGATCCCGCGCTCGTGCGCACGATCGGGAACTACTGGCCGTACGCGACGACGTTGTACGACTACATCCATCGCGCCATGCCGCTCAACGCTCCAGGGTCGCTCGAGCCGGACGAGATCTACAGCGCGGTGGCGTTTCTCTTGTGGCGCAACGAGATCATCTCGGACACCACGGTCATCAACGCGCAAACGTTGCCGCGCGTCGTGATGCCGGCGCGGGACCGGTTCGTGACGGATAATCGGAGAGGTGGAGGAGAAATCCGTTAGTACCGAAAGCCGTGAGAAGTGAGACGTGAGAGGTGAGAAGCAGGCAATAATTTGGACTGGCGTGCGGTGATTTGATGTCACACTTCGCGCCTAGATGGCCATACTTCCACGGTGCGGGATCACAAGAGTATCCTGGCATGGCAAGAAGCCAATAAAGTAGTTGTGGCTGTGCTGCGAGGTTCGCGAGCATCATGGAAGCCATATGCTGCCACCAGCCTCCTTCCAGGTGACCTGAGCAAGGAAACAATCGAATGTTGTTCGCGCGCTCAGGGTTTGCTCCTGGGGTTGATCAAGCGCTATCGCGACCCAGAGAAGTAGGGTTGAGTCTGCCTCTCACCTCCCACTTCTCACCTCTCACGCAGTTAGTCTCTGCCCACGCCCAGCGCATCGGCGACGCGGTTGATGTAGTTGAACCAGCAGGCGATCAGCGTGATCTGCAGAATGCCGGTGTCGTCGAACCCCGCGGCGCGCAGACGCGCGTGATGCTCCGGACCGATCCGCGTGGCGTCCCTCGTCAGCTGCACCACGTACTCCACCATCGTGCGCTCCGCGGGGGTGAGCGGCGCCGTGGTGTAATCCTCCTGCAGTGCCGCCACCAGCTGCTCGTCCAACGTGACCCGACGCAGAAACTCTGCGTGAGACTCGATTCAGTAGCGGCAGCGGTTCGCGACCGAGACCATCGTGGTGATGATCTCGTGCTGGCGCCGCGACAGCGGCAACCCCGGTGCCATCAGTGCGCCGAACGTGGAGAAGGCGTGGTGCAGCGCGTCGGGAATCAACGAGTGCGAGGCGACGATGCCCGACGTGCCGTCGCCGGTGGGGTGCACCGGAGTGGCGTATTCGACGGGGTACATCGCCTGCTGCGCCTCGACGGCTTTGCGCAGCGCCTCGTTCGCTTCGCTGAGCGGAATGGTGCGAATCCAGGTCATGGGCGGGTAAACTGCACGGGCGGCGCACCGGCTTCAAGCCTGTTATTCTACTTCTATTATGCGACTCGTCTCCCTGTACCTGCTGCTTGCGCTGCTCCCCCTCCCGGTGGGACAGCACCCCGGCGATCCCCTGGCCGCCCGGACCAAGGGCAGCTCCAAGGCGCCGGTGATCGTGTACGAAATGGCGGACTTCCAATGCCCGGCGTGCCGGGAGTTCGCGCTCACGACTCTCCCGGTTCTCGACAAAGCCTACGTCCAGTCGGGGAAGGTGCGCTGGGTGTTCGTGAATTTTCCGCTCACGGAGATCCACAAGAACGCCGTCGCCGCCGCGCAGGTCGCGATGTGCGCCGCGCGCCAGAACAAGTTCTGGCCGGTGCACGACGCCCTGTACCTCCATCAGCCCCAATGGGCGCCCCTCGCCGATCCGATGCCGGCGCTGCTCGCGCTCGCCGACTCGGCCGGCGTGCGGCGCGATTCCCTCGCGTCGTGCGTGACGACCCACGCCACCGTGGCAGCGATCCAGCAGGACGCGCAAGGGTCGGTGCGGGCCGGCGCCAATGCCACACCGAGTTTCTACATCGAGGGGGGACTCGCATCGGGGGCGATCCCGGCCCCGGAGTTTTCGCGCATCCTCGACTCCATTTATACCGCGAAGACGGCGAGCCGCTGAGCCGTTGAGGCAGACGCCGAGCCGCTGAGCCGCCGAGTGGACGCCGCGGGAGGAGGGGCGAGGAAAAGCATCGGCACCTCAATGTGGTATCGCGTTACGGTCGCCGCGGCGGCTGCGGCTGGGCCGTTGGTAGCGCTCGCGAACGACAAACTCCGGCGCGGCATCACGGGTCGACGAGGGTTGCTCGAGCGCATGGCGGCGTGGGGAACGTCGCACCGCGACCGGCGCCGTCCCCTCGTCTGGTTTCACGCTCCGTCGGTCGGCGAAGGGCTGCAGACGCGACCGGTGATCGAGCGGCTGCGCGCCGAGTGTCCCGACTGGCAGATCGTCTACACGTTTTTCTCTCCGTCCGCGGCCGGGTTCGCCAAACAGCTGGCCGTCGATTACGCCGACTACCTCCCCCTGGATCGATCGCGCGACGTCGTCCACGCCCTCGAGGCGCTGGCACCCACCGCGCTCGTGTATGGCAAGCTCGACGTCTGGCCCGAGTTGACGCTCGCCGCGCAGCGCCGCGGAGTCCGGCTGGGCCTCGTCGCGGCGACGGTGGCGCCGCGGAGCGGGCGACTCTCCTGGCCGGTGCGCGGCTGGTCGGCCCCGGCGTACGCGGCGATCGAGCGTATCGGTGCGATCGCAACCGAAGACGCCGAGCGCCTCAAGCAGCTCGGGGCGCGGCGTGACGCAATCCGCGTCACCGGCGATACCCGCTACGACAGCGTGACGGAGCGGGCGGGGTGCCTGGACCGCACGCGCCAGCCGTTCGCGGCGCTGGCGCGCAGCAGCGAGATGTTCACGATCGTCGCGGGATCGACGTGGCCGTCGGACGAGGACGTCCTGCTCCCCGCGTACGCCGACCTGCTGCGCAGCGATCCGGTCGCACCAATGCGACTCGTGCTGGTGCCGCACGAGCCCACACCGTCACACCTCGACCGGCTCGACGCCGCCGCACACGCGGCTGCTCTACCCCGCCCCGTGCGCACGTCCGGCGCCGCGGAGCTCGCGGGGGCGAAGCTCGTCGTCGTCGATCAGGTCGGCGTGCTGGCCGACCTCTACGCCCTCGCCCAGGTGGCCTATGTCGGCGGCGGGTACCACCGGGCCGGGTTGCATTCGGTGCTCGAGCCGGCGGTCTGGGGCGTACCACTGTCGGTCGGGCCGCGGTGGGGATCGAGCCGCGACGCGGGGTTGCTCATCGGGCATGGTGCCGCGCTGCCGTTGCCGCGCGACGGCAGGGAAGCGCTGACGCGGCAGTGGCAGACGTGGCGGACCGATGCGACGGCCCGCGACCGTGCCGGTCGCGCCGCCGCCGCGTTGGTCAAGGACGGGACCGGAGCGGCGGAGCGTACGACCGCCCTGGTGCGACTGCTGGTGGAAGGGGAGCGCTCCTAACGCGACGACGTCAAGCGAGGGAGTCGAGCCGCCGGCTCCCCCGCTCGCGTCGCTCACCACACGACACCGCCTACGGTGCGTTGTCGTTGCACCCCGTGTAGTTCGGGTTATTGCGCTCGTCGAACGGCACCGGGAGCTCGGTGTTGTTGCCGTAGACCGTGCCGGTCTTCACGTAGGTGCCGTTCGGATACACGGCGTCGACGCTGCGGCCGTACTGCCGCACGAGCCGGCGCAGGTCACCGAGCCGGTGTCCCGTGGCGAACAACCAGAACGCCCGCTCGCGGAACAGCAGGTCTTCTCGTCCCGCCTGCGTCCCCGGATCGGCCAGCGCGGCCAGCGAGAATCCGCCGTTGTTCGCCGCGTCCGAACGCAGCGCGTTGAGACGTGCGACCATCGCGGCGCCGTTCCCGGCTTGCAGCTGCGCCTCGGCCTCGATCAGCCGGGCTTCGATGCCGCTCGCCACGATGACGGGGCTGTCGGTCCCGCCGTACTTGGTCAGCACGTAGAGCGTGTCGGCTCCGTCGAATCCGAACCCGTCTGCCGGAGCGACGACGCGCGGATCACCCGCGTCCCGGAAATTGAGACCGACCAAGCCTTCGCTCTCCGACACGGCGAACCGGGCCGTGCCTCCGGGCGCCTGCGCGTTGAACACAAAGACGCCGTTGAACTGGCGCACGGAGCTGATGGAGTGCGCGGTCAAGTAGAGGAACCCTGTCGGCACCCCCGATACCACCGCCGCGGCGCCCGCAAAATCCCCCTTGTCGATCAACGCCCGTCCCTTGCCGATGGCCGCCAGACCCGCGATCAGCGGATCCGCGGTCGCCGCAGCCGCCGAGTCGAACCGGGCAACCGCACGCTCGAGGATGGAATCCGTCGACAAGGGTTGCCCGTACTGAATCGACCCGTCGGGGAGCCGCTCGCTGAACGTCACCCCCGAGCAGTAGTTCTCCCCGAAGTACACGTAGGTGAATCCGGTGAGGGCGAACATCTCCCCGATGCGGGTATCGGGATCGGGGGCATAGCGCTGCAACGCCCGCGTGGCGTCCTGCAGTGCGACGCGCGCTTTCTGCAGGTTGAAGAACACCGTCGCGAGGGTGCTATTCTGCTCGTTGATCGAGCGCGAATCGTACTCGATCCGAGTGGGGAAGGTCTCGACGTCGG
>DATFTG010000248.1:0-8874 GCA_035262265.1 Gemmatimonadales bacterium
TGGACGCCGCCGAGCGGCGCGCACTGCTGGCGCTCGCCCGCCGGGCACTGGAAGCCGCGGTGCGGGGCGAGCCCGAGCCTGGCGCAGGCGTCGAGTCGGCGGCGCTGCGGCGGCCCGGCGGTGCATTCGTAACGCTGCGCAGTCACGGCGAGCTCCGGGGCTGTATCGGTCACGTCGCCGCCGATCGGCCCCTGGCGGAGGTGGTCGCGCGGGCCGCGGTTTCGGCCGCGACGCAGGATCCGCGCTTTCCTCCGGTTCCTCCCGATGAGCTGCCAGGCCTCGCGGTCGAGATCTCGGTGCTGTCCGAGGCGGTGCCGCTGGCATCGCGCGACCCGCACGACATTCGCTCGGGTCAGGACGGCGTGATCGTCCGCCGCGGCTGGCGCCAGGGCGTGCTGCTGCCGCAGGTCGCGACCGACCATGGCTGGGCGGGCGAGGAGTTCCTGGCGGCGGCGTGCCGCAAGGCGGGGCTCGACCCCGAAGCGTGGCGCGCCCCCGATTGCCAGCTGCTCGTCTTCCAGACGGACGTCTTCGGCGAATGACGGAATGGTTCGAGCAGTGGTTCGGGGAAGAGTATCATGTGCTGTACCCGCATCGTGACGACGCGGAGGCGCAACGCGCCGTCGCGCTCATCCGTCGCGTCGCGCCCTGGTCTCCGGGAGATGTGGTTCTCGACCTGGCGTGCGGTGCGGGGCGGCATGCCGCGGAGCTCGAGCGCGCCGGTGCGCGCGTCGTCGGTCTCGATCTCTCACCCGCCATGCTGCTCAGGGCGCAGCGCCGCGTCCGGGCCCCGCTGGTGCGCGGCGACATGCGCGCGCTGCCGTTTCGGCCCGCGACCTTCGGGCTCGTCGTCAACCTGTTTACGTCGTTCGGCTACTTCCGCAGCGACACGGAGCACGGCGCCGTGATGCGTCAGGTGGCCGAGGTGCTCGCTCCGGGTGGGCGGTTCGTGATCGACTACCTCAACGCCGACCAGGTGCGCCGCACGTTGCGGCGCGACAGCGAGCAGATCGAGCAGGGTGATGCGTCGGCGCGGGTGATACGCCGCTTCAGCGAAGAGGGGCTCTACGTCGTCAAGGAGATCGAGCTGCGCGCCGAGAACCGGTCGTTCCAGGAGCGAGTGCGGCTGTTCACCTCCGCCGAGCTGGAGGGCTTGTTGACAGCGTCCGGCCTCGAGGTGGTCGGCCGGTACGGGGACTACGAGGGCAGCCCGCTCAGTGCCGACACGCCGCGCACCATTCTCGTGGCGCGGCGCCCGTGATCCCGCGCATCGTCGCGACGCCGATCGTGGCACGCACACGGTCGGCTCCCGCTTCGGGAGCGCCCCGCGCGGTGGCGCCGGGGGTGCTCGAGGCGACCCTCCCGGGACCCGGCCGGGATCGCCTGGCGGCCGCTCCCACCCTCGCCGTCACCACCGGGCAGCAGCCCGGCCTCTTCACCGGCCCGCTGTATACGATCTACAAAGCGCTGTCGGCCATCGCGCTCGCGGCTCGCCTGGAGCGCGAGCGCAACGTGCCCGTCGTCCCGGTGTTCTGGGTGGCCGGCGACGATCACGACTTCGCCGAAGCGAACCATGCGACGCTCCTGAACAGCGGCGGCGAGCCGTTGACGGTCGTGCTGCGTGAGCGCCCCGCCGATGCTCCGGCGCTGCCGCTGTACCACGAGCGCTGTGGTCCCGAGATCGCCGCGGCGCTCGATCAGGTACGCCAGGGCACGCCCGACAGCGAGTTCAAGGAGTCGGTGCTCGCCTGGCTCGCCGCCGCGTACCGTCCCGAAGCAACGCTCGCCGACGCAGCCGCCGAGGCGATCCAGGCGCTGCTGGGGCCCCTCGGCCTCGCGGTGGTGCGGCCCTATGCCGCGTCGATGAAGAGCGCCATGGCTCCGCTGCTGCTGCGGGCGCTGGACTCCACGCTGGACGACGGACTTTCAGCGGTACTCATCGAAGCGGGTCAGGGACGCGACCGGCTGCGCCCCGACGGCGACGCTTTCGTGACGCGCCGATCGGGGGAACGATTCACCCGCGCCGAGCTGGAGCGCATCGCGGGCGAGAGCCCGGAGCGGTTGTCGCCGAACGTGTTGCTCCGGCCGGTGATCGAAGCGGCTCTGCTGCCGACCGTCGCCTACATGGCCGGCCCGGGCGAGCTGGAATACTTCCCGAGCGCGGCGCCGCTGTATCGCGCCCTCGCGGTGTCTCCCCAGACCGCGCTGCCGCGGTGGTCGGGGACACTGGTGGAGAGCAGGGTGGATAAGGTGGTCGAGAAGCACGGCCTCAAAATGGACGACTTCGCCGGCCCGCCCGGAGCCGTGGAGGGTCGGCTGGTGCGCGATCAGCTCCCTCCCGAGGTTGCCGAGACGCTCGAGAGTCTGAAAGAGGAGATTCGCAGCGCCTACGGTCGTGTCTCCGACGGCGCGCGCCGCGTCGACCCGACGCTCGAGCGATCGGTGGAATCGGCGCGCAATGCGGCGCTGGGGGGCATGCAGGAAATCGAGAAAAAGATCGTCGCGGCCCTGAAACGGACCAACGACACGCTGGTGGGACAGCTGGCCCGGGCGCGGGCGGCATTGTTCCCGAGCGGGCGACCGCAGGAGCGCGTGCTCACCTATGCGTCGATGGCGATCCGGTACGGACCACCACTGCTCACAGCGCTCGCCGATGAAGTGGCGCGCTGGGCGGCGGCTTCGTAGGTTCGAGGCATGCTTGGGATTGCCATCGTCGCGCTGGTGTTCGTCGCCCTGATGATTCCCATCGTCGCGATTCTCGTCGATTCTCCGCTGGGGCGCTCGATGGCGCGCCGCCTCGAGGGCGGCAGCGGGGCGAGCGGTGAGGTGCAGGACCTGCACCGCAAGGTCGATCTGCTCGAAGGGGAAATGGAGGAGCTGCACCGCTCGCTCGCCGCCATGAAGGACGAGGTGCAGTTCGTCCAGCGCCTGCTCGAAAAGCCCAAGTCCTCCGGATCGAGCGGCAGCTGACGACCCAGCACGGAGGTGGCGGCGCCCGCCACGCCGTCGAAGTGGCAGCCGGCATCTTCGTCACACGCGTCCTCGGCTACCTGCGCGAGCGGGTCACCGCGCATTATCTGGGCAACGGCGCCGTCGCCGACGCGTTCCGCGTCGCGCTGCGCATCCCCAACGCCATCCGCAATCTGCTGGGAGAAGGCACCCTCTCGGCGTCGTTCATCCCCGTCTATGCGTCGCTGAACGAGCGCGACGAGGAAGCGGGGCGCGCCCTCGCCGGTGCGGTCGCGGGGCTGCTGCTGCTCGCGACGGGCACGCTGGCCGTGATCGGCGTGGTGTTCGCGGCTCCCCTGACCACGCTGCTCGCGCCGGGGCTCGCCCCCCAGACGCGCGTCATCGCGGTGACCCTGATGCGGCTGCTCTTTCCGATGTCCGGCGTCATGGTGTGCTCGGCGTGGTGCCTCGGCATCCTCAACACGCATCGCCGCTTCTTTCTTTCGTACGCCGCGCCGGCACTGTGGAACGTCGCCGGCATTGCGGCGCTCGTCGGCGCCGCCACCTGGCTCGTCAGCCCCACGCTGCCCGTCGATCAACAGCTGTACCGCCTGGCGCTGGCGCTCGCCTGGGGCACCGTCGCCGGCAGCCTGCTGCAGGTCGGCGTCCAGGTGCCGGCGTGCTGGCGACTGCTGCACGGCATCGCGCTACGGTTCAGCACGGCGCCGGAGGGTGTGCGCGCGGTGCTCGTGGCGTGGGCGCCGCTGGTGCTCGGGGCAGGGGTGGCGCAAATCGCGTCCCTGGTGGACACGTTCCTGGGATCGCTGGCTGGGCAGGGCGGCGTCTCGAGTCTCGTCTATGCGCAGCTGATCCAGATCCTGCCGGTGAGTCTCTTCGGGACGTCGGTCGCGGCGGCGTCGTTGCCCGACCTGTCGCGCGACGCGGCTGCGACGACGCCCAACGAGCAGCTGCGCACGCGGATCGCCACCGGGTTCCGCCGTATCACCTTTTTCGTTCTGCCGTCTTCGGTGGCCTTCGCCGCGCTCGGTCCGGTCATCGTGGGAGCGTTGTTTCAGACGGGCCGGTTCAGCGACGCCGACACCGCAATCGTGGGCGGCGTGCTGTCGGCGTACGGCGTCGGGTTGCTGGGCCAGTCGACGGTGAAACTCTTCGCGTCCGGATTCTATGCGCTGCGCGACACCAAGACGCCCGTGAAGATCGCGTCGTTCTCGCTGGCGGTCTCGAGCGTCCTGGCGTACGTGTTCATGCGGATGTTCAATGGGCCCGCGGGGATCGCGCTGGGGTCCTCGCTCGGGCAGACGCTGAACGTCGTGCTGCACCTCAAGGATCTCGATATCCGCATCGGGCGGGTGCTCGGGCCCGCGGACTGGCGGGCGTTCGGTACCAGCATCGTGGCAGCGCTGTTGTCGGGCGGGGCAGGGGCGACCGCGGCTCGCCTCGGCGCGGGGCTGGGGCCGATTCCGCTGGCCCTTCTCGCCCTGGGTATCTTCGGGGTGACGTACGCCGCCGTGACGTTCGCCCTGCGACACCCCGACGCCACCCGCCTATGGACGTCCCTGCGCTGATTGCCCGAAAACTCGCGTCGCTCCCCGACCGGCCCGGCGTGTACCTGTGGAAGAACGCCGCCGGCGAAGTGCTGTATGTGGGGAAAGCGAAAAGCCTGCGCTCCCGGGTGCCGCAGTACTTCGCTTCCGATCACCAGGACACGCCGGAGCGATCGGCGCTGGCGGCGCAAATTGCCGACCTGGAAACGATTCTCGTCCCCAATGAAGCGCAGGCGCTGCTGCTCGAAAACAACCTCATCAAGGAGCATCAGCCGCGCTTCAACATCCGCCTGCGGGACGACAAGAGTTATCCCCGCATCGCCGTCACGCTCGGCGAGCCGTTCCCGCGCGTCCTCGTGGTACGCCGCATCCACCTCGAAGGGGCGCGCTATTTCGGGCCCTACACCGACGTCGGGACGCTGCGTCAGACGCTCAGCATCATCCGCCGCCTGTTTACCGTCCGCAGCTGCCACTACGATCTCCCCGGCGACGCCCCGGACCGGCCCTGCCTCGATTATCACATCGAGCGCTGCAAGGCGCCGTGCGTCGGCTACCAGACGCAGGCCGACTATCGCCGCATGATCGACGATGTGTTGTTGTTCCTGGAAGGGAAGACGCTCGAAGTGCGGACGCGGCTGCGGGAGCGGATGCAGCAGGCGTCGGGTGACCTGGATTTCGAGCGCGCGGCGCAGCTGCGCGACGCCCTGCAGTGGCTGGAGCAAGTCGAGAAACCGCAGACAGTCGAGCTGGTGGGCGGCGGCGATGCCGACGCGATCGGACTGGCGCGGGACGGCGACGATGCGTGCGGCGTCATCCTGCGCATCCGGGACGGGCGGCTGATCGCGCGCGAGCATCGCTTCCTGGAGCGAGCGGGTGGGGAGGCCGAGGCGGAGGTGCTGGCGGCGTTCCTGGTACGGTTTTACCTGCCGCTCGAGGCGCGGGCGCGGCGGGTCCTGCTGCCGTTCGTTCCCGAGGACCTGGGCAGCCTGCAGGCGCTCGCGCCCGACAACGAGTGGGCGGTGCCGCAGCGGGGCACGAACGCGAAACTCGTCGAGCTGGCCGAGCACAACGCCCGCCATCTGCTGGAAAGTCTGCTGCTCGAGTCGTTCGACGTGGAGGAGCGTGCCGCCGACCCCGTGTACGCGCTGGGGCGCGACCTGGGACTCGCGAAAGTCCCGCGCTCGTTCGTGTGCATCGACATCTCGACGAACCAGGGCAGAGACACCGTGGGCTCGCTGGTGTGGTTCGAGGCCGGCCGCCCCAAGAAGGCTGAGTATCGACGCTATCGGATCCGCGGCGCCCAACAGGACGATTTCGCGGCGGTGAGCGAGGTGGTGACGCGATTCCTGCGTCGCCGCATCGACGAGCAGCGTCCGCTTCCGGACCTCATCGTGATCGACGGCGGGAAGGGGCAGCTGGGCGCGGCCGTGACGGCCGCCGCGGCGGTCGGGGGCGCCACGGTGCCGTTCGCCAGTCTCGCCAAGCGCGAAGAGGAGGTCTACCTCCCCGATCGCGAGGCGCCGCTGCGATTGTCGCGGCGCAGCCCTTCGCTGAAGCTGTTGCAACGCGCCCGCGACGAGGCGCATCGCTTCGCCGTGACCTACAGCCGGCAGCGACGCTCGCGCCGCACGATCACGTCACAGCTGCTCACTATTCCGGGCGTAGGGCCGAATCGCCGCCGCAGGCTGCTGGAGCGGTTCGGCTCGGTGGCGGGGGTGCGCACGGCAACGCGCGAAGAGATCGCCTCGCTGCCGGGGTTCTCGCGCACCCTCGCCGAGCGGATTCTCGACCGGCTGAGCGCGACATGACGCTCGCCTGGTCGCTCGAGTGCTCGTCGTGCGGCGCACAACGCTCCGCGGAGGGTTTGCCTGGTGTCTGCGACCGCTGCGGCGCGCCGTATCTCGTTCGCTATCCTTCGACGCCTGCCCCGGCATCAAAGGGGGAGCTGGCGAAACGTCCGTGGACGATGTGGCGCTACCGCGAGTGGTTGCCGCTCGAGCCAAAACAACAAGCGATTTCTCTGGGTGAAGGCGGGACGCCGCTGCTCGAGGCGCCGCGGCTCGCCGAGCGATACGGCTTCGGGCGGCTGCTGGTAAAGGACGAGTCGGTAAATCCCACCGGCTCCTTCAAGGCACGGGGACTTGCGGCGGCCGTGACGCGAGCGAGTGCCGCCGGGGCAAAGGCGTTCGTGGTGCCCACGGCTGGAAATGCCGGCGTCGCGCTCGCCGCCTATGCCGCGCGCGCCGGACTGACGGCCCGCATCTACGCGCCGGAGACGACCCCGCGCACGATTCTCTCGCAAATCCGTTCGTATGGAGCGGAGCTCGTGCTCGTCCCCGGTCACATCGGGGATTGCGGCAAGGCGGCCCGCGCTTACGCCGCCGAGCATGGCGCGGTCGACGTCTCGACGCTGCGGGAGCCGTATCGCATCGAAGGAAAGAAGACGCTGGGACTCGAGCTTGCGGAGCAGCTCGACTGGCACCTCCCGGAGGCGATCGTGTACCCCACGGGAGGAGGCACGGGGTTGATCGGTATGTGGAAGGCGTTCGGCGAGCTGAGCCGGGCGGGATGGATCAACGGGTCGCTGCCGCGGCTCTACTCGGTGCAGGCGGCAGGGTGCGCTCCGGTGATTCGCGCATACGAAACCGGTGCCGATCATTGCACTCCCTGGCCGGATCCCACGACCGTCGCTGCGGGTCTTCGTGTTCCCGGTCCGCTGGGCGATCGCCTCATGCTCAGAGCCCTGCGGGAGAGTCACGGGGGAGCGATCGCGGTGTCTGACGCCGCGCTAATGGACGCTGCCCGCGAGCTGCAGGTGGACGCCGGGATTGACGCCGCTCCCGAAGGAGGGGCGACGCTTGCGGCGGCGCAGGGGCTCCTGACCGCCGGCGCCATCCAGCCCCACGAAACGGTGGTTCTCTTCAATACCGGCGCCGGGTGGCTGTATCGCACCTAAGCCGTTTATATTTGCGCACTTCGAGCTATGCCCATCGCCGTAATCGACCCCTTCGCCGGCATCAGTGGCGACATGACGCTGGGCGCCCTGCTGTCGCTCGGGGTACCGGAATCATGGCTGCATGAGCTGCCCGGGCGGCTTGGCCTCGGGGCGGTCGAGGTTTCGATTCGCGACGCCCGGCGCGCCGGCGTGACGTGTAAGCAGGTGGAATTCGCGATCCCCGATCAGCCGCACGGCCGCCATGTCGCGGAGTTGATCCGGCTGGTCGAGGCGGCGCCGGTTTCGGCGTGGACCCGCGAGCGCGCAGTGCGGGCGTTCCGGCTCGTGGGCGAAGCCGAAGGGCGCGTACACGGCACGACGCCGGAGCAGGTGCATCTCCACGAGGTCGGGGCAGTCGACGCGATGCTAGACATCGTCGGCGCGATCGAGGGATTCGAGCGACTCGGGGTGGACGCGATCTATCACCGGCCGGTCGCCCTCGGGTCGGGGTGGGTGGAGGCGGCGCATGGACGGCTGCCGGTGCCCGCTCCGGCGACGGCGCTGCTGCTCGAGGGGATCGAGGTTGCCGCAAACGGTCCCGTAGAGGGTGAGGCCACGACGCCGACGGGCGCGGTGCTGCTGCGGGTGTTGTCTTCGGGAGCGCCGCCCGCGGGGTGGCGGCAACTGGCGAGCGGGTGGGGGGCGGGGAATCGCGATCCGCGAGGCTACCCGAATGCATTGCGCATTCTCGTGGGAGAGGCGGCGGCGGAAGCGGGTGAGGTGGTCGTTCTCGCGACCGATGTCGATGACCTGAGCCCGGAGTACGTCGAGCCGTTGCGGCAGGCGCTGTTCGCCGCCGGCGCGCTCGATGTGCAGACCTGGGCGGTGCAGATGAAGAAGGGACGGACCGGGTTTCGCTGTGAGGTGGTCGTCGGTGAGACGGCGGCGCCGGCGGTGACCGCGGCGCTGTTTCAGCACAGCACGACGGCCGGAGTACGGCGCAGCCGCGTGGAGCGGGTGACGCTGCAGCGCCGGCAGGTCACGGTTCCGCTCGCGGGCGACGTGCAGGTCAGGGTAAAGGTGCTGGAAGGCCCCGATGGCGGTCTGCCGCGGGTGAAGCCGGAATACGACGACGTGGTGGCGGCGGCGCGGCAGCTGGGACGGCCGCCGCTCGAAGTGGCGCGGGCGGCGCAACGTGGCGCCGAAGAAATGATCGCGAACTCCAAGGAGTGATCGTCATGCGGAAGCAGCTCGTTCTCACGGTATGCACGGCCATGTCGGTAGCAGGGTTGCTGCAGGGGCAGCAGTGGCTCCCGCCCAGCAAGAACTGTGATGTCAAGCGCAGTCACTTCCTGGTGAATGGCGCTGCGCAGTACCTGGAGGTGGCCGCGACGAAGCCCGCGCTGAAAGAGAGCCAATTGCGCA
>DATFTG010000249.1:0-10119 GCA_035262265.1 Gemmatimonadales bacterium
CGCCGCAGCAGTGCGTTCAAATCGCGGTCACTCCCTGCCGCCTGGAGCTGCTCCTCCACGAGCGCGTCATACGAGGGAGCGGGATTGCAGAACAACACGCCGATCGCCATCGGGAATTGCGGCGGCCGCAGTCCGGCGATCAGGCTCGCCAGAGCATGATTCGTTTCGTCGTGGACCAGGAGGTCGTTCTCGCTCACGCCATTCTCGCCTACCGTCACGACTTCGAGCTCGAGCCGGCCGGGCACGAGTCGCAGTCCGTAGCGCCCGGCGGCGCCGAAGCGCAGTGGCTGACCATGCTGGACGTGGATCTGTTTCTCCGGCGCCACCGACTTCTCGATGAAGTCGTCGAACACGCCGTCGTTGTAGACGACGCAGTTCTGGAAGATCTCGATGAACGAGGCCCCGCGATGCGCGTGGGCGCGTTTCAGCGTCTCGACGAGCCGCGGCTGCTGCGTATCGATCCCGCGTGCCACGAAGCGCGCGCCGGCGCCGAGCGCGAACGCGCAGGGCGAAACGGGGTTGTCGAGCGAGCCGCCCGGCGTCGATGGCGACTTGGTGCCCGGCCGCGACGTCGGCGAATACTGGCCCTTGGTGAGGCCGTAGATCTCGTTGTTGAACAGCAGGATCTGGAGATCGACGTTGCGCCGCAGCACGTGCAGCAGGTGGTTGCCGCCGATCGACAGCCCGTCGCCGTCTCCGGTGACCAGCCACACATCGAGGTTGGGATTCGCGAGCTTCACCCCGGTGGCGATCGCCGGCGCTCGGCCGTGAATCGTGTGGAAGCCATAGGTGGAGACGTAATAGGGAAAGCGCGAAGAGCAGCCGATCCCCGAAATGAAAACCGTCTTCTCGCGCCGCACGCCGAGGTCGGCGAGCGTCTTCTGCACCGCCTTCAGGATGGCGTAGTCCCCGCATCCCGGACACCAGCGCACTTCCTGGTCGGACGCGAAGTCCTTGGGCGCGAGACTGGGGGACAGGGTAGCGGTCATTGGCGCTCCGCGATCGCGGCGGCGATCGTCGACACTTTGAACGGTTTTCCCGTGATCTGGTTGAGCCCTTCGGCGGGAATGAGGTACGCCGCGCGCAGCAGCTGCACCAGCTGGCCGTTGTTCAACTCCGGCACGAGCACGCGGTCGAACCGCCGCAACAGCTCACCGAGGTTCCGAGGGAACGGGGCGAGATAGCGAATGTGGATGTGCGACGCCTGTTGCCCACGCGCCAGCGCCACTTTGACGCCCTGGTGGATCGCTCCGTACGTCGAGCCCCAGCCGACCACCGCCAGCGGCCCGCGGTCCTCACCCAGCGCCACCGTCTGCAGCGGGATGTCGTGCGCGATTCCGGCGACCTTCGCTGCGCGCGCCTTGGTCATGCGGTGGTGGTTGTCGGGATCGTAGGAGATGTGCCCCGTCTCGTAGTCGCGCTCCAACCCTCCGATGCGGTGTTCCAGCCCCGGAGTCCCCGGCACCGCCCACGGGCGCGCCTGCGTCTCAGGATCTCTGAGGAAGGGGTGGAAGCCTTCAGCCTTCGTCCGGAACTGCACGGGAAACAGCGGCAGCGCACTCGCGTCGGGGATGCGCCACGGCTCGGCGGCGTTGGCGAGGCTTTCGTCGGTCAACAGCATCACCGGCGTCATGTAGCGCGTCGCGAGGCGCACCGCCTCCATCGCGACATCGAAACAATCCGACGACGTCGCGGACGCGATCACCGGCAGCGGCGCGTCGGCGTTGCGGCCCAGGACCGCCTGGAACAGGTCCGACTGCTCGGTCTTGGTCGGCATTCCGGTGGACGGACCGGCGCGCTGCGAGTCGATCACGACCAGCGGCAGCTCGGTTGCGATGGCGAGTCCCAGGCCTTCGGTCTTCAACGCGATCCCCGGGCCGGACGACGACGTGACGCCGAGCACGCCGGCGTAGGCCGCGCCGATGCAGGCGCAGACCGCGGCGATCTCGTCCTCCGCCTGGAAGGTGAGCACGCCGTGCGACCGCAGACCCGCGAGCGTGTGCAGCACCGGCGAGGCGGGCGTGATCGGATAGGAGGCGAACACCATCCGCTCGAGCCCCGCGGCGCGCATCCCGGCGATCAGCCCCCACGCGATCGCCTCGGTGCCGCTGACGGCGCGGTACAACCCTGGAGCGACCGGGGCCGGCGCCACGGAATAGGTGCCGACGTTGCTCGGCAGCTCGGCCGTCTCGCCGAAGGCATGTCCGGCGTTCAGCGCGGCGGTGTTCGCCGCGGCGATGTGCGGCGTCTTGGCGAACTTGCGCTGCAGCCACTCCACCGTCGCCTGGCGGTCGCGCCCGAACATCCACAACATCAAGCCCAGCGCCCACATGTTGCGGCAGCGGTGCGCGTCGCGGGTGCCGAGGTCGAAGGGCTTCACGGCCTCTTCGGTGAGGCGCGTGATGTCCACGCTCAACATCCGATACGACGCGAGCGACCCGTCGGTGAGCGGATTGGCGGCGTACCCCGCCTTCGTGAGGTTGCGCTCGGTGAAGGCGGCGCTGTCGACGACCAGTGTGCCGTCGGAGCGCAGGTCCTCCAGGTTCACCACGAGGGCAGCCGGGTTCATGGCCACCAGCGCATCGAGCTGGTCGCCCGCGGTCAGCACGTCGGTCGAGCCGAACTGAATCTGGAATGCCGAAACGCCGAAGGTCGTCCCGGGTGGGGCGCGAATTTCGGCCGGATAGTCCGGGAACGTCGAGAGATCGTTGCCGGCGAGCGCGGTCTCGAGGGTAAACTGGGAGCCCGTAACCTGCATGCCGTCGCCGGAATCGCCGGCAAACCGGATCACAGCGTGCTCCCGCTCTTCCCGTGAGACCGCGCGCGCGGGCGGGGACGCGGTAGCCATCGACGACCGAATCATACGTCGAACGCGGCGGCGGAGCCAGCGCAGCCTTCCCCTCGTGAGGGGCGCAGGTGAGCTTGGGACCGTGCGCCATTGGGCTTGCCTCGGTTCCCTTCTGGTGGCCGCCGCCGGGTGTGCGGCCTGCTCACCTTCCCGCGATTGGCCGGTGACCGGCGGCGATCCGGGGAACACGCGCTACTCCCCGCTCGACCAGATCAACGGCGGCAACGTCGCGCGGCTGCGCCTCGCCTGGACCTACCACACCGGCGACGCGCCGCCGGATGGTCCGTCCGAAATCCAGGCGACCCCGATCATCGTAGGGGGCGTGCTCTACACCACGACGCCGGCGCTCGCCGTCATCGCGCTGCGCGCCGATCGCGGCACGCTCGTGTGGCGGTTCGATCCCTTCGCCCATCGCGCCCGCGCATCGCACGTCAACCGTGGCGTGGTCTATTGGGCGGACGGTCGCGACCACCGCATTTTCTTCACCGCCGGCCGGCGGCTGTACGCTCTCGACGCGCGCACCGGTCGACCGATTCCCTCCTTCGGCGACTCTGGGTCCGTCGACCTGGGCCTGGGGTTGGGCCGCGATGTGTCGGACGCGTACCTCGTCGCGACCAGTCCCGGCGTCATCTACAAGGATCTGCTCATTCAAGGCACGCGCGTCGGAGAGGAGGAGGGCTCCGCGCCGGGGGACGTCCGGGCCTACGACGTGCGCAGCGGCAGGATTCGCTGGACGTTCCACACGATCCCGCACCCGGGCGAGCCTGGATACGGCACGTGGCCACCCGACGCCTGGCGGACGGCTGGCGGTGCGAACTCGTGGGCCGGGATGAGCGTGGATGTCCAGCGAGGACTGGTGTACATCCCGACCGGATCGGCGACGCCGGATTTCTACGGCGGCGCCCGCGGCGGCGCCAATCTGTTCGCCAACTCGCTGCTGGTGCTCGATGCGGCGACCGGCGCATGGCGCTGGCACTTCCAGACGGTGCACCACGACCTCTGGGATCGGGACCTTCCGGCCGCTCCCAACCTCGTCACCGTCACACGTCAGGGCGGGCGCGTGGCCGCGGTGGCGCAGATCGCGAAGAGCGGCTTCGTATTCCTGTTCGACCGCACGAACGGGACGCCGCTCTTCCCCGTGGAAGAGCTCCCCGCCCCGTCGTCCGATCTCGCGGGCGAACACCCGTGGCCGACGCAGCCGATTCCGATCCAGCCCGTCCCGTTCGCGCGGCAGGCGGTCGACGAAACCACCCTCACTATTCTTTCTCGCGCGTCGCACGCCGCCGCGCTGCGCCGCTATCACACGCTGCGCCACGGCTCGCTCTTTTCGCCGCCGAGCCGCGAAGGGACGATCGTGTTTCCCGGGTTCGACGGCGGCGGCGAATGGGGTGGTGCCGCGGTCGACACCGAAACGGGCGTGCTGTACGTCAACGCCAGCGACGTTCCCTGGATCGCTGCGATGCGCCCCGTGCCGGCGCTGTCACAGGCCATCGCGCGCGCGCGCACCGGGCCCGCCGTGTACGCCGCCGTCTGCGCCGGCTGCCATGGGGCGGACCGCCGCGGCCACGAGCGCGCTCCGTCGCTCGTGAATGTCGGCGCTCGACTGTCGGCGGATCAGGTCGAGCAGGTGCTGGCGTACGGACGCGGTTTCATGCCCTCGTTCGGCAGGCTATCCGGTACGCAGCGCTGCATGGTGACGGCGTATTTGCTCGGCATGCCTGCTCCACCATCCACCTGCACGGCGAGCGCGCAACCGGCGCAGTCGGCGCCCCAGTCGCCTTATGAATTCGCCGGATACGAGCGCTGGAGGGACTCGAGCGGCTACCCGGCGGTGAAGCCGCCCTGGGGGACGCTCAGCGCGATCGATCTCAACAGCGGCGCGTATCGCTGGAGAATCCCGCTGGGCGAACACACGGAATTCGGGGACTCCGGCCGGACGACCGGGACCGAGCAATACGGGGGGCCCATCGTAACGGCCGGGGGACTCGTGTTCATCGCCGCGACGACGGATGCGAAGTTTCGCGCCTTCGACAAGAGCACCGGGCACCTGCTCTGGGAAACCACGCTCCCCGCAGCCGGCTTCGCCACGCCGAGCACCTTTTCGGTCCATGGAAAACAGTTCGTCGTGATTGCTGCCGGAGGCGGCAAGCTGGGGACGAAGTCGAGCGACACCTATCTCGCTTTTGCGTTACCGTGATGGCATGAAACTACTTCTCTTGGGCGTTGCCGGCTGCTTCGCCGTGTGTGGCAACCTGTCCGGCCAAACAGGCCACTTTCCTCCCGATTCGCTGATCAATGTGAAGGTGATTCTCCGCACCACGCCGGTCATCCAGGTCATCGGACAGATGCGCAACATCACCGCCGCGCTCGGCGTGCGCTGTCCGTTCTGCCATGTCGGACAGGAAGGCCAGCCGCTCGAGCAGTTCGACTTCGCCAAGGACGAGAAGCACCCCAAGCTGGTCGCGCGGCAGATGCTGAGCATGGTCGCTGAGATCAACCGGCGTCTCGACACCCTGCCGATGCACGAGCACGAAGGGTCGAGCGTTCAGGTGACCTGCATGACGTGCCACCGCGGCGTCGCCCGGCCCGTCCCGCTCGAGACGCTGATACAGGAGACCGCCACGTCGGCCGGCGCCGACTCCGCGATTCGGCTGTACCACGGCTTGCGCGAGCGCTATTACGGTCGGGCGGCCTACGATTTCGGGGAGCCGTCGCTCAACATCGCCGCGTTCCGGCTGGGCCGAGCCGGGAAGTTCGACGAAGCGTTCGCGCTGCTGCGACTCAATGAGGAGGTATTTCCCGGGTCGTCGGGCATGTACGTGTTCCGCGGCAACATCCTCCTGATGCGCGGCGACTCGAGCGGCGCGGCGAACGCCTTCCGGGAGGCGATCCGGCGCGATTCCACCAACATGGAGGCGAAAGATCGGCTCAAAGCGGTTGGGCATTAGCCTCCTCTTCGTGATCGCGTCCGCCAGGCTCGCCGCCCAACAGGGACCCGTGGCCGGAACAGATCGCTACCCGCACGCCGCGGAGCCGATCGGCACTGTGCGGCAGATCTACGACGGCGCGCTCACCCTCGAGCTCGCGGTGCACACGTTTCGCAATATCGACCGGCTGTTCCCGACGCGGCGGATTCCCGCTGCCGCGAAGCCGCTGCCGCTGCCGTCCGCCGCTACGTCGCTCAGCGACGTCCAATTCAGCGACCGCGGAACGGTGCATCACCTGCGGGATTACCTCGAGCTGAACCGCGTCGCCGGGTTGCTGGTCCTCGACCACGGTCGCATCGCGCTCGAGCGCTATCGCTTCGGGAACGGTCCCCACACTCGCTGGATGTCGATGTCGATCGCCAAGTCGATCACTTCGACGTTGATCGGCGCGGCGCTGAAACAGGGGGCGATCGCCAGCCTCTCCGACTCGGTCACGCACTACGTGCCGGCTCTCGCCGGCAGCGCGTACGCGGGGGTGACGATTCGCGACGTCCTCATGATGGCTTCGGGCGTGCGCTGGAACGAGATGTATACCGATCCCGCTTCGGACCGGCGCCGGCTTCTGGAAGCACAGATCGCGCAGGTCCCGGGGTCCACCCTGGCGGTGATGCGCGGCCTGCCGCGAGCGGCCGCGCCCGGGACCGTCAACAACTACAACACCGGCGAGACACAAGTCGCCGGCCTGGTGCTGCGCAGCGCCGTCGGCAAACCGCTGGCAACCTACCTCGGCGAGCGAATCTGGAGCCGGCTCGGGATGGAGGCAGACGCGTACTGGTGGCTCGATGCTCCCGATGGCGTCGAAATCGGCGGCAGCGGCATCAGCGCGACGCTCGAGGACTACGGCCGCTTCGGTCTCTTCATGCTGGCCAACGGCGTCGCGGCGGGTGATTCGATCCTTCCTACCGGCTGGGTCCGGGAAGCGACGTCACCGAAGGTGCTGCGCGACGGCACGCCGCTCGACTATGGCTATTTGTGGTGGACCGCTCCGACGCCGGATGCGCGCAGGGACGGCGCGTTTGCCGGCGAGGGCATCTACGGGCAGTTCCTGTACGTCAATCCGGCGGCGCACGTCGTCATCGTCGTATGGAGCGCCCGTGCGCGACCGGTAGGGGCCGATGCAATCGACGACTGGGCGTTCTTTGACGGCGTCACCGCCATGCTGCGGCGAGACCGCTGACGCTCACCCGTCTGTCTGGAGCACCGCCAGGGTGTTGCCGGCCGGATCTTTGAACCAGGCGATATCCGGACCCATGTTCATCGAGCGGCCGCGCAGGACGCCTTTCTCGTCGATCGGCATTCCGTCGTAACGCTCGAATTTCACCCCTCGGCCGCCGAGCTCGCCCACCGCGCCGTCGATGTCATCGACGACCAGGTTGAGCATCGTGTAGGTCGCCGGCTGGTGATTGTTCTTCGGATACGCGAGAACACTGCCGCCGCCGGGCAAGTGGACCCTGAGCCCCGGGCCGTCGTCGACTACTCTGAGGCCGAGCGTGTCGGCATAGAAGGCTCTGGCCCGACTCAGGTCGTCGACGGAGAATCCGCTGAATGCTGTCTTGGTCTTGAGCATCGTATCGCTCCGCGTGTTCAAAGCTTGTACGTCTGTTTCGCAAGGTCATAGGCGAGCGCCCGTGCCATGCGGCGCGCATCGTCCATCCCGATTACATGCCGCGCCACCAGCCCGCCGAGGAAGTTGGCGTCGATGCGGCGGGACAGATCGTGCCGCGCCGGAATCGAGCAAAACGCGCGCGTGTCGTCGGTGAATCCTGCCGTCTTGTAGATCCCCGCCGTCTCGGTGGTCCGCTCGCGGAACCGCATCATGCCCTGCATCGAGTCGTGGAACCACCACGGCGCCCCGAGGCGCACCGCCGGATAGTGACCGGCGAGCGGGGCCAGCTCGCGGCTGTACGTCGACTCGTCCAGGGTGAAGAGCACCAGGGTGAGGCGAGGATCGTTGCCGTAGGCGTTGAGCAGCGGGCGCAAATTGCGGGTGAACTCGGTCGCGATCGGGATGTCACCACCCCGGTCGGGACCGAAACGGTCGAACACCATGCGGCTGTGGTTGCGCAACGCGCCGGGGTGAATCTGCATGACGAGCCCGTCGGCAGTGGACAGGCGCGCCATCTCCAGCAACAGCTGCCCTTCGAAGCGCCGCTGGTCGGCGGCCGTTGCGCCTCCCACGAGCGCTTGCTGGAACAGGCGCTCGGCGTCGGCGGGAGAGAGCGGCTCGGTAAACGGCTCGAGCACGCCGTGATCGGTCGCCGTCGCCCCAAGCTCGCGGAAGTAGCGGCGGCGCTGCTCGAGAGCACGAACAAACTCGTCGTATGTGCCGATCGGTGCGCCGCCGGCGCGAGCGAGGGCGTCGAGCTCCGCCCGCCAGCCCGGAGCGGCGATCTGGAATGCCGCATCGGGACGGAAGGTCGGGATGACCCTGCCCTTCCAACCCGAGCGGCGGATGTCGCGGTGGTGCTCGAGCGCGTCACTCGCCCTATCCGTCGTCGCCAGCGCTTCTATCCCGAATCGCTCGAACAGCGCACGCGGCAGGAATTCAGGAGCCGCGAGTCGCGCGGTAATTTCGTCGTACACCCGCCCGGCGGAGTCGCCGTCGAGGCGCTCGCGCACGCCGAACACCTCGCGCAGCTCGTGGTCGAGCCAGGCACCGGTGGGGGTCGCCAGGAACAGGAAGGCATGCTCCGCAAAGCGCTGCCAGATGGCGCGCGGATCGGTCTCCACGACCGCGTCCTCGCGCGTCGCCACGCCGAGCGACTCGAGCGGGATCCCGTGCGCATAGAGCATCCGCAGGATGTAGTGGTCGGGAGTGACGATGAGCGACGCGGGATCAGGAAACGGCTCGTTGTCGGCGAGGAGGCGGGGATCGACGTGCCCGTGTGGCGAGATGATCGGCAGCCCGCGCGTCTCCTCATAGAGAGCGCGGGCGGCGCGCCGGACCGAAGGCTCGGGATCGAAGCCACGGTCCTCGTGCGGCGCAGTGTCCTTCATCTACACGACGGGCATCCAGCCCGGGGCGTACTCCCGCTGCCACTGCTTCATCGCCTCGGCATCATCGATGATGTGCCCCGAGGCGTCGATGTGCAGTACGCGCCCCGTACTCTGCGCGATATTGCCGAGGTGGCAGAGCAGCACGCTCTTCGCTCCTTCGGCGATCGGCTGATGCAGCGCGGCGCCGGTGCGCACGGCGGCGACGAAGTTGGCGATGTGCACCGCCGTCATTTCGTCGTCGGCCACCACGTTCAGCGGATCCGCCGGCTTGGCGGCTTTGGCTTCTCTGATCACCTGGCCCTTCTGATCGTAGACGACGTAGCCGTCGCGATCGACCACCACGCTTCCATTCGTTCCGAGGACCGAAACGCCGCGCGAGCGCCCGAACATCGGCAGCCCGTTGCAGCTCTGTCCCTGCCAGATGATCGTTTTCCCCTCGCCGAATTCGAAAGTGACTTCCTGCGTGTCGGTGAACTCCCAGTCGTCGTCGAATTGATAGCGGCCGCCCGTCGAGATGACGCGGGTGCAGGTGTCCACGCCCAGCATCCAGCGCGACACGTCGATCTCGTGCGTGCCGTTGTTGCAGATCTCGCCCGTCCCCCAGCGATGGAACCAGTGCCAGTTGTAATGAATCACGTTGTCCCGGTACGGGGTGCGCGGTGCTGGGCCCTGCCACAGCTCGTAGTCGAGGTTGGCGGGGACCGGCGCCTCCTTGCCCCTCCCGATGGTGCCACGCGTGTTCGCGTACCAGGCGCGCGCCAGGTAGGGACGCCCGATCAGACCTTCCTTCAGAGCCTGCGCAAGCTCGATGGATCGATCGGCGGAGCGCTGCTGGGTCCCCATCTGGACGACGCGTTGGTGCTTGCGCTGCGCCTCCACGATCAGCTCGCCTTCGCGCGCGTTGTGGCCGCAGGGCTTCTCGACGTAGACGTGTTTGCCGGCCTTCATCGCGAGAATCGCCATCGGCGCGTGCCAGTGATCCGGCGTCGCGATCGACACCGCGTCGACCGTCGGATCCTCGAGCGCTCGACGGAAGTCGCCGACGGCTTTCGGCGGGCGCGTCGACTTCATCTCGCCGCTCGCCTTCGCCAGCACGGTCGAATCCACGTCGGCGATGTACGCGACCGACGAGTCCTTGAGCCGCGAGAAGTTCTGCGCGTGCACCATCCCGCGGCCGTTCAACCCGAACACGGCGACCGAGATGTGATCGCTCGGCGACCGCGATCGCAGCAGTCCGGGCGCGTGGGACGTCATGACGAGACCCAATCCCGTGGCGGACGCCGTCTT
>DATFTG010000250.1:0-14349 GCA_035262265.1 Gemmatimonadales bacterium
CCCCAACGGGGCGATCGCGCGTCTCACTCTGTCGCTCCCTCGTCGGGGCGCTTGCGCAGCGACCGCCCCAGCCGCCACACCGACACCCCGCGGCGCACCGTACGCGCCGTGGCGGCGACATCCTTCGCCGTCTCCCCGATCTCCCGCTCGGCTTCCCCCAGGGCGTCGCCCAGCTCTGCCAGGCGCGCCTCGGCGGCGTCGGCGGCGTGCACGATGCGCTGGCGCATGTCGCGCGAGGTTTCGGCGAGGCCGTCCGCCTCGCTGCGAATCGTGCCGATCAGCTGGCGCACGTCCTGCACGACCGGCTCGGCCGAATGTCGGATGGCTTGGAGAAACGCCCGGACGCCGAACGCTGCTGCGAGGACTGCCAGACCCGAGACCAGTGCCGCGGCGGCGATGACGGCGAGGCTGATGGCGCCCACCACCGCGGCCCACGTGGGGATCATGCTGTAACCTCTGCCCGGGGCGTGGGGGAAGTCAACGGGGCAGGGGCCGCGTTACGCACCGGGAAGAGGGATGTGAGGACGAGCGCCAGCGCCGCGGCGGTCACGAGCGCGCCGCGCTGTGCGAGGCCGAGCGTGCGCTCTGCCGTGAGCGCGTACGAGAGAGCGAGCGCCAGCCCTTGCGTGTGCTGCGACGCTGGAGCGGCGAGCGCGAAACGGTGGCGCATGGCGGGCCACAGGGCGAGCAGCGCCGCCGCGATGAGGACGGTCGGAAAGCGGCCGCCGGCGAGCGCGCCCGCTGCAAACCAGAGCAGTGCACCAACGGTGGACGCCGTCGGGGCCAGGTCGTCGGCGAGGCGCTCGTACCCGGGGCCCCACTTCGCCAGCGCCAGGCCGAGTAACCCGCAGACGAGATACGGTGACGTGCCCGACGCCATACCGATCCCCGCGGCGAAGCAGAGCGCCGTGATTGTCGCCGCGGCGCGCGTCTTCGGCTGGCGGCCCAGCCGCGTGGCGACCAGGACGCACACGAACGTCCCGCCCAGCGCGAAGCCGAGCCACATGGCCATGGGCGCCAGGTCGCTCTTGCGCGCGTGCGGGAAGAGCGCGAGCAGGGCCCCGGCCGTCACGAGCAGCGACAGCGCCGTCGCGGCCCTGGCGCGCGGTGCGGCGGCGAAGGCCACCGCCGCCGACAGTACGGCGAGCACGGGCCAGACGGGCTTCCAGACGGGAGCGACGGCCGTGGGCAGGACCCGCATCGCGCCGTACAACAGCGCCGCGGGGAGAGCGAAGGCCGCCACCAGTCCGGCGATGTCCACCGCCGTCCCGGGCTCACGGACGGGCGACGCGGGGGCGGTGAGCCGGGCCGCGGCGCCCGCGGCGATCCACCCGATGGCGCACGCGACGACCGGTGTCAGGCCGACGAGCAGCGCACCGTCGAGCACGCCGAGCAGCGGTCCCAACACGGCACCGATCAGCAGCCAGCCGATCGGTGGGGCCCGGCGCGCACCCGCGAGGACGGCGACGAGCCAGGGCGGGCGCGGCAGATAGGTTGCCAGTAAGGCCGCGAGCGCGATCAACGCCGCGGCGGCGAGCGGCGGCAGCGGAAACACGCGCGATACGTTCGCCCTCGCTTGACGCCCGCGCAAGCGTTCCGGTAGGTTGGCCCCCATGCCGCCGACGTTTTGCGTGTCCGGCGCCCGCGCGCTCGAGGGCACGATTCGCCCCGCCGGTAACAAGAACGCCGCACTTCCCATTCTGGCCGCGACGCTGCTCGCCGACGGCCCCTGTCGCATCGAGAACGTGCCGCACATCAGGGACGTCGAGACGATGCTCGCCTTGCTGCAGCACCTCGGCGCGAGCGTGACGTGGGCGGGTCCCAACAGCGTCGACATCGACACCCGCAACGCCCAGCCCCGGGATCTCGATCCGGTGCTGTGCGCCAAGGTGCGTGCCTCGATCCTCTTTGCGGGACCGATGGTGGCGCGATTCGGGCGCGTCTCGCTGCCGCCGCCCGGCGGTGACGTCATCGGCCGGCGCCGCGTCGACACGCATTTCCTCGCCCTCGAGGCGCTCGGCACGGACGTCGAGGTGGGCAAGCGCTACCAGCTCGAGGCGAAGTCGCTCACCGCGGCGGATGTCTTTCTCGACGAGCCCAGTGTCACCGGGACCGAGAACGCGCTCATGGCCGCCGTGCGGGCAAAAGGCGACGTCGTGCTGCGCAACGCCGCAAGCGAGCCGCATGTGCAGGACCTGGCCCGGTTCCTCACGAGTCTGGGCGCGCGGATCGACGGCATCGGCACCAACGTGCTGCACGTCCACGGCGGGGGGCCGCTCGGAACGGCAGCGGAGCCGTTCCACATCGGGCCCGATCATATCGAGGTGGGCTCGTTCATCGGGCTGGCCGCGGTCACCAACGGGGCGGTGCGGATCGAGGGCGTGCGCACCGAGGACCTGCGCTCCACGCTCTACGCCTTCGACCGACTCGGCGTGCGGCCGCGGGTCGACGGCGATGCGCTGATCGTCGCGAAGGACCAGGAGCGCCGCATCCGCCCCGATCTCGGGGGCCACATCCCGAAGCTCGAGGACGGACCCTGGCCGGCGTTCCCCGCCGACCTGATGTCGATCGCGATCGTGGTGGCGACGCAGTGCGAAGGGCCGCTGCTTGTGTTCGAGAAGATGTTCGAGTCGCGCCTCTTTTTCGTGGACAAGCTGATCGGCATGGGAGCGCGCATCGTGCTCTGCGATCCACATCGCGCCGTGATCGCGGGCCCGTCGAAGCTGCGGGGAGGGGAGGTCGAGAGCCCCGACATTCGCGCCGGCATGGCCGTTCTGCTCGCCGCCCTGGCGGCCGAGGGGGATTCGGTGATCCACAACGTAGGACAGATCGAGCGTGGCTACGAGCGCATCGATGAGCGGCTCCGCGCGTTGGGCGCGAAAATCGAGCGCCTCGAAGATGGTCGTTGACCGCCTGCCCTTGTCGACCACTCCTCCGCAAGCCACCATCGTTGTCGAAGTCCCAGCCGGCGACGCCGCCGTGCCGCGGCTCGAGCTGTCGGAGTGGGCGGCCCGACACGGGGTCGTCGCAGGCATCACCACGCGCGCCGGAGGGTTTTCCCTCGGCCTGTGGAGCGATGAGCCGGCGGGGCAGGTGATGACGCGGTGGCGCGCCTTCCGCCGGGCGTTCGAGTCGCGATTCCCCACCGTCGTCATCAGCCACCAGGTCCATGGCACCGACCTCAAGTGGCACGCGAACCCGCCTCCAGGGTGGATCGTGCTCGAGGGGGTCGACGGCCACGCCACCCGGGACCGTGGCGTCCTGCTCGCCGTAACGGTGGCCGACTGCATCCCGGTCTATCTGGTCGCGCCCGAGCGAGGGCTCGTCGCCCTGCTGCATGCTGGTTGGCGTGGGGTGGCCGGGGGGATCCTCGAGCGCTCGCTGGGCGAGTTGACAGCCGCGACGGGCGCCACCTGCAGAGATTTTGTAATGCATTGTGGCGTAGGGATTTGCGGGAACTGTTATGAAGTAGGTTATGAAGTCTCGGAGCGCGTGACGGGGCGTCCGGCAAGCACCACTCCGACCTACGTCGACCTGCGTGGTCTGCTCGCCGCCCGGGGCGCTGCGCTCGGGCTGCGCGATGTGAGCATCTCGGCGTTCTGCACCGCGCACCACAATGATCAGTTCCATTCGCACCGCGCCTCCCGCGGCGCCGACGGCAGAATGGTGGCCTACCTGGGGATACCGCTCCCCGCGACTTGACAGGCCGGGGGGTGGGGATACATTCCCCGTCGAAGCGGGCGAAGTCAGGCCCGCGCTTTTTTTTATGCTCACCGACAGCCTGGTGGAGGCCGTTCGGTCCCGTTTGGAAACGTTGGGACTCGACCTGGCCGACCTTCGCCTGGGCGGCACGCCGAACCGGCCGCTCGTTCAAGTGCGCATCGATTGGCCGCCGGCTGATCCGGAGCGGCGCGTGACCGTGGACGACTGCGCCCTCGCCAGCCGGACTCTGGAAGCGTGGCTGGACAACGGTGGCCCGCTGGGTCCGCGCTACCAGCTCGAGGTGTCCAGTCCGGGGCTCGACCGGCCGGTGCGCTGGCACCGGCACTGGGTCCGGTTCGTGGGACGGGAAGTGCTGGTGAAGCTGGAAGGGTTGGGGCGGATCCGCGCCCGCATCGTCGCCGTGCCGGACGAGGCGACCGTGGTCCTGCACCCCGAAGGCCGGGAGCCGGTGACGCTGCCGCTGACGGCGGCACGCGAGGCTCGCCTGGCGGTGGATTGGTGACCGACAACCGATGACCGATACCTGATAACGGATTTCAGAATGGCCAACGCAACCGACGTCGTTTCCGCGATCCGCGAGCTGACGAGCTCCAAGCAGCTCGAGCGCGGTGAAATGATCGAGCTGTTGAAGGACGGGCTGCATGCGGCGCTGGTGAAGCGCTACGGCCCGAACGTCCGGGCCGAGATCTCGATCGATGAGCTCAAGGGCACGATCCGGATCGTGGTGCTGAAGACGGTGGTCGAAGCGGTGGAAGACGCGGGCACGCAGATCTCGCTCGAGGAAGCGCGCTTCGAAGACCCCGACTTCCAGCCCGGCGACGTCCTCGAAGAAGAGGTGCCGTTCGCCGAGTTCGGCCGCACCGCCGTGCAGGCGGCGAAGCAGCGCATCATCCAGCGCGTGCGCGAGGGCGAGCGCAGCCGCATCCGCGACGAGTTCACCGGCAAGGTGGGCGAGCTGCTCCCCGGAGAGGTGCAGCAGATCGAGCGCGGCAAGATCGTGGTGATGCTCAACAAGTTCCGCGAAGCGGAGGCGATCATCCCCTACCGCGAGCAGAACCATCGCGAGCACTACCACCAGGGCGACTCGATCCGGGCGGTGTTGAAGCGCATCGAGGAGACCCCCAAAGGACCGCGCCTCATTCTGTCGCGCGCCGACCCGCTGTTCGTGAAGGCGCTGTTCAGAATCGAAGTGCCCGAGATCCAGCAGCAGATCGTGGAGATCCGGGCCACGGCGCGCGAGGCGGGGAGCCGCACCAAGATCGCGGTGATCTCGCGCGACGACGCCATCGATCCGGTGGGCGCGTGCGTCGGCCTCAAAGGCTCGCGCGTACAGGCGGTCGTAAACGAGCTCAACGGCGAGCGCATCGACATCGTGCCGTGGTCGCCCGATCCCGAGCGGTTCGCGAAGCTGGCCCTCGCCCCCGCGCGGGTGGCGCGTGTGTTCTCGGATCCCGAGAGCCGCACCATTCAGGCGATCGTCGACGAAGACCAGCTGTCGCTCGCCATCGGTCGCAACGGCCAGAACGTGCGTCTCGCCTCGGAGCTCACCGGCTGGAAAATCGATCTCTACTCGAGCCGTGAGTGGCTGGAGCGCGGCGGCGAAGGGCCGCTGTTCGCGCCGCTGCCGCCTGAAGAGGAGCAAGCGGTGAAGGTGCCGCTGGTCGAGCTCAAGGGACTGCCGCCCGACCTCGTGGCGGTGCTGGAGCAGAACGGCAAGAAGACGCTGCAGGACATCCTGGACATGGAGCGTGAGGACGTCGACAAGCTGCAGGGGATGACCTCCGAGCTGGCCGACCGGCTCATGGCGTTCTTGAACGAGCTGACGGAGGAAGGCGGCGAGGAGTCCGGCGGGACCGACGCGTCGCCCCCGTCCCCGCCGCAGGCGGCGTGACCGATCGGCTCGCGGGCCTCCTGGGATTGGGCATGCGTGCGGGCAACATCGTGATCGGGGTGTCGGGGGTGCGGGCGAGGCTGCAGCAGGGAAAACTCGCCGTCGTGGTGATGGCCGCGGATGCCAGCCCACGCACGCGAGACAAGGTCGAACGGCTGGCGCGAGCGCGCGGTGTTCCGGTGCTCGCGGGGCCGGAGGCGGAACGGCTGGGCGCGCAGCTCGGACGCCCGCCGGTGCAGACGGTGGGGACTGGAGACCGCGCATTGGCGCGCGGATTGATGCGGCTTTCGGAGGAGTGAGTGGCGACACGGATTCATGATCTGGCGGCGGAGTTCGGCATCTCCTCGGAGCAGGTGATGAACATGCTCAAGGAGATGGACATCTTCGTGCGCAGTCATCTCACCCCGCTCAAGGACGAGCAGGTGGCGATGATGCGCGCCCGCTGGGAGCGCGAGAAGCGGCGCCAGAAGGAGCCGCCCGCGGCGAGCACCAAGCGGCGCCGTGTGGCCAAGGTGGTAGAGCCCGCGCCCGAGCCGGTCGACGATCGCCCCAAGCGCCGCCGCCGCACCGCGGCGGAGGTCGCCGCCGCCGAGGCCGAGGCGCAGGCCGAAGCCGCGCGGGTCGCGGCCGAGCAGGAGTTGCGTACGCGCGCCGCGCTCGACGCGGTGCGCGTGGAGGAGGAGAAGCCCTCCATCTCGCTCGAGGAGCGTGCCGCGGCGCTGTTCCGCGATATCCCGGCGCCCGAGACCGCGGCGCCCGAGACGCCGGCGCCCGTCGCCGCCAGTTTCGTCGCGTCCCCGGCGCCGCCACCGCCCTCGGTCCATCCCACGCCGCCGCCGCGCCCCTTCATCCCGACGCCGGTGCGGCCCAAACCGGTCGCGAGCGGGATGCCGGGCGGCAACGTGCCGCCGCGGCCCGTCGCCTCCGCCGCCCCCGGCGCGGGCGCCCTCGAAGAGCGGCGCCGCGATAAGGCCGGGAAGAAGCGCAAGAAAGGCCGCAAGTCGCTGGTCGATCAGGAAGCCGTGGCGCAGAACATCTCGCGCACCCTGGCGTCGATCAAAGGTCCGGTCGCCAAGAAGGGCGCGCGGCCGCGCGACGAAGGGCCGAGCTTCCGCGACCTTCAGGAAGAGCGGCGCGCCGCCGAGAAGGAGCGCGAGAAGACGCTGGTGCGGGTGACCGAGTTCATCACCGTCAGCGAGCTCGCCAACATCCTGAAGGTTCCCCCGACGCAGATCGTGACCTTCGCCTTCAAGGAGCTGGGGCAGATGGTCACGATCAACCAGCGGCTCGATTTCGATCTGATCGAGTTGATCGCCTCGGCGTTCGGCTTCCAGGCGACGCGTGAGGAGGAGTACGCCGTCGCCGCGCCGGAGCAGCCGGTCGACCAGGCCGAGGCGCTGAAACCGCGGCCGCCGATCGTGACCGTCATGGGCCACGTCGATCACGGCAAGACGTCGCTGCTCGACTACGTGCGTAAGACGAACGTCGTGGCGGGCGAGGCCGGAGGCATCACGCAGCACATCGGCGCCTACCACGTCACGCTCAAGGACGGCCGCTCGATCACCTTCCTCGATACGCCGGGTCACGAGGCATTCACCGCGATGCGCGCCCGCGGCGCGCAGGTGACCGATCTCGTCGTCCTCGTCGTCGCGGCTGATGACGCCATCATGCCACAGACGATCGAGGCGATTTCGCACGCCAAGAACGCCGGCGTGCCACTCGTCGTCGCCATCAACAAGATCGATCTGCCGACCGCCAACGTGCAGAAAGTGAAGCAGGATCTCCTCGCGCACGGCGTGGTGCTCGAAGAATTCGGCGGCACCACGCTCGCGACGCCGATCTCCGCCAAGAAGGGGACCGGCATCGACACGCTGCTCGACCAGATTCTCCTGCAGGCGGAGCTGCTCGATCTCAAGGCCAATCCCGACCGGCCTGCGCTCGGCGCCGTGCTCGAGGCGTCGCTCGATCCGGGGAAGGGCCCCGTGGCGACGATCCTCGTGCAGAACGGCACGCTCAAGGTCGCCGACGACTTCATCTGCGGGCAGTTCTCGGGCCGCGTGCGCGCCATGTTCGACGAGCGCGGCCAGACCGTCCCGGCCGCCGCTCCCTCGATCCCGGTGCAGATCCTCGGCTTCGAGGGAGTGCCCGAGGCGGGGGACACCTTCCAGGGCGTGAAGGATGCGGCGCAGGCGCGCGAGATCGCCCAGAAGCGCCAGCGCCTCGAGCGCGAGGCCCAGCATCGCCGCACCAGTCGCGTGAAAACGCTGGAAGACTTCATGGCGGAGCGTGCGGCGGGCGGCGCCGCCGTGCTGCGCATCATCATCAAGGCCGATCAGGGCGGCCCCGCGGAGGCGCTGGCCGACGCGCTGGCGCAGCTCTCGACGGCCGAGGTGAAGGTCGAGGTCGTCCACCGCGGCGTCGGTGCCATTACCGATTCCGACGTGCTGCTCGCCAAGGCGTCGGGCGCGATCATCATCGGGTTCCACGTGCGCCCCGACTCGAATGCGCGAGCGTCCGCGGAGCGCGAACGGGTGGAGATCCGGACCTACCGCATCATCTATGAGGCGGTCGACGAAGTACGATCGGCGATGGAAGGCCTGCTCGCGCCGGAGAAGAAAGAGGTCGTGCTGGGCGAGGCGGAAGTGCGCCAGCTCTTCAAGATCGCCAAGGTCGGCACGATCGCCGGGTGCTTCGTGCGCAGCGGCGTCATTCCGCGGACCGCCCGCGTCCGCGTCGTCCGCAACGGCGTCGAGGTGTATGACGGGACGCTGGCGTCGCTGAAGCGCTTCAAGGACGACGCCCGCGAAGTGCGCGAAGGGTTCGAGTGCGGCATCGGCATCGAGAACTTCAACGACGTGAAGGTCGGCGACCTGATCGAGGCGTACCGCATCGACGAGGTGGCCCGCTCGCTCGACGCGGGAGCCGCCTGACCCCGCGTCCCGACGGGAGGCGCGGCCCGCGGGAATTGCCCCGGTGATCATCGGGCTCATCACCTGGGAGCTGCATCTCGTCGCGTGCCAGTCGCTGAAGGAGAAGCGGCAGATCGTGAAGAGTCTCAAGGACCGGCTGCACCGGCAGTTCAACGTGTCCGTCTCGGAGACCGACCATCAGGACCTGTGGCAGCGGGCGGAGCTGTCCGCGGCCGTCGTGACCACGGACAAGCGGCACGCCGAGCAGGTGCTGCAGCAGGCCGACCGGCTGGTGGCGGGAGCGGACGGCGCGCGCGTCATGGACTCCAGCACGAGCTACCTCTGAGATGCGCACTCCGAGCCATCGCCCCGAGCGCATCGCCGAGCTGATCCGCCAGGCGGTCGCGGCATTCCTGACGAGCGAGGTGCGCGACCCGCGCATCGGATTCGTCACGGTGACCGGCGTCGAAGTCTCGGCCGATCTGTCGCATGCGACGATCAGCGTGAGCGTCATGGCGCCCGAGGAGGAGAAGGCGCGCAGCCTCGAGGGCCTCACCAGCGCGGCGCGCTATCTCCGCACCGAGCTGTCGCGCCAGCTGCGGCTGCGGACCAGCCCGGAGCTGCACTTCCGGCTGGACCGCGGGATCGAGCACGCGCAGCGCATCGACCGCGTGCTGAAGGAGCTGAAGGCGGAGGACGACTGACCGACGGCGTGCTGCTCGTCGCGAAGCCGGCCGGTCCCACTTCGCACGACATGGTGGACATCGTGCGCCGCAGGCTCGGCACGCGACGGGTCGGACACACGGGCACCCTCGATCCGTTCGCGGAAGGGCTGCTCGTGATGGTGGTGGGGCGGGCGACGCGACTGGTGCCGTTCGCCGCCGCGTGGACGAAGACGTACGAGGGCCGCATGCGGCTCGGGGCGACGACCGACACCGACGACGCCACCGGCCAGGTCCGGGAGCAACGCCCCGTTTCCGTCGACCGCACCGTACTGGAGCGCACCCTCGCACGGTTCCGCGGCACGGTGCGGCAGCGGCCGCCGGCGTACTCGGCGGTGAAGGTCGAGGGCGAGCGGGCGTATCGCCGCGCGAGGCGTGGCGAAGTGGTGGAGCCGGCGGAGCGAGAGGTCGAGATCGCGGTGCTCGAGGTGACGGAGTTCGCGCCGCCCGACGTCGAGTTTCGGGCGACGGTGAGTGCCGGGACTTACCTTCGCTCCCTGGCCCGTGATCTCGGAGCGGCGCTCGGTTGCGGCGGGCATCTCGCGGCCCTGCGCCGCACCGCGGTCGGGCCGTTCCGGCTGGAGCAGGCGGTGGCGCCCGAGGCCGCCGACCCGGCGGACCTGTTGTCGCCCGGTGTGCTGGTGCGGCATCTGGGACGGCGTGACGTCGATGCCGTCGAGCGCGAAGCCGTCGTCCACGGCCGCTTCATCGCGGCGGCGGGCGACGCCGCCGCGACGCCGGTGGCGATGTTCGTCGGCGACACGCTCGTCGCCGTCGCGGATCGCGCCGGCGACGTGTGGAAGCCGCGGGTCGTGCTGGCCGACTGATGGCGCCGCCTTCGGCTGGGGCGGTCGTGACCGTCGGCACGTTCGACGGCGTGCACCGCGGGCATCAGGCGGTGCTCGCCGAGATCACGCGGCGGGCGCAGGCGCGGGGGTGCGAGAGCGTGGTCGTGACGTTCGACCCGCACCCGCTCGCGGTCGTGAACCCGGGCGCGGCGCCGCCGCTGTTGACGCTGCCGCCGGAGAAACAGCGGTTGCTCGAGGCGGCGGGGGTGAGCCGCGTGGAGACGTTGCCGTTCACCGCCGAGCTGGCGCGCCTGGAGCCGGTGCAGTTCGTGCGCGATGTGCTGCGGACGCGGTGGCGGATGGACGAGCTGGTGCTGGGACACGACCACGGCTTCGGGCGCGGGCGCTCGGGGGACGTGGAGACGGTGCGGCGCATCGCGGCGAGCGACGGCTTCGCGGTCGACGTGGTCGACGCGGTGAAGGACGACGGGCAACCGATTTCGTCCACGTTGATCCGCACGGCGCTGGCGCACGGCGACCTCGCGCTGGCACGGGCGTGGTTGGGGCGGCCCTACGGCGCCCTGGGGACGGTGCAGCGGGGAGCAGGGCGCGGCCGGACGATCGGGATCCCGACGATCAACCTCCCGGTCCCGGACGCGCGCAAGCTGCTGCCGCCGGACGGGGTGTACGCGGTGCGGGTCACCCTCCCCGACGGGGTGCTGCGCGGTGGTATGATGAACCAGGGGTCTCGTCCGACGTTCGGCGTGCAGGAGCGGGGGTTGGAGATTCACCTGTTCGATGTCGATGCCGAGCTGTACGGCGCCACGGTGTGGGTGGAATGGGTACGGCGCCTGCGTGAGGTACGCGCGTTTCCCTCGCGCGAAGCGCTGATCGCACAACTTGCCGAGGACCGTGCGGCCGCGCGCCAGAGTCTCACAGGAGAAGGAATCGCATGAGATCGATTCGCAGTCGTCTGATCGCCATCGGCAGCCTGCTCGTGCTGTCGATCGCCCTGCTCGTGCCGCGCAACGTCACGCAGCGCGCGCCGGACGCCCAGGGCCGGATGAAGGACACCACGGTGCGGCACGTCCCGATCAACCTGGGACTCGATCTGCAGGGCGGGATTCATCTCGCCCTCGAGGTCGACCAGTCCAAGGGTCCCGTTCCCGATTGCGCGGCCGCGATTCAGCGCGCCCAGCGCGTCGTACGGACGCGGGTCGACGAATTCGGCACCACCGAGCCGGTGGTGCAGATCATCGGACAATGTCGTCTCGTGGTCGAGCTTGCCGGGGAGAAGGATCCCGGACGCGCCAAGCAGATCGTGCAGCGCACGGCGTTTCTCGAGTTTCGCATCACCGACATGCACAATCAGTTCCGTGACGCGCTCCCCGCCATCGACCGGGCGCTCCGCGTCGCGGGGGTGAAGGCGCCGACCGGCGCTCAGGCGAGCGTGGTCCAGACGCTGTTCGGCGACACCGCCAAGAAAGGCGCCGACACGAGCAAGCAGAAGTCCCCGATCCCGGCCCCCGACACCAGCGAATCGAACGCTCCGGGCGCTCTCTCGGCGCTGCTGTTCCAGGGGCAGCTGCCCGGCGAGTTTCTCATCCCCGAGGAGCAGGTGAGCCGGGCCGAAAGTCTGCTGGCGCGACCCGAGGTGACGGCGTTGCTGCCGCGCGGCTTTGATCGGAAATGGGGGACGGAGGCGGAGTCGCGCGGGGCACGGATGTATCGGGCGCTGTACATCGTCGAAGACAAGCCGATCATCACGGGCGAGGAATTGACCCGGGCCAACGCCCGCCGCGACCCGCAGAACAATCACTCCGAAGTCGTCTTCGACCTGACGCACCGCGGCAGCCACAAGTTCTGCGATGAGACCGGACGCCACGTGCACGATTACATGGCGATCATCCTCGACAACCGCGTGCAGGGCCAGCCGCCGATCATCAACGACCAGATCTGCGGCACCGGCCAGATCGATCTGCAGAGCAAGCCGCTCACCGAAGCGCAGGACCTGGCACTCGTGCTGCAGGCCGGGGCGCTGCCCGTGCCGCTGTCGATCGTGGAGGAGCGCACCATCGGTCCGACGCTCGGCAAGGACTCGATCCGCGACGGTCTCAAGGCCGGCATCGTCGGCGTCGCGCTGGTGATCGTGATCATGGTCGGCTACTACCGGCTCTCCGGCGCCCTCGCGATCGCTGCGCTCAGCCTCTACGTCCTGATGACGCTCGCGGGACTGTCGCTGTTCGGCTTCACGCTCACCCTGCCGGGGCTCGCGGGGATGGTGCTGTCGGTGGGCATCGCCGTCGACGCCAACGTGCTGATCTTCGAGCGCATTCGCGAAGAGCTGCAGCACGGCAAGACGGTGCGCCTGGCGATCGACGAAGGCTTCACCCACGCCATGAGCGCGATCATCGACTCCAATGTGTCCACCGTGCTCACGGCGGCGATCCTCTATCTCGTGGGGACGGGGCCGGTCCAGGGCTTCGCCATCACGCTGATCATCGGCATCGCGGCATCGATGATCACCGCCATTTTCGTGGTGCGCACCTTCTACCTGATCTGGCTGCGCCGCCGTCCCGACATGCAAACCCTGAGCGTCTGATGATCCGACTGTTCGCCAACGCCAATTACGACTTCATCAAGTGGCGCCGCTACGCGTACGCGCTGACGGCGCTGATCATCGTCCCGGGGCTGATCCTGCTCGCCGTCAAAGGGCTGAACTACAGCATCGAGTTCACCGGCGGCACCTTCATCCAGATCGAAACCAGACACCCGATCCAGACGGCCGAGCTGCGCGCCGATCTCGACGCGGCCGGCATTCGCGGGGCGGAGATCCAGTCGTTCGGCTCCGACACCTCCTATGCGATCCGGGCGCGGCTCGGGGAAAATGTGACCTCGCCGGGAGGCGATGCCGAAGAAACATCCGCGGCTGTCGCGCGAGCGCTCGATACGAAGATCGGCCACGACAATTACCTCATCACCAAACACGAAGCGGTGGGCCCCAAGGTCGGAAAAGAGCTCCAGGGCAAGGCGCTGCTCGCGATCTTCTTTTCGTTTTTCGTGACGCTCGCCTACCTCGCCTATCGCTTCGAGTGGCGCTTCGGGTTGGCGGCGGTGCTCGCCACCTTCCACGACATCCTCACGACCATCGCGTTCATTCGCTACATGAATCTCGAGGTCAGTCTGGTCGTGGTCGGCGCGGTGCTCACGATGGTGGGGTACTCGCTCAACGACACCATCATCATCTTCGACCGCGTGCGCGAAAACCTGCGCAAGTTCCGGCGCGTCAATCTCTATGAGATTCTCAATCTGTCGATCAACGAGACGCTGCCGCGCTCGATCTTGACGCACGGCACGACGATGGCGGCGACCGTCGCACTGGTGATCTTCGGCGGCGAGGTGATCCGGCCGTTCTCGCTGGTGATGACGTTCGCGATTTTCACCGGCACGTTCTCGTCGATCTACATTGCCGCGCCGGTGCTGCTGCTCATCGAGAAGCGCTGGCCCGGTCAGGACGCCCGCGGCGCCCGCGCCTACGTGCCGCGTGAGCCGCAGGCCACGGCGGTACCGTCCTCCGTACCGGCACCCCTGGGAGGAAGCGGCGGCAGCCGTTCCAAGGCCGCCGTCTGACGGTGCCGGCCCTGGTGGATGCCCATTGCCACCTGGGCGACCCGGCGTTTGACGGCGACCGCGCCGCGGTGCTGGCGCGGGCGGCGGCGGCCGGCGTGGGCCACGTCGTGGTGATCGGCGAATCCCTCGCCGGCAGCTCGCGCGCCACCACCCTCGCCCGCGAAATTCCCGGGCTCTCGGCGACGGCCGGAGTGCATCCGCACGAAGCCGCGGGCTGGGACACAGCCGCGCTGCCCCGGCTGCGCGAGCTGCTCGCCGCTCCCGAGCTCGTCGCCGTCGGTGAAACGGGACTCGACTACCACTACGATCACGCCCCGCGGCCCGCGCAGCGCACCGCGTTCGAGGGCCAGCTCGCCCTCGCCGCCGATGTCGGCAAACCGGTGGTGATTCACGCGCGCGACGCCGACGACGACATGGCCGCCCTGTTGCGGGAGTGGGGCCGGCGCGTCCCGCTCGTGCTGCACTCCTTCGCCGGCGGCCGCGCGCTGTTCACGGCGGGGATGGAAGTCGGCGCCTATTTCTCCTTCAGCGGCATGATCACGTTCAAGAACTGGCGCCCGGCGGTGCCGCCGTCGGAGTACCCGGCAGACCGGCTGCTCGTCGAGACCGACGCGCCGTACCTGGCGCCGGTGCCGCACCGCGGCCACCGCAACGAGCCGGCCTTCGTTCCCGACATCGTCACCGTG
>DATFTG010000251.1:0-3019 GCA_035262265.1 Gemmatimonadales bacterium
GAGACTGGTCGTTGAACCCGGCAGACCGAGAATGTCGAACCCAGGCGTCACCACATTCACGGTCGGCGACGTACCGTTCGTGTACGCCGGCGCGCTCGCCGTGACGGTGGCGGTGCCCGTCGCGACGCCCTGGATGAAGTAGCTGAAGCCGCTTTGGTTGACAGGCACCGAAACATCGAGCGTCTGAGTGCCCGGCGTCGTGGCGTCAGGCGCGAGCAGCATGGCGGTCGGATCCGAGCTCACGAGGTGCACGGTCAATGCACCCGGTCCAGGATTGGCGGTCTGCAGACTGCCGCTGCCCTGATCCTGCAACCCGACACCGAGACGTCCCGTCCCCTGCGCCGGCGTGAACATGTTGATCACCGGAGCGGTGATCGTGATCGGGACCGAATCCGCCGTCCCCGGGAAGATGACGAAACCAGGAATGGTCGCGGTCACCGTATCCGGGCCAGCGCCGAGCGGATCGTATTCCACGCCGCCCGCCGCCTTGGTGCTCGGGCTGCGGGACTGCCCCGCGTTGATCGACACGTTGACCGACGGGCCGGTGACCGACGTCGTGACCAGCTGCGCGGCGGCAGGGCTGCGGTTCTGAATCGTCGCGACCAACGTCGTTCCGCCCGCCCTGACGGTCTGCTCCACCGCCAGCGCCGTATTGGCCGCGTTGGGCGCTCCCAGACGGACGAAGAAGGCGGTATTCGCTGCCAGGCTCGTGGTCGAGCTGGGGACTCCGAGGACGTCGAAGCCCGGCGTCACCACGTTCACGTTCGGCGACGTGCCGTTCGAGTAGGCAGGCGCGCTCGCCGTGATCGTCGCGGTGCCGGTGCCGACGCCCTGGATGAAGTAGCTGAACCCGCTCTGCAGAATCGGCACCTGGACGTCGAGCGTCGGCGTGCCGGCGGTCGCGGCGTCGGGCGCGAGCAGCAGCACGGCCGGATCGGAGCTGACGAGGTGCACGGTCAGCGACCCGGGTCCCGGATTGGCGACCTGCAAACTGCCGCTACCCTGATCCTGCAGACCCACGCCAAGCCGCCCGGTCCCCTGCGCCGGCGTGAACATGTTGATCAAGGGCGCCGACACGGTCACGGGTACTGAGTCCTGCGTCCCCGGGAAGATTCCGAAGCCAGGAATCGTCGCCGTCACGGTGTCGGGGCCGGCACCAAGCGGATCGTACTCCACACCGCCCGCGGCTTTGGTGCTCGGTGAACGCGACTGACCGGCGGAAATCGACACCGTGACCTGTTGGGCGGTGAGCGCGGTCGTTACGAGCTGCGCCGCCCCGCTGTTGCGGTTCTTGATCGTCGCCGTGAGCGTAGGCGCCTGAGCACGTACGCTCTGCTCCACCGCCAACCCCGTATTCCCGGCGTTCGGGGCCCCGAGGCGGACGAAGAAGGCCGTGTTCGACGACAGGCTCGTGGTCGACGTTGGAACCCCGAGAATATCGAAGCCAGGCGTCACGACGGTGACCACCGGCGATGTGCCGTTCGCGTAGAGCGGCGCGCTCGCGCTGATCGTCGCCGTGCCCGTGCCCACACCCTGAATGAAGTAGCTGATGCTGCTCTGGTTGAGCGGTACCTGGACGTCGAGCGTCGGCGTGCCCGCCGTGCTCGCGTCCGGCGCGAGCAGTAGCACTGTCTGGTCGGAGCTCACGAGGTGCACGGTGAGCGATCCGGGGCCCGGATTGGCCACCTGCAGGCTGCCATTGCCCTGATCCTGCAGCCCGATGCCGAGTCGCCCTGTCCCCTGTGCCGGTGTGAACATGTTGATCACCGGGATGGGGTTGACCGTCACGTTGATGCTGTCCGGCTGCAGGTTCGTAGCCTGGGCGAGCAGCTTCGTGGTGCACGGCAGCGTGGCCGAGCCGCCGTAGGAGAGCGTCGCCGTGGTGCTGACGAAGCCCGTGGCAATCGTGACGGGCGTCGTCGCCGCGAGGCAGGTCCCATCGACCGGCGCCAGCGTGACGGCGATGCCGGGAGCGGGAGCCGCGGTGGGCTGGCCGTTGCTCTCGAAGTTGATCGTGATCGACGTACCGAAGCTGGCGTTCAGCGTCGCCGACGCCTGCACGATATTGAGCGACGCCGACGTCGTCGCCGTCGAGGTGGCGAAGTTGTACGCCGGATTGCTGGCGGTGATCACCGCGGAGCCGGGCTTCACGCCGATCAGCGTTGCGTTGACCGTCAACCCGCCGGCGTTGATGTGGAGCGGTGAGGTCTGCACCGCGACATTGGCCGGGGTGTCTGAGGTCACGTCGATGTCGACTCCGCCGGCGGGAGCCGGGGACGCGATTTGCACGGGAATCTGCGCCGTCTGCCCGTAGGGGACGTTGATCGACGACGGCAAGGCGATGGCGCGGCTTTGCACGTTGACGCTCAGCACACCGTCTGTGAATCCAGACGATGTGGCTGTGAGGTTCGTGGTTCCGGGGTTCACACAGGTCACATTCACACTGTCGCGGGTCTTCCCCTGCGGAATCGTGAGCGAGGTCGGCGCGACGGTGAAGACCGTCGCGTCGCCGCTCACGAGGGTGATCGGCGTGCCGCCGGCGGGCGCCGCCTGGTTGATGTCGACGTAGACCCTGGACGACAAGCCGATACCGACGCCGGGGATCCCGGCGAACGACAGACTGATCGCCGGCGTGCCGATCGACGCGGTCGCCGAAAAGCTCGCCGGGGTCACCGTGTTGACCGTCGCGGTCGCCGTCTGAGAAGTCAGGGAGCCGCCGAGCGTCCAGGTAGCCTGTGCCCGGCCATTGGTCCCCGTCGGGCCGGAGGGCGGCGCGAGCGACCCGCCACTGGGCGTTGCCCAGTTCACCGTGACGCCCGGCACCGGGTTGGCGAGCGCGTCGCGCACTTCGACGATCAGCGGCTGCGCCAGCGCGGCCCCGCCCGCCCCGGTCTGGTTGTCCCCCGAGATCTTGACCACGCTCGACGCGCTGCCGGCGGTGACGTTGAACGTGGTACTCGTCGTCCCCGTCAGACCGCTCGCCGCCGCCGTGAGCGTGTAGCCGGTGCCGGTCTTGTCG
>DATFTG010000252.1:0-12249 GCA_035262265.1 Gemmatimonadales bacterium
CCGCCGCACCCTGCTCGATGCCGAAGGCCAATACGCCGACGCCCTGGGCGCGGCCAACGACGCCCGCGCCGACCTGGAGCGCGCCGTCGGGACCTCTCTCGAGTCTGCTGGAGTCCGCCATGACCGCTGACCGCCGCCTGCTGCTGCTCGCCGTCGCGGTGTGCGCCGCCTGCGGGCGGACCGCCGCGAAATCCGAGGCCTCGGGCGCCGCGGCTTTCGGACTCACCGAGAACCAGCGCGCCCGCATCCATGTCGCCCCCGTGGACGTCATGACGTTCCGTCCCACGGTCGAAATCAGTGGCACCGTCGCCTTCGACGGCGACCACAGCACCCAGGTGTTGGCGCCGATCTCCGGACCGGTGACCCGCGTGCTGGTGGAGCCCGGCGCCGCAGTCGCGTCGGGCCAGCCCCTGGCCTACGTATCGTCGCCGGATTTCGCGGCGGCCGTCGGCGCCTATCGTAAGGCGCAGGCGGCGGCGAGCAACGCGCTGCGCGTCGCCGGACGGGACTCCGCGCTGTTCGCCAATGACGCCCTGGCCCGTCAGGATCTCGAGCAGGCGCAAACCGATGCCGCCGCGGCCGTGGCCGATCGCGATGCGGCGCTCGATCAATTGCACGCCATCGGCGTCGATTCCGCGACGATCAACGCGATCCGGCAAAATCAGCCGATTCAGGTTCCGCAGGGCGTGATCCGCTCGCCGCTGCCGGGCGTCGTGGTCGAGCGGCTCATCACGCCGGGGCAGCTGTTACAGGCGGGCCAGACTCCGACGTTCACCGTCGCGCGCCTTTCCACCATGTGGGTGATGGGCAATCTGTTCGAGCACGACCTCCCCGACGTGGCCGTGGGCGATCCGGCGGACGTACAGCTCACCGAGGGCACACAGAGCTATCACGGCCGGGTGGACTATGTAGGGGCCCTCGTCGCCGCTGACACCCGGGCGACCACGGTCCGGATCATCACGGAAAATCCCGGGCAGGGACTGAAAAAGGACATGTACGTGCGCATTGTGATTCATTCGCTGCATCCGCGCCGCGGCGTCCTCGTGCCGACCTCCGCGGTGTTGCGGGATGCGCAGAATCTGCCGTTCGTCTTTCTCGCAAAACCAGACAGCTCATTCGAGCGACGCACCGTCGTCGTGGGCTCGCGCGTGGACGAGCGGTTCGAGATCGCGTCGGGATTGGCGGCGGGCGACCATGTGATCACCGAGGGCGGACTGTTCCTGCAGTTCGCCGAGAGCCAGTGACGGGCCGTCCGCCGCCGCCCGAAACCGAGCCGCGGACGGCGTCGGCGATCAACCGGGTCGTCACGTCGTCCTTGCGGCAGCCGTTTCTGGTCACGCTGCTCACGGCGCTCCTGATCGGCGTCGGGATATGGTCGTTCTCGAGGCTTCCTGTCGACGCCTATCCGGACCTCTCGCCGCCGATGGTCGAGGTCATCACGCAGTGGCCGGGACACGCCGCGGAGGAGGTGGAGCGGCTGCTCACGGTCCCGTTGGAGGTCGAGATGAACGGCCTCCCGCGCATGCGCATCATCCGGTCGATTTCGCTGTACGGCCTCTCCGACGTCGTGATGACGTTCGCCGACGGCACGGACGACTACTTCGCCCGCCAGCAGGTGTTCGAGCGCCTCCCCGATGTCGATCTGCCCGAGGGCGTGTCGCCGTCGGTGTCGCCGTTGTTTTCCCCCTCGGGGCTCGTGTATCGCTACGTGGTGCAGAGCCCCGACCGCTCTCCCCAGGAGTTGAAGATCATCAACGACTGGGTGATCGGACGGCAGTACAAGGCCGTCGCGGGTGTCGCCGACGAGTCGGCGCTGGGAGGGGAAACCTTCCAGTACCAGGTGCTGATCGACCCAACGCGCCTCGCGGGTGCGGGCTTATCCGTCTCCGATGTCTCGACGGCGCTCGCGCAGAACAACGGCAACGCAGGCGGCGGCTTCTATTCGGAGGGCGGACAGTTTTACTACGTTCGCGGGCTGGGCCGGCTCCAGACGCTCGAAGATATCGGCAACGTCGTCGTGGCGAACCGCAGCGGTGTGCCCATTCTCGTGAAGGATGTCGGTCAGGTCGTCGTGGGAAGCGCACCACGACTGGGACAATTCGGGTTCAACGAGACGAATGACGCGGTCGAAGGCGTCATTTTGATGCGGCGCGGCGAGCAGACGCAGAACGTCCTGAAGGGCGTCGATGCGAAGACGCGCGAGTTGAATACAGCGATCCTGCCGAAAGACGTCAAAGTGCATCCGTTCTACGACCGCGACGATCTCGTGGCGCTCACGACCGATACCGTCGAGGGCAATCTGGCCCGCGGCATTCTGCTGGTGATCGTCGTGCTGGTGTTCTTCCTGTATGACGTGCGCTCCGGATTGATCGTCGGCGTCACGATCCCGCTCTCGCTGTTGTTTGCGTTCATTTGCCTCGATCTCCGGCACATCCCCGCCAACCTCCTGTCGATCGGAGCGATCGACTTCGGAATCCTGGTGGACGGCGCCGTCGTCATGGTGGAGAACATCCACCGCCAACTCGCTCAGCGATACGGGACCGACTACCGGCTGCACGAGGTGATCATCGCCGCGGCTGCGGAGGTCGATCGGCCGATTTTTTACGCGGTAGCCGTCATCGTGGCGGGTTTCCTGCCGATCTACGTGCTGAGCGGACCTTCGGGCATGCTCTTCAAGCCGATGGCCGACACGATGATCTACGCTCTCGTCGGGTCGCTGTTCGTCACCCTCACGGTGTTGCCGGTGCTGTGCGGGTGGCTGCTGCGCGGCGGCGTGCGGGAGCGGCGCAACCCCGGGTTCGAGTGGATCAGGGGCTGGTACGAGCGCGGGCTCGACTGGTGCCTCGCGCGACCGAAACCCACCGTCGCGTGGTCGACGGGGCTATTCGTCCTCGGCCTGCTGCTCGTCCCCGGCATCGGTGCCGAGTTCATGCCGCATCTCGATGAAGGCGCGGTCTGGGTGCGGGCGACGATGCCCTATACCATCTCGTTCGAAGAGTCATCGAAGATCTCCCCGCAGATCCGGGCGATCCTGAAATCGTTCCCCATGGTGACCGACGTGGCATCGGAGCACGGCCGGCCCGATGACGGCACCGATCCCACCGGCTTCTTCAACGTCGAATTCTTCGTCGGTCTCAAGCCGTATGCGGCGTGGACTGGGCCGATCCGGACCAAGGCCCAGTTGATCGCCGCGATCGACCGGCGACTCGAGACGTTCCCCGGAATCATCTTCAATTACACGCAACCGGCCGAGGACGCGGTCGACGAGGCTGAGACCGGGCTCAAGAGCGCGCTCGACGTGAAGGTCTTCGGCGCCGACCTCGACACCCTCGAGTCGATCGGCAAGCAGATCAAGAAGACGCTGGAGAGCGTCCCCGGGATTACCCAGCTGACGCTGGTGCAGGAGCTGGGACAACCGAGCCTCACGATCACCCCGGATCGCGACCGCATCGCCCGCTACGGGTTGAACGTGGCGGACATCAATGGGTTGATCGAAAGCGCGGTCGGGGGCAATGCGGCCACGCAGGTCGTGCAGGGCGAACGGCTGTTCGATCTGGTGTTGCGCCTGGCGCCGCGATTTCGTGAGACGCCGGAAGCGATCGGGAACGTCCCCGTGTCGACGCCCGGCGGCCAGCATGTTCCCTTGAAGGAACTGGCCACCATTCGGGTGTCGAACGGCGCCTCGTTCATTTATCGCCAGGACAACTCGCGGTTCATCGGCGTGCAATACTCGGTGCAGGGTCGCGATCTTGCGGGCGCGGTGCAGGACGCGCAGCGCCGCGTGGCGGCGGCCGTTGCCGTCCCTGCCGGGTATCGCGTCGTGTGGGGCGGGGAGTATCAGGAGTACACCGCGTCGCGTAGCCAACTGCGACTGATCGTTCCCCTGACCTTGTTGTTGATCTTTCTGATCTTGTTTGCGCTGTACAGCAACCTGAAGTTCCCGATCATCACGGTGGTCGGCGTGCTGCTCACCGCACCGCTCGGCGGACTGGCGGCGCTCTTTCTCACGGGGACGCCGTTCTCGGTGTCTTCCGGCATCGGCTTCCTGGCGTTGTTCGGCGTATCGGTGCAAACTGCCGTGGTGTACATCTCCTACGCCAACGAGCTGCGGCGGGATGGAATGGGAATCCGCGAAGCCACGCGCGAAGCCGCGTTGCTCCGGCTCCGTCCGATCATGATGACCGCCCTGGTCGCCGCACTCGGCCTGCTCCCGGCGGCGCTCGCCACCGGCGTGGGAACCGATTCTCAGCGGCCGTTCGCGATGGTCATCGTGGGAGGCATGTTCTCCCGTCTTCTGATCAGCGTGTTCTTGATGCCCGTGCTCTACGCGCTCGTCGCGCGGGAAGGCGACCGACTCGAAGTATGATGCGCCGCGCTCCGGTCGTGATGTGGATGAGCGCCCTGATCATCGGCCCGGCGTCCCTCGCGGCGCAGGTCTCGCTGCACGCCGCGCTCGGCGCGCGGTACAACTCCACCCTGGTCCACGATTCCATCGTCTCCCCGCTCGATGTGCGCCCCGCCATCGGACCGGCACTGGCGCTGTCGGCCGACCTGCCGCTCTCCGGCCCCTGGCAGCTCGAGCTGCTCGCCGATCTCAGCACGAGCCCGCTCGAGCGACACGACCAGGACGGCTCGACGGTGACCATCACGCGGTTGTGGACCCTGGCGCTGGGAGTCGGGTTGCGCCGCCACCTGCATCCCTGGCTCGATGGCCGATTCGCGATCGGGGCGCTCAACTACCTGCCGGCGCAGTCGGTGGGACTGTTCAGCGACGGTTCGGGCGGAGTGATCCCCTTCGGGTCGCTCGCGTTCGACGCCGCCCCGGCGCCGCTGGCGCGGCATCGTCTCGCGCTCGAGCTGGCAGGCGACCTGCACAAGTTTCTCACCCCGGCATTGCGCAGCGCCGGGTTCACCGAATCGCGCGTCGTCTACCGCGTCAGCGGCAGCGTGCGGATCGATCTCACGGGAATCAAGTGAAGCGCCTGTTGGCGATCGGCACGGCGGCTCTCGCGCTCGCCTGCTTCGAGCCGATGGTGCCGAATCACGATCCGACGTATCCGTTCACCGATCAGTTCGGCGACGTGTTCCACTGGCCCGCGAACCGGCTCCCGGTGCGGTTCTATGCCGAGCCCCGCGGCACCCTGCCGGCGCTCGTCTCCGCCGCCGTCGATGCGTGGCAGCGCCAGCTGCTGTACGGGGAGTTCAGCGGGACGATGGTGAGCGACTCGACCCGGGCCGACGTCATCGTGCGCTGGGCGGACAGCGTGCCGCCCGACGCGCCGCCCGACAACGGGCCGCCGGTCAAGGCCTGCGGCGGCGTCACGCAGGGCGTGCTCGATACGAGCGGGACGGCCTTCGCGGGCCCGTTCGAAACCCAGATCCAGATTCTCACGGGAACGGTGTTCAGCGCCGGTCAGGTGCAGGCGTGCGTCGCTCGCACCACGATCCACGAGATGGGGCACGCCCTGGGCCTGTTCCAGGAGAGCCCCGACTCGCTGCGCGACATCATGGCCGCCCCGCCGCGCGTGAATCAGCCGAGTGACGGCGACCGACGCACCGTCGAAGCGTTGTACCACACCACGCCGACGCTGGGCCCGCCGCCCCGGTAACGAGAGCCGCTCTCAGCTATCGGCTTTCGGCCGTCGGCTGAACGATAGCCCATAGCCTCGATAGAGAAGGTCTGGTTTCGACGCTGGTGTTCGGCGGCTCAAGCCGCCGCTCGGCGCCTGCGGCGACGCGTCTTGAAAGACGCTCCAGGCACCGCCATTTCATGGCGCGTCGCGCAGCGCCGAGCCGCGACTTCAGTCGCGGTCAAACGAGAGCAACGCGCTTTACCGGATCCTGATGATGTCAAGCCGCGGCACGAGCGCGGCCGACAACGCCGCCGTGCCGTCGCGCGTGAAGCGCACCGAGAACCCGGCCCCGCTGGGTGGCTGGAACAGCCGCACATAGGACCCCGATCCGGACGTCAACGTACCGCCGAGGCTCACCTGGCCCCCGCCCGCCATCGCGGGTACCAGCGGGTACGCCAACGGGAAATCGGCGGCGTCCTGCAAGTGCAAGGACGCGTACGTGGTCCGGAAATGCCACGTCGTGTACTGCAGCTCGCCGGGCGGCGAAAAGGACGGCAGGTCGGACACCCAGTTCGCGAGCGCCCAGCGCGTGACCAGCGACGTGAACGGTTGTCCCGTCTGGGCGGCGACGTTCGCGGAGCCGACCAGCGTCGTTTGATGGAGTTTGCGGGCGACCGAGTCGCCGAACTGATCGACGAGGTAGCGCGTGAACAGCCAGCTCGCGCCGATCTCGGCGAGGGACCCCGTATCCTCGGGGATGAGGAGCGGGGAAACGGACGGCGCGTGGAGGTACTGATAGGCGTCGTACAGATCCCCGATCACGTAGTTCGAGAACTGCTGCTGATTCCCCGGCAGGTAGCTGCGACCCGCCAGCTCCTCGGCGTACTTCGAGAGCCCCTCGTCGAGCCAGCCTTCCTCGGGCGCACCGCCCCGCACCAGGACGTGCTGCACGAAACTGATCATGTGCTGGAACTCGTGCACGAAGGTGACGGGCGTGAGGTTGGCAAGCTGGGCCGCGGTGTGCGGGCAGCTCAGGGTGCTGTCCGGGTCGGCAACGACCGAGTAAAAGATCTCGCCGTGATTGAACTGCGCGGCAACGGTCGGATCGAGGTCGCCGGCGAAGAAGAACCCGGCGACGAATCCACTCTGCCGACACTGGGTTCGGGTGACGAGCGAGTTGACGACGCCCGTCATCAGCACGATGACGACCGAATTGGAATCGACGTCGGAGACGCCGCCGAACGCCGTCGTGTCGATGGGATACAGCCGCGTGTCGAACACCTGTTTCAACGAATCGAGCTGCGTCGAGTCGAGTCCGGCGGCGGGCGCCAGCGTGTCGACGTACACCGCAATATGCTGCCCCACGACACGGACCTTCGCGGCGACGTTCTTGATCGTGCTGCACGCGAGATTGCCGCAGACCTTGAAGACGCGGAGCGAGCCCACGGCTGGAGGCGCGAGTGCGGCGGCCGCGGGAGCCGCCGCCGCGGTGCGCAGCGCCGCCGGGACGAGCGGATAGCTGCGCGACCGCGCCATCTGCCGCAAGGTCTTGTCGAACGCGACGGCGAACGCCGAGCGCGTGGTGGGCGGCGCGGGGATCTGCAACGCCGCGATCGCCGCAGTCGCGGCCGCTCCGCCCTGGAGCCGGAAGGGTGATGTCTGTCCCGGCGTGCCCGCCGCCGATTGCGCGACCACAAGGTATTCGGTGGACTCGGACGGCGACGCGTTCGCGGCGAACTGCACGCAGCCGGAGCTCGTCGCGGGATCGATGGCGGTGTAGGCCCCGGCAGAGAGGGAGACGGGCGTACCGACGCCGGTGGCACACGGCGTGGTGGACGGTTGCGTTGTGTGATCGCTGCTGCATGCCGCGGCGAGCGACAGTGCGAGCGACATCATGAGACGGGGAATGCGTACGCGGTTCGCCACCGGGATGAACCTGTCGAAAGGGTCGTACATATACCCGGCTTGGGATGCTCCGAACCACGGTGGCGACCTGGTTTCGGTGTTCCCAACCGCAACACAGCGCTCAGGCAGCGGTGCCGTAACTCTGGTCTGCGTCGTCAAATACCGCGCTTGGCTTGACACGTTCGGTCTGTTTCCCTAGCATAACCCCTTTCCCGGAAAGGACTTCTGGCTCCTCCGATGTCGATTCGCCGCCAGGAAGCCCTCGATTATCACTCGCAGGGTCGCCCCGGAAAAATCCAGGTCTCGCCGACCAAGCCCTTCAAGAACCAGCGCGACCTGTCCCTCGCCTACACCCCGGGGGTGGCGGAGCCGTGTCTCGAAATCCGCCGCCACCCCGAGGACGTCTACACGTATACCGCCCGGGGGAACCTCGTAGCTGTCGTTTCCAATGGCACGGCCGTTCTTGGTCTCGGCAACATCGGACCGCTCGCCGCCAAGCCGGTGATGGAAGGCAAGGCCATCCTCTTCAAGAAGTTCGCCGACATCGACGTGTTCGACCTGGAGGTCGGCTCCGAGGACCCCGAGGACCTGATCCGCTTCTGCCAGCTGCTCGAGCCGACGGTCGGCGGGATCAACCTCGAGGACGTGCGCTCCCCCGACTGCTTCTACGTGGAAGAACAGCTGCGCGAGCGGTTGTCGATCCCGGTGTTCCACGACGACCAGCACGGCACCGCCATCATCACCGGCGCGGCCCTGCTCAACGCCCTGGAGCTCGCCGCCAAGGACATCGCGCAGGTGCGCGTCGTGTTCTCCGGCGCCGGCGCCGCTGCCCTGGCCTCCGCCGAGCACTATGTCCGCCTTGGCGTGCAGCGCCAGCACATCACGCTGTGCGACGTGCACGGACCGATCGAATCGAGCCGCACGGACCTGAATCCGTACCAGGCGCGCTTCGCCCGCGCGTTTACGGAGCGTTCCCTGGGAGAGCTGCTGCGCGGCGCGGACGTGTTCATCGGCTTGTCGACCGGCGGCATCGTCACCGCGGAGATGGTGCGCGGCATGGCGGAGCGGCCGATCGTGTTCGCCCTCGCCAACCCCACGCCGGAGATCATGCCGGACGAGGTGCGGCGCGCGCGTCCCGACGCGTTGATCGCCACCGGCCGCTCCGATTTCCCCAACCAGGTCAACAACGTGCTCGGCTTCCCGTTCATTTTCCGGGGCGCCCTGGACGTGCGGGCGAAGCAGATCAACGGCGAGATGGAAATGGCCGCGACACGCGCGCTGGCGTCGCTGGCCCGCGAGGAGGTGCCCGAAGACGTGATGCGGGCGTACGGGCTCGACCGGCTGCGCTTCGGTCCCGACTACCTGATCCCGAAACCGTTCGATCCGCGCGTGCTCCTGTGGGTGGCTCCCGCGGTCGCCTGGGCGGCGGTGGGGACCGGTGTCGCCCGCCGCGTGATCGACGTCGAGGAGTACCGCGCCGAGCTCGACGCGCGCCTCGGCAAGGTGCGCGAAGTGATGCGCGGTCTGACGATACGGGCACAGCAGGACCCGCAGCGTATCGTGTTTCCGGAAGGGGAAGACACGCGCATCGTGCGGGCGGCGCGCACGCTCGCCGACGACGGCGCGGCCCGCCCGATTCTGCTCGGCGACGTCGACGTGATGCGCCGCCTCGCCGACGACGCCGGCGTGACGCTCGAGGACATCGACCTGCTCGATCCGCTGACGGCGACGGACGCGGAAGCGATGGCCCAGGAGCTGTGGGGACTGCGCCAGCGGCGCGGCATCACGCTGCGCGAAGCCCGCGCCCTCGTGAAGGACCCGCTCTACTTCGGACTGCTGCTGTTGCGCCGCCACCAGGCCGACGCGGTCGTCGCCGGCGCCGACATGCATTACGCCGGCGTGATCCGGCCCGCGCTCGAAGTCATCGGCGTCGAGCCGGGGCGGCGTCACACGAGCAGCGTGTACATGCTCGTCTTCCAGCAGCAGACGATATTCTTCGCCGACTGCACGGTGAACATCGAGCCCGACTCGGAGACGCTGGCGGAAATCGCGTCGACGACGGCGCGGTTCGTGTGGCGCCTGGGAATCGAGCCGCGCGTCGCGATGCTGTCCTTCTCCAATTTCGGCTCGGTAAAGCATCCCGGCGCCGAGCGGGTGCGGCGCGCCGTGCAGCTGCTCCATGAGCGCGAGCCGGAGCTGCAGGTCGACGGGGAAATGCAGGCGGATACGGCGGTGGTCGAGCAGATTCTCACCCGCATGTACCCCTTCTCCCGTCTGCGCGCCGCGGCCAACGTGTTGATATTCCCCGACCTCAACGCCGCGAACATCGCTTACAAACTGCTGGCCCGGCTGGGAGGGGCGGAGGCGATCGGCCCGATTCTGGTCGGCATGGCCCAGCCGGTACACGTCTTGCAACGCGGCGCTGAAGTCAATGAGATCGTGAACCTCGCCGTCCTGGCCGCCCTGGATGCGCTGGAACATCAGCGCCCGCTCCGGCCTACCCTCTAGAGGATTCCTATGGCGTCTGCCCCGCCCAGTACGATCGGCACCCGAACGTCGGGGGCGCAGCTCCTGGGCTTTGCGCCGCAGCATCCGGTGCACTTCAACCTCGGGCCTGCGGCGCTCTACGAGCTGGCGCTGCGCCGCGGCGAGGGCGTCCTCGCCGCCAGCGGACCGTTCTGCGCGGTGACGAGCCCGCACACCGGGCGCTCTCCCAACGACAAGTTCGTCGTCGATGAACCGTCGAGCAGTGAGCAGGTGTGGTGGGGGAAGGTGAATCAACAGCTCGCCAGCGGGCACTTCGACCGCCTGGCGACCGACGTGATGCACCACTTGAACGGCCAACCGCTGTTCGTTCGCGATCTGTTCGCGGGCGCGGACTCCGCCTACCGGCTGCCGGTCCGGTTCCTCACGCCGAGCGCGTGGCACACCCTGTTCGTGTCGAACATGTTCCTCCGTCCCACCGCCGCCGACCTGGCGGCGTTCAAGCCGGCGTGGCACGTGCTGCATGCGCCGGAGATGCAGGCCGATCCGGCGCCGCACGGCACGCGCTCGGGAACGTTCATCGTGATCAACTTCGCCCGCCGCGTCGTGCTGATCGGCGGGACGCGCTACGCCGGCGAGATGAAGAAGTCGATCTTCACTGTTTTGAATTACCTGCTCCCCGGGCAGGGCGTGCTGCCGATGCATTGCTCCGCCAACGTGGGCGAAGCGGGAGAAGTCGCCCTGTTCTTCGGGCTCTCGGGAACCGGCAAGACGACGCTGTCCGCCGACCCGCAGCGCGGTCTGATCGGCGACGACGAGCACGGGTGGAGCGATCACGGCGTGTTCAACTTCGAGGGCGGCTGTTACGCCAAGGTGATCCGCCTGTCCGCGGAGACCGAGCCCGAGATCTACGCGACGACGCGCCGCTTCGGCACCGTGCTCGAGAACGTCGTCGTCGACCCCACGACGCGGGCGCTCGATCTCGATTCGATCGCGATCACCGAGAATACCCGTGCCTGCTATCCGATCGACTTCATCCCGAATCACGTCCCGTCCGGCATCGGCGGCCACCCGACGCACATCATTTTCCTGACCTGTGACGCCTCGGGCGTGATGCCGCCGATCGCGCGGCTCGATCCCGCGCAGGCGATGTATCACTTCCTCTCGGGCTACACGGCGAAGGTGGCGGGCACCGAACGCGGCGTCACCGAGCCGAAGGAGACGTTCTCCGCCTGCTTCGGCGCGCCGTTCCTGCCGCGTCATCCCAACGTGTACGCGACGATGCTGGGCGAGAAGATCGGGCGGCATGGCGTACAGTGCTGGCTCGTCAACACCGGCTGGACGGGCGGACCGTTCGGCACCGGCTCGCGCATGAAGCTGCCGCTGACGCGCGCCATGGTGCGGGCGGCGCTCGCCGGCCAGCTCGATCGCACGCCCACGGTGCGCGAGCCGGCGTTCGGCCTCGCCGTGCCGACCGACGTCCCCGGCGTGCCCGCCGATGTGCTGCTGCCGCGGCGCACCTGGGCCGATCCGGCCGGCTACGACGCGCAGGCGGCGCGCCTCGCCGACTCGTTCCGCAAGAACTTCGAGCAGTTCGAGAGCTCGGTACACGGCGCGGTGCGCGAGGCGGGGCCCCCGGGCCCGAGGACGTGACGCGGCTCGAAGTCGTCCGCGATCCGCTGTGGAACAACATCCAGCTCGAGCCGGCGGCGCTCGAGCTGCTCGACACCCCCGCCGTGCAACGGCTGCGCTACGTGCGCCAGCTGGGACACGCGTTTCTCGTCTACCCCGGCGCCACCCACACCCGCTTCGAGCACGCGCTCGGCGCCTATCACCTGGCGCGCCGGGCGCTCACCGCCTTCGCCGACGCCGGCGTCGCGGTCGACCCGGCTGACGGGCTGCGGCTGCGCCTCGCGGCCCTGCTGCACGACGTCGGGCATTATCCGTTTTCGCACGCGCTCGAAGAAGCGGGGCTGCCCCATCACGAAACGCTCGCGGAGCGGCACCTCGCCCACCCCGACGTCACGGCGGCGCTGCAGCGTGCCGGGTTCACCGCCGCGCGCCTGTTGCCGCTGATTCGCGGGCAGGCCAAAGAGCCCCTGGCGGGGATCGTGTCCGGCCCCGTCGACGTGGACAAGCTCGACTACCTGTCCCGGGACGCCGCGATGTGCGGTGTGCCGTACGGCGTGATCGACGTGGAGCGCCTGCTCGCGTCCCTCGTCCTCGCCCCCGGCCCCGGCGGCCGCATCGCCCTGGCGGTGCACGAAAAGGGACTCTCGGCGCTCGA
>DATFTG010000253.1:0-6310 GCA_035262265.1 Gemmatimonadales bacterium
GGTCGCCCTCGGTGGTGATGGCGACTTCCTCGCTCGGCACGCCGCGCTGGCGCAGCAGCTCCCGGATGCGCGCCGTCTGCCAGCGCGCGAGCGGCGAGCGCCGCGTGCCGCCGCGCAGCACCCGTGCCGGAGCGGTGGTCATCCGGCGTCCAGTCCGAACAACGCGCGCGCCAGATCGGGATCCGCCACCGTCGGCAGCCGGCGCGTCGGTTCGTGCAGCAGCTTGTTGACGAGCGACCTCGAGAATTCGTCGAGCAGCGCGGCGACTTCCGGCGACGCGGCACCGTGTCGCCGCAGCGCCCGGGCGACCTCGCGCTGGCGGATCGCCTCTCCCTGTGCCCGCAGCTCGAGAAGCAGCGGGTGCACCGCCCGGCGGCGCTGCCATGCGTCGAAGCGCTCGACTTCCTGCTCGACGATCGTCTCGACCGCCGGAATCTCCTGGCGCCGAGTCTCGAGGTTGCCCGCGAGGCGGTGCTGCAGCGCGTCCAGGTCGTAGAGCTCGCACCCCTCGAGCGCGCGCACCTCGGGCTCGACGTCACGCGGCACCGCGATATCGACGAAGACTCGGCGACGCGGGCCGCCCGTGGCGATCGCGCCGCGCACGAGGTCACAGCTCACGACGGCGTGCGGTGCGGCGGTCGAACAGATGATCGCGTCGGATTGGGCGATCGCCTCCGCCAGCTCGTGCCATCCCAGCGCGTCCGCGTCGCACTGTCGCGCCAGCTCCCGGGCGCGGTCGGCGGTGCGGCTGATGACCCTCAGCCGGGCGGTGGCCCGGCGCAGCGCGAGACCCGCGAGCCGGCCCATCTTCCCGGTCCCGACGAGCAGTACCGAGAGATGGTCGAGCGGACCGGCGACGTCGCGCAGCAGCTGGATCGCTTCGGAGCTGACGCTCGTGGGGAGATGGCTGATGCCGGTCTCCGCTCGCGCCCGGCGACCGGCCTGCACAGCGGCGCGGAACGCGGCGCTGAGCACCGGGCCCGCGGTTCCCGCCTCTTCGGCGGTCCGCAGCGCCGCGGCCACCTGCCCCTGAATCTCCGATTCGCCGAGCACCATCGAGTCCAGACCGGCGGCGACGCGACACAGCCGGCGCACGGCGCCGACGCCGGTCTCGTGATACGTGTGCGGCAGGAGCGACGCCGGCGGCACCGCGGCGATGCTCGACAGCAGCTCGAGCGGCGTTCCGGACGCCTCGAGCGGCGCGGCGTACACCTCGGTGCGGTTGCAGGTGGAGAGAATAGCGAGCTCGGTGAACGAGGCGCGCGGGTCCTGCCGCGACTCGTGCAGGAGGCGAAGCTGCGCGGCGGACCCGAGTGCGAGCCGCTCGCGCAGCACGACGGAAGCGGTGCGGTGGTTGACGCCGGTGCATGCCAGCGGCATGCGGGCAGCTTACGCCGCGCGCGCGCCGCGGAGAATCCGCAAGCCTACGGCCGTAGTACTACGGAGGGAGCACCGCGTCAGACGCGACGAACGCCGACCTCGTCGAGGTGGTCGAGCAGGTCTGCAGGGTCCTGGTAGACGCGGTAGGCGCCGGCGCGCTCCAGCTCGTCCTGGCCGTACCCACCGGAGAGGAGGCCGACGGCGAGGGCGCGGGCGCGCCGCGCCGCCAGCAGGTCCCACACGCTGTCGCCCACCACGACGGCGTCGGTCATCGGTACGCCGAGCCGTTCGACAGCGGCGATGAACAGGTCGGGGTCGGGCTTGGCGTGCGCCACCTGGTCGCGAGTCACGATCGGCGCGCTCGCGGGGACGCCGAGCAGCTCGAGCATCGGGCGCGCGCTCTGCATCCAGCCGCTGGTGCCGATCGCCCAGGGCACACCCACGTCGGTGAGATGGCGCAGCAGCTCGCGCGCACCGGGGAGCGGGCGCACCGACCCCGAGAGCCGGGCGTACGCGTCGGCGTGATAGCGCTTCATCTGATCGGCCTGCTCCGGCGTCACCTGGCGCCCGGTTTCCCGCAGCAGCGCGTCCACCAGCAGCCCACCGCTCATGCCGATGCGGCGATGGATGCGCCACACCGACAACTCGACGCCCACCCGCTCCAGCGCTTCGCGCCAGGCCAGCACGTGCTCGTACACGCTGTCGACCAGCGTGCCGTCGAGATCGAAGACGAATGCCGGAGCGCCGCTCACCGTGATCTCAAGATAAGGGTCTCTGGCCCGGCGCGGCCGGAGCGTGCAATTTGCCCGTCCATGTTACGAGCCACCTACCATCTCCGGTGTGACACACAAGCCGATGCGACTGCCAAAGCGCGGGACATCGCGCGCGAGCAGACCGTCGAAGTGCCGGAGGATACGGCGCCCGAGGTCGAAGCCCGGCTCGTGGGCCGCATCGAGTCACTCGAGCCCGATGGCAACGGCCGCTGGCGTGTCGTGATCGCGTATGACCCGGTGATCGTCGGCGGAGATGTCACGGAGCTGTTCAATCTGCTGTTCGGCAATATCTCGATGAAGCCCAGCGTGCGGCTCGTCGATCTCGACATCCCGGAGTCGCTGCTGCGCGCGCTTCCCGGTCCGCGCTTCGGCATCGCCGGCATCCGCGAGCTGTGTGCGGCGCCGCGGCGTCCCCTCATCTGTACCGCGACGAAACCACTGGGACTCGGCGCCCCGGCGCTCGCGGAGCTGTGCTATCGCTTCGCCAGGGCCGGCGCCGACATCGTGAAAGACGACCACAACCTCGCCGATCAGACACCCGCGCCGTATCGCGAGCGGGTCGAGCGCTGCCAGGAGGCGGTGGCGCGGGCCAATCGCGAGACGGGGGGGCGCACGTTCTACTTTCCCAACGTCAGCGGATCGCTCACGGGTCTCGCCGAGCGGCTGGACGTGGCGGCGCGGGCCGGGTGCCGCGGCGTGCTCGTGAACCTGCTGCCGCAGGGTGTCGACGCGGCGCGCGCGGTCGGCGAGCGCGGGCTCGTCGTGCTGTCGCATCCGACGATGAGCGGGGCGTTCTTCGGAACCGACCACGGCATCGCCGCCGACGTGTTGTACGGTCTGCTTTACCGCGTGATCGGCTCGGACGGCGTCGTCTATACGAATGTCGGCGGCCGGTTCAGCTACTTCACGATCGAATTGTGTCAGGCGATCAACCGGCGGCTGCGGGCGCCCCTGGGCCCCACGCGGCCCGCCTTCCCGGTGCCGGGGGGCGGCGTCGACGCGGCGCGCATCGCGCACTGGATCGACGTCTACGGTGACGACACGATGTTCCTGATCGGCTCGAGCCTGCTGCGCGCTCCCGATTTGGAAGCTGCGACGCGTGCAGTGGTCGAACAAGTCAGAAGGCGTGAGAGGTGAGCACGCCCTTGGTTTTTCAGCCGCTGGCGCCGGTATATCGCTTCAGCGCGATGCGCCACAACAATCGCGCCAACAGAAACGCAGTCGCGCCGACCGCAGCTGCTCCCAATCCGATGAGCGGCGACACCCGTCCGGTGAGCGTGGATGCGGGCACCGTCGTCGCCCAGGCGATCGGGAGGAGATAGACGAACGGGGGCGGAACAGGGCGTGCACCGCCCCGGCGAGACCGGGGTCGCGGACTTTTACCTGGAATGTCTTGGAGAGCGACTGCGCAGTGATCGCGGGCGGCATAGGGCTGGAATTTCACCAGGAGGCGAGAGGGGCGAAACTCCATCCGCCCATCCGCCCATCCAGTTATCCGCCCAGCCTATGCCGTCCGGATCGCCCGCTCCTCGGAGACCCCAGTCACCCGCTCGTACACCGCGAGCTCGCGCCGCGCGACTTTGGGCCAGGCGAATTCGGCGGCGCGCTCCAGCCCGGCCCGCTGCATCGCCGAGCGGCGTTCCACGTCGGCGACGAGACCGGTCACCGTGTCGGCCCAGACGTCAGGGCGCTGATCGCTGAGGAACACCGCCTCGCGTCCCTCGCGCACCACCGAGCGAAATCCGACGTTGTCGGCGAGGACCATCGGCGTGCCGCACGCCATCGATTCGAGCAGCGTCACCCCGAACGACGCGCGGGTCGTGGGGCAGAGGTACAAATCGGCCGCGGCGTAGAGCAGGGGTCGCTCCTGGAACACGCGCCCGACGAAGCGCACGCGTCCACCCTCCCCCAGTCCCAGGCCGCGTGCGCGCCGCTCGTAGTAGCCGCGCCACGGGCCGTCGCCGGCGACGGTGAGGACGGCGTTGGGGAAGCGCCGCAGGATGTGCGGCATCGCTTCGAGGATGACGTTGAGGCCGTTGCGCGGCTCGAGTCGGCCGAGGAAGAGCAGCCGCGGGCCGCGGCGCAGCGCGTCGATGGCGCGGCGGCCGTTGGGCTGGAAGAACTGGGTGTTGACGCCGTTGGGGATGATCTCCCAGTCGGCGTGCACGTAGCGCGACATCGCCTCGACGACCGGAGCGCTCACGGCGATCGCCGCGGCGTGGCGGTCGAGCAGCCGCTGGAAGATCGGCCGAAAGACGCGGTACCCGACCGAGCGTGGGAACCACGAGTGGAACGTCGCGACGACGGGAATGCCGAGCTGCCACGCCGCCAGAGGTGCCACGACGCCGAAGGTCGGCGCCAATCCGCCGTGCACGTGGACGACGTCGTAGCGCTCGGCGCGGAACAGGTCCTCGAGCTGGCGCTGCAAGCGCCACCCCACCGTGATCCGGGCGACACCGCCATTGCTGTAGATGACGAGGCTCGTCCCCACGCGACGCACGAACGGCGCGTCGGCATTGGCCCCGCGCATTCGGGCCGTGATCACGTGGACGTGGTGGCCCCAGGAGATCAGCTGCAGTGCGAGGTTGTGAACGTGTTCCGGGACGCCGCCGAGCTGGGGATAGTAGTCTTCAGCGATGAGGGCGATTCGCATCGATCATGTCCAACGAGGAATTCGGCCCCACGAGGTGTTCGATCCGATCGACCAGCACGTCGGGCCTTTCCTCTTGAAGGAAGTGGCCGGCACCAGGCACGCTGTCCACGGTGAAGTCCGGCAGGGTGCGCTGCAACAAGACCACCTCTTTCTCATCAACGTCACCAGCGTGCTTCGTCCCGCCCACCAGCAACAACACCGGACATGTGATCTCCCGCAGACGGGGGGCGAGCTTCTCGGGCTCAGGCGACGCCGCCATTGCGAGATAGGCTTTTAAGGTTGCGGTCAGGTTCGCGGCCGCCGGCGCGGTGTACCCCGTCACCACGTCGTCCGTCACCCAGCTCTTGTCTCCCGACGAGTCCAGCAGGATGTGCCGTATCTTCCAGCGGATCAGTTTCACCCCGCCGAACAGCTTGATCCACGGCGCGAAGCGCAACGCCGAGCGAAACGACGGCGTCACGGCGCTCTCGGTCGGACCTCCTTCGATCGACAGCACGCCCTCCACCAGACTGGGCCGATGCAGCGCGAGCCGCATCGCGATCGATCCACCGTTGGAGTGCGCCACCACGATGGCGGCGGGGACGCCGAGCGAATCGAGCACCGTGCCGATGCGCCGCGCCTGGGCGGTGAGCGAATAGTCCCCCTTCTCGGGACGCGACGAGCCGCCGATGCCGAGCGGCTCGATCACGAGCGTGCGGTATCCCGCGGCATTCAGCCGTGGGGTGACTTTGCGGAACGTGAAGGCGGAGCCGAAGAACCCGGGGATCAGCACCACCGGACGGCCCGCCTCCGGGCCCGCGACGACGACGTGCAGCGATTCCTTCGGGGCGACGGGGATCGTCAGGCTGTGCGCGCTGTCGGTCGACAGCGCGGTGAGCAGCTGCAACACCAGCACGGAGGGTCGCCTTTCTAGTCCGGCAGCGCCGCCGCGCGGGAGGCAACGGTGTCGAGGTCTCCGCCCAGGGCATCCATCTTGAGCTGAAACCGGAAGTCGAGCAGCAAGAGGCCGACGACGTACGCGGCGAGGTTGACGCCGAAGATCACGAGAAACACGGTGCGATAAGGCACCCACAAACCGAAGTACAAGGCGAAGCGCTTCACGCCGGGGTCGAGCTTCGAACGATCGGTGATCGTCCAGTTGAGCAGGATCGCGATCATGGCGAGCGCCGCGAGCTTCCACGCGACGAACGCCCCGAGCGCCAACCCGGCGAACACAACCGCCTCCGAAGCCCGGTCGAGCCGGTCGTCGAGGCGCTTTCCCGCCGGCGAGATGAGGTGGAACTCGCGCGCGATGCCTCCGTCCAGACCGTCGAGCACCTGGCCGAACGCGAGCAGCACGAGCCCCAGGCCCAGCCTGCCCGTAGCGAGGAGCGCGGCGGCCGCGACGCTCGCGCCGAACGCCGCCCAGGTGATCTGGTTCGGGGTGAGGCCGAGCCCGAGGTGCAGCAGCCGCAGCAACGGCCGCAGCACGCGGTCTAGCGCCGTGCCAAGTACAGGTAGAGAC
>DATFTG010000254.1:0-2394 GCA_035262265.1 Gemmatimonadales bacterium
GGATTACCCGAAATGTGCGCATGACCAATTGTGCACGGCTGGCGTCGTCGGGGTCAACCACTAATTTCTTGGCGTTCATGACCGACCGCCCCGACCGCCCCGACCGCCCTGACCCCCCCGACCGCCAGACCTCCGACTTTCGAGACTCCCGCCTCACCGAGCAGCGCAATCCACGAACTGAGCGCATCGACGTCGCCTCGAGCCTCGAGATCGTCGACCTGCTCAACGCCGAAGATCAGACGGTGCCACACACAGTGCACGCCGAGCGGGCGAACATCGCCGCGGCGATCGAGCTCGTCGTGCAGGCGTTCGCGGCGGGCGGGCGGCTCGTCTACGTCGGGGCAGGGACCTCGGGCCGTCTCGGCGTGCTCGACGCCGCGGAGTGTCCCCCCACCTTCGGCATCCCTCCCACGTGGGTGGTGGGCGTGATCGCCGGCGGCTACCCCGCGCTCGTCAAGAGCGCCGAGGGTGCCGAGGACGACGTCAACGCCGGGATGGCGGCGATGGACACCGCCCAGGTGACATCGGCCGATGTGGTGGTCGGGATCGCGGCCAGCGGCACGACGCCGTACGTGCGTGCCGCGCTATCGCGGGCGCAGACGATTGGCGCCAGGACGGTGATCGTGTCCTGCTCGCCGCCCCCCAGGCTGCTGCTCGAAACCTGCGACGTGGCGATCGTACCGCTCGTCGGACCGGAAGCGCTCACCGGGTCCACCCGGATGAAGGCCGGCACCGCCACGAAGCTCGTGCTCAACACGATCAGCACCGGGGCGATGCTGCGCAGCGGCCGCGCCTACGGCAACCTCATGGTCGACCTCATGGCGTGGAGCGAGAAGCTGCGCGACCGTGGCGAGCGCATCGTGATGGAAGCCTGCGCCGTGGACCGTGAGCGCGCGCGCGCCGCGATCGCCGCCGCGGGAGGGTCGGTGAAGCTGGCGATCGTGATGGTCAAAGCCCGAGTGGAGAAGGATGCCGCTGTGGTATTGCTCGAGCGGGCCGGCGGGTTGGTGCGCAAGGCGATCGGCGATCCTCCCCCGGCGCAATGACCACCCTCGCCGTCGGGGTGATGTCGGGAACGTCGCTCGACGGCGTGTCGGCGGCGTTGGTGCGTCTGCAGAGCGATCCCGCGGAGGCCAGCCTCCTCGCGTTTCATCAGGAGCCCTACGCACCGGCCGAGCGGGGTCAGATCATCGACGCCATCGCCCGCGGTGGGGCGAAGGAGTTGTCGATCCTGCACGTGGCGCTGGGGGAGCGCTTCGCCGGCGCGGTGCTGCAGCTCCTCGCCCGAGCGAAGGTAGCGCCGCGCGAGCTCGCTTTCGTCGCCTCCCACGGTCAAACCGTCTGGCACGAGCCCGGCCGTGCGACGCTGCAGCTCGGCGACCCCGCCGTGCTCGCCGAACGGCTCGGCGTCCGCGTGGTGAGCGACTTCCGCGCGCGCGACGTCGCGGCGGGCGGCCAGGGCGCGCCGCTCGTTCCGCTCGCCGACGTGATGCTCTTCGGACACCCCGAGCGGGGGCGATTGCTGCTCAACATCGGCGGCATGGCGAACGTCACCTGGGTGCCGCGCCGCGGGGAAACGAAGGGTGCGCTCGCATTCGACATCGGTCCCGGCGTCGCCGTGATCGACGCCGTAACTCGCTCCCTCGATCCGGAAGCGCTCTACGACGTCGACGGCGAGCGCGCCCGCCACGGCCGCGTGGCGCCCAAGGCTCTCGCCGCCCTGCTCGCCGATCCGTTCTTCGAGGAGGCGCCGCCCAAGAGCACCGGCCGCGAGCGCTTCGGCCAGGCGTTCGCCGACCGTGTCATCGCGCTCGCGGGAACGGGGAACGACGCCGTCACCACTGCGACCGCCTTGACCGTGGAGGCGATCGGCCGGGCCATCGAACGCTGGACCCCGGCGGTCCCCGAAGACGAGCTGGTGATTTCTGGAGGCGGCGCGCGCAACCCGGCGCTCGTCGAGCAGCTCGTGGCCCGTGTCCGGCCACACCCCGTAAGGCGGTTCGATGAGTTGTTCTTTGACGGTGACGCGAAGGAAGCGGTGGCGTTCGCGTTTCTGGGACTGCAAACAATTCTGGGAAGACCTGGAAACCTGCCGGGAGCAACCGGGGCGCGAGGCGATCGCATCCTCGGTCACATAACACCAGCGTGAGAAGCCTCATCGGTTGTCGGTATTCGGTTTTACTCATGACCGACAACCCAAAACGCCTATCGAGTCTTCGCCAGGTAATCAGTGACGAAACTGATGGGTGCCGCCAGAATAATCCGCCCGTTCGACTCCTGCACCCCGCCGTACAACACCGCCACGACGCGGCCATCGTGATCGAAGATCGGGCTTCCCGAGGAGCCGGGCGCGCCGTAGCCGTCGACCTGGACCACGCCGGGCAGCACCTTGCT
>DATFTG010000255.1:0-28241 GCA_035262265.1 Gemmatimonadales bacterium
AAGCCCGAGCGGACAGAAGCCAAGCCGTACCGATGGTGACGGCAGCCACCATGGCGTAGATGCGATGTCGCTGTGATGGCCCCTGTGTCGGCACCTACAATTACCTCGCCAAGAGAATACCGCAATAAGAGAGGGTGGGCCCCAGAAGCAACGTTACCAACCGACCTGACCGCTGGCGAAAAACAGCTTCGCCATCGACGTGAACAGAACTGCGAGCAGTTGGGTCAACATCGAGCGTCACCTCCCTCACGGGACCTACGAGTAGTAGATCGAGACTTCTCAGGAGTGGCACGCCTCGCTATGGCGCACCCGACGCTTCGCTCGTTTTTCTGTCCGCTCGACTCCGCTTAGGTAACGATGACCGGGGCCCCCTTGTCCTGACTTCGAGTTATCAGATATGAAGTGGGCCGCTCATTCGCGGCCCGCAAATTCGTTGGATGTTCGGGCTTACTGCGCCCGCTGGCGCGCCAGCGCCTTGCCGATCGCCTCCACTACCGCGTCGATCCCATCCGCCTTCTGGACGATCTCTTTCACACCGAGCGCGTGCAGCCGCTGCACGTCCCCGTCCTGCACACCGCCCGTCACGATCAACACCTCGGCGTCGAGCTGCCGGCCCGGCGCGAGCAACCGCTCCACCACCTCCGCCGCGTTCAAATCGGGCAACGAGTAGTCGAGGACGACGACCGCCGGATTCGCCCGGCCGATCTCGATCAACCCGTCCATCCCGGTCACCGCCAGCGTCACGTCCGCCTTGATGTCCGAGCTTTCAATCGCCCGCAGCAACAGCTTGCCGTAGCTCTTGTCGTCCTCGACGACGACGATCGCGTCCCTCGCCTCGGGCACTTCGTTCTCGAGCTCGGGCGGGACCGGCATCGAATGCTCCCGCAGAAACGCCACCAGATCTTCCGCGTCCACCCGGCGATGCCCCGTCGGCGTGCGATGCCCCTTCAGGTAACCCTGGTCGATCCAGTGCGCCACCGTCGCGGGCGTCACCTGACACATCCGCGCGATCCGTAAGGTGCCTAGAAACTTGATAGTCTTCACAGAAGTCATGATAGTCACAATATCGATAAAAAACTAGATACGCAAGCTCGCCTGACACAGGGCGACTGTGACTTACATCACATTTATGTCAGTGATGACCTGGGACAACGCTAAGCTGTTATGCTACAACAACTACGCTAGCGTCGTGCGTCGACCCACCGGTTGGTGGCGTCCAGGACTGCGAACACCGCGCTGCGCTCCGGACTCTCCCGGATCTCGCACGTGCCGGTGAGCAGCATCGCTTCGCGCCCGCCGAGGCCGTGGACGGCCACCAGCACGAAGCGGCGGTCGAAGGCGTCGACCAGCGCCGCCCCTTCGAGGGCGATCGAATCGTCTGCCAAGAGATCGTCGAGGCACGCGGCCGCGGCGCGCGCCGCCGTCTCGACGCGATTGCGGTAGGTGTCGGTTCCCTCCATCTCGTGCTCCGACTCGCGGTCCCCGTAGCCGAGGCGCACGCGCACCATGATGCGCTGCAGCTTCTCCGACGGCCGCACCGTGAGGTCGCGGAAAATCACGACCCGCCGCTTGGCGCGCGTCGCGATCGCCTCTTCCTGCAGCTGCTCGATCGGCCGCACGTCGGCGGTCTGCGCCACGCTGATCTTGCGGTGGTCGACGCGCACGCCGAGCTGCGCCATCAGCGCCGACTCGATGTTGCGCACCACCTGTTTGGGCGGCGTGTCGGGCTGCGCCAGCACGTGGATCTCGCTGATCTCGCCCGCCGCCGTCACCACGATGCTCGCCGACAAGACGCCGGTCAGCCCCGCGATCAGATTCTCGGCGCGCTTCACGCCCCAGGGATCGGGGACGGGTTGCGAGGCACGCGCCGCCGGCTCGATGTCGGGCGGCGGCGTGTGAGGGGTCTCGCGAATCGGTCTCGGTGTCGTCACGGCTCAACGCTCTCCCATCGCCACTCGGTTGCGGCCGCCGGCCTTGGCGCGATACAGCGCCCGGTCCGCCGCGACGAGGACGTCTTCATGGTGTTCGGCTTCCGGCGCGAACGTCGCCACGCCGATACTGACGGTCACGAGCTTCGGAGGAAGCCCTAGGCTCTTCCCCAGCTCCTCCACCCTGCTGCGTACTTTCTCCGCCACCAGCCGGGCGCCATCTCGGCCAGTGCGCACCAATAGTACTACGAATTCATCGCCGCCGTAACGGGCCGCAAAGTCCGTACTACGAACCACTTCCAGAAGCTCCGAAGCTGTGCCCTTGAGCACAAGATTTCCGGCTTCATGTCCGAATCCGTCATTGACCTGCTTGAAGTTGTCCACATCCATGAAGAGGACCGCGAACGGCTCCCCGCTGCGCTTCGAGCGGGCCAGCTCGTTGGCCAGCCGGTCGCGCAGCAGGCGCAGCGTCCCGAGCCCCGTCAGGGCGTCGATCGCCGCCTTCTGCTGTGCCTCCTCGGCGCGGCGCGCGAGGTAGGGGGGACAGGCCTGCAGGCTCGTGCGACCCTGCGCCGCCGCCTGGGCAAACCCGCTGCACGTGGCGAACCCGCAGGCGCCGCAGTCCCACGCCCGCCCGTTCGGGGCGAGGCCGATCTCCGCGAGGATCCCGTCGACCGCCTCGGAACGTGGATGCGCCTCGCGGCGCTCCAGCGGAAACACGGCGCCGAGCTCCACCCGGCGGGCGACCGCCCGATCGACCACCGGCGCAGCGGAGCGCGGCGGCTCGCTCGCCTGCACGATCTGGCGCCGTTTGAAGAGGCCGTCCCTGGAGCCCATCAGCGGATGATCGAGGCACCCTTCGTAAGGAAGGATGTCGACGAAGCCGAGGTCGATCCGGTCCACCGCGACCGCTTTGGCAATGGCTTCGAGACCGCTTACCCCGCGCACCTTGCGAAAGCGGCGGCTCGCCTGGCGCTCGGAGACGAGCACCTCGAGCGGGAGGCCGCCCGCGGCACTGAAGTGGCGGCGCCGTTCCTCGGGGATGCGCGAAAAAAAGCTGGCCTGTTCGTGCAGCCGCACGCCGCGGCGCACGAACAGCCGCTCGAGATCGTGGAAGGTGAGCGCGACATCGGTCTCGCCGCGCCCCGCCCCGTCGCCCACGCCGGCATAGACGATCGGGGTGTCCGCGCCGTGCAGCGCACGGAGATAGCGCGCCTCGGCGGCAACGGGGTTCGCCACGGGGGCGAGGTAGGGCACCAGCTCGGGATAACGGTCGCGGATCAGGTCGACGATGACGGGATCGGTACTGCGGATCAGCGTCCCCCAATCCTTGTCTTCCCACAGCTTCAGATACTCCTCTGCCACGAGCTCGTCGCCGATCACCCCGCGCTGCACGACATGGAATCCGGTGGCATAACAGGCGTTGACGACCTGCTCCTGCGTGGCTGGCCAGAAGTGTGCGACCGCCTCGACGCTGAGGATGAGCACGGCACGGCGGCCCGCGACCAGCTCGAGGGCGCGGTCGATGTTGCCGTTGGCGCGGATCGCTTCGTGGGGACAGGTGGGGACGCAGACGCCGCAGCGGGTGCACGCCTCGTCGACGATGGAGACGCGCTCCGCAGAAACTGCCACGGCGTCCGAGGGGCAGACGCGTACGCACGCCAGGCAGGCGACGCACAGATCGGGCCGGATGCGATAATCCACTGGATTGCCGCGCCTCGTCCGGGTAAGTGCTATACCTGGGTCGGTCGCCATACGATGGAAAGGGGGTCTGGCGAAGTCAATATCAGACAATTGCGTACTGCTTGATCTTCCGATAGAGCGTGCGTTCCCCGATGCCGAGCACCTCGGCCGCCTTGCGGCGATTGCCGTGCGTCTCCTTCAGGGCGGCCTCGATCGCCGCGCGCTCGACATCCGCCATCGACATCCCCGGCCGGTACAGCACCGCTTCCTCGGCCGCCGGCTCCGGCGTCACGGCGGCGAGCGGCGTCCCGTGGGGATCGACCTCGATCACCTCGACGCGGCGCGCCGCCGGGCGGTCGTCGAGGCGGCGCCGCAGCTCCTCCACCTGCAGTTTCAGCTCCACCAGGCTACGGAAGATGAACTCCAGCTCCTTCCCGGCCACTTCGCGCGAGGCGGCGAGCACCCGGACCGGCAGGCCGCGGCCGCGGTCGCGGATGTCCTCGGGGATGTCGGAGGCGCGGATCTCCCCCTGCGGCGCCAGCACCACCATCGACTCGACGAGGTTGCGCAGCTGGCGCACGTTGCCGGGCCACTCGGCATCGACGAGGATCTGCAGCGCCTCGGGCGTGATACCGGCGAAATGGCGGTCGTGCGCTTTGGCGAACTCGGCGATGAGACGGCGCACGAGGATCGGGATGTCCATCTTCCGCTGCCGCAACGGCGGCAGGTAGATGTTGAGGACGTTGAGCCGGTAGTAGAGGTCGTCGCGGAATTCGCCCAGCGACACGGCGTCCTTCAACGGCCGGTTGGTCGATGCGAGGACGCGGACGTCGACGCGGATCGGCTGCGTACCGCCGACGCGGAAGAAGGAGCGATCTTCGAGGACGCGCAGCAGCTTCACCTGCGTCGCCGCCGGGATCTCGCCCACCTCGTCGAGCAGAATCGTGCCGCCATCCGCCAGCTCGAAGCGGCCGAGCCGCCGCTCGGCGGCGCCGGTGAACGCTCCCTTCTCGTGCCCGAACAGCTCGCTCTCGAGCAGTGTCTCCGGAAGCGCGGCGCAGTTGACGGCGATGAACGGGCGCTCGCGCCGCGGCGAGAGGTCGTGGATGGCGTGCGCCACCAGCTCCTTCCCGGTGCCCGATTCGCCTTCGATCAGCACGGTCGAGGTGACGGGCGCCATCTGCTCGATCTTGACGAGCACTTCCTGGATCGCCGGCGACTCGCCGATGATGCCGGTACGCTGTTGCAGACGGCGGCGGTCGATCACTCGCCGCACCACGCGCACCACTTCGGCGGGGTCGGCGGGCTTCTCGACGTAGGCGGTGAGGCCGATCTCGGCCGCCAGCTCCTTGGGATCGGGATCGGTGGCTTCGACGAGACCGAGGGTGGAGATCGAGCGGTCGCGCGCGGCGGCGAGCAGCCGGCCGGTCGCCGGCTCGTGCAGCGCCCCCGTCACGACGAGACAGTCGGGCTCGCGGCCCGAGAGGGCGTCGCGCGCGTCGTCGAACGACGTCACCATCGCCGTTGCGTACCCCGCCCCTTCGAGCGCGGCGTTGATGCGGACGGCGTGCTCGAGATCGTCGGCGGTGACCAGAACGCGATCGGCCATCGGCTGTCGGCAGTCAGCTGTGGTCAGTGGGTTCGTCGCGCATCAGCTGCACGGCGTGAGCCAGGAGATCTTCGAGTACCGCAAGTCCATCTTTCACACCTCCGGGTGATCCGGGGAGATTGACGATCAGCGTCTTCCCCCGCGTCCCGGCGACGCCGCGCGACAACCAGGCGCGAGAAAATGTTGGCGCGCTGCGGGCGCGCAGCGCTTCGGCGATCCCGGGAGCGTGGCGATCGAGAACGGTGCTCGTCGCCTCGGGGGTGATGTCGCGCGGGGAGAGACCGGTGCCGCCGGTCGTGAGGATCACGTCGACCTCGCCCGAATCGGCCCAGCGCGCCAGCTTGCCGGCGACCTGACCCGCTTCGTCCGGCACGGTGCTGCGAACCACGATCTCGTAACTGTTTGCAGCAGACCAGCTTACGATGGTGTCGCCGGAAGTGTCGGCGCGGCGTCCCTGCGCCCCCAGGTCGGAGATGGTGAGGATGCCGATGCGCACGCGCCTCCCCGGGTCCCGCGCTCAGCGCTTCGTGCGGTGCGGGATGAAGGGCATCTTCACGACTTCCGCGGGCGCCGTCTTGCCGCGCACGTCGATCTCGATCTTCGTCCCCGCCTGGGCCTGGGCGCGCGGCAGGTAGGTCGTGCCGATCGCGGCGCCGACGGTGGGGGTGATGGTGCCGCTGCGCACGATATCGACGGGCTTGCCGCCCAGCGACACGGTGAACCCGTGCCGCCCGACGAGCTTCGGCTCGGTGACATGGAACCCCACGAGGCGGCGCGGCACGCCGTCGAGCTTCTGGCGCTTCAGCGTCGCCTGACCCGTGAACGGCGCGTCCTTGTCGAGCTTGACGATGAAGCCGAGTCCCGCCTCGTAGGGCGTGGTCGTGTCGTCGATGTCGTTGCCATAGAGCGGCATCCCCGCCTCGAGGCGCAGCGTGTCGCGCGCGCCGAGGCCGCACGGCTCGGCGCCGCGGCCGGTGATCGCCGCCCACAGCTTGGTAGCGTCGGCGGCGCGGCAGTACAGCTCGAAGCCGTCTTCGCCGGTGTACCCGGTGCGTGACACGAAACACTGCGCGCCGGCGATGGTGCCGCGCGCGAAGTGGTAGTAGAGGATGTCGGCCACCTTCAGGTTGGTGATCCCGGAGAGGATTCCTTCAGCCGCGGGTCCCTGCACCGCGAGCAGCGCCGTTTCGTCGGAGATATCGCGCAGCCGCACGTTGGCTCCGCCCTTCAGGCCGACGATGTGGTCCCAGTCCTTCTTGATGTTGACGGCGTTGACGACCAGCATCACCTTGTCGTCGAAGCGATACACGACGCAGTCGTCGACGAACGTTCCCTGCTCGGTGAGAATGCCCGAGTAGTGCGCCTGCCCCGGCTTGAGCGCCGCGACGTCGTTGCAGGTGATGCGCTGCACGAAGGCGTTGCGGTCGGGGCCTGTGACCTCGAACTCGCCCATGTGCGACACGTCGAAGATGCCGGCGTGCTCGCGCACCGCCTTGTGCTCGGCGGTGATCCCCGCGGGATAGGTGACCGGCATGTCGAAGCCGGCGTAGGCTACCATCTTCGCGCCGAGGGCGATGTGGATATCGTGCAGCGGGGTGTGTTTCAGAGCGGTGGCGGTATCGGCCATGGTCGTCAGCCCATCAGTGTGGCGAGCAGCGCTTTCTGGACGTGGAGCCGGTTCTCGGCTTCGTCCCAGACGCGCGACTGCCTGCCTTCGATGACGTCGTTGGACACTTCCTCGCCGCGATGCGCGGGGAGGCAGTGCAGGAAAATCGCTTTGGGATCGGCGAGCTTCATCAGGTCGGCGTCCACGGTGTAGCCCTTGAACGCGTTGCGCCGCGCCTCGGCCTCCGTCTCCTGCCCCATCGAGGCCCACACGTCGGTGTTCACGACGTGCGCCCCCTCGACGGCTTCTTCGGGCACCTCCGTCACGATCACCTGCGTCCGGGCCGCCGCGCGCTCGAACTTCTCGCGGTTGGGCTCGTAGCCCTCGGGGCAGGCCAGCCGCAGCTCGAAGCCCAGGATTTCCGCGGCTTCGAGCCAGCTGTTCGCCATGTTGTTGCCGTCGCCGATCCAGGCGATGCGCTTACCCTCCCACCCGCCCAGCGCCTCGCGCACCGTGAAGAGATCGGCGAGCACCTGGCAGGGGTGCGACAGATCGGTGAGGCCGTTGATCACGGGGATCGTGGCGCAGTGCGCCAGCTCTTCCACCTCGGCGTGATCGAAGGTGCGGATCATGATGCCGTGCACGTAGCGCGACAGCACGCGGGCAGTGTCGGGGATCGGCTCGCCGCGCCCGATCTGGATGTCCCGCGACGAGAGGAACAAGGCCTGGCCGCCGAGCTGAAACGTCCCGGTTTCGAAGGAGACCCGGGTCCGAGTGCTCGACTTGGCGAAAATCATCGCCAACGTCTTCCCGGCCAGCGGCGTCTCCCGGTAGGAACGACGCTTCATCCGCTCGGCGAGGTCGAACAGCCGGGCGATCTCCTCGCGGGTCAAGTCGGTGACGGCTAGAAAGTCCCGTTTCTGCATGGCTTCCCGAGGCAGGTCAAAATGACAGTAACCGCCTGCACACTTTACCTACGGCGGTGGAGGGGAGTCAAGCCGATGGCGATTCCATGAAATAGTCGTGCAGCGCGGGGTCGATACGGCGCGGCCGGCCGGTGGCGGCATTGATGGGGCACCAGACGCTGCGCACGTCGGCGAGTACGGTGTCGTCGGGGTGCCGCGTGAACTGCACGAAGCGCTCGAAGCGCGTCCCCGTGGCCTCGCCCACCCATGTCGTGGCGGTCACGCGGTCGCCGGGGCGTGCCGCCTGGCGGTAGTCGATCTCGTGGCGCAGCACCACCCACACCACTTCGGCCTGAAGCTGGGAGGGGGCCGCGGCTCGCCAGTGCGCCGTGGCCGCCTCCTGTACCCAGCGCAGGTAGACGACGTTGTTGACGTGACCCAGCTCGTCGATGTCCTGGTGAGCAACCGAGACGGAATACGCGAAGCGGACGGGCCGCTGTCCGGCCCCCGTCACAGGATGTAGCGCCGCAGGTCCTCGTCGTCCACGATCTTCTCGAGCCGTGTCCGTACCGCCTGGGCATCGAAGACGATCTGCTTGGTGGGGTAATCGGGAAGCTCGAACAGGATGTTCTCGAGCAGCGTGCTCATCACGGTGTGCAGACGGCGCGCCCCGATGTTCTCCATACGGTCGTTGACCTTGGCGGCGATGCGCGCGATCTCCGCTACGCCGTCGGGGGTGAAGGTCAGCGTAGCCCCTTCGACCTGGCACAGCGCGGCGTACTGCTTGGTGAGCGCGTTCTCCGGCTCGGTCATGATGCGGATGAAGTCCGCCTCGCCGAGCGGCGACAGCTCGACGCGGATCGGGAAGCGCCCCTGCAGCTCGGGGATCAAGTCCGAGGGCTTCGAGACATGGAACGCTCCCGCGGCGATGAACAGCACGTGGTCGGTGCGCACGTAGCCGTAGCGGGTCTGCACCGTCGAGCCTTCGACGATCGGCAGCAGGTCGCGCTGCACACCTTCTCGCGAGACGTCGGGACCTGCGGTATTGCGCTCACCCGAGATCTTGTCGATCTCGTCGATGAAGATGATGCCGTGGTTCTCGACGCGGTCCAGGGCCTCGTTCACTACGTCGTCCATGTCGACCAGCTTCTTCAGCTCTTCGTCGATGAGGATGCGCCGCGCTTCATGCAGGTGTACCGTGCGCCGTTTCTTCCGCTTGGGCAGCATCTCCTGCAGCATCTCGGTGAAGTTGACGTCCTGCCCTTCCATCCCGGGAGGCGGCTGCATCCACTCCAGCATCGGATAGCTCTGCTGCTGCACTTCGATCTCGACGTCGCGCTCCTCGAGCTTTCCTTCCTTCAGCTGGGCGCGCAGCTTCTCGCGCGTGCGGCGACGGCGCTCCTGATTCTCGACGTCGGCGTCCGCCTCCTTCGGCGTAACGTCTCCCTTGGAAGAGACGACGAAGAGCGGGCGCGTTCCCGCCGCCCCGCCCTCTTCCGGGCGGTCAGGCGGGCGGGCGGACGGTTGCGGGGGAGCCGGGAGGAGGATGTCGAGCAGGCGATCCTCGGCGCGCAGCTCGGCCTGCGGGTACACTTCGTCCTCGCGCTCCGAGCGGACCATGTTGATCGACACGTCCACCAGCTCGCGCACCATCGATTCGACGTCGCGGCCGACGTAGCCCACCTCGGTGAACTTCGACGCCTCGACCTTGAGGAACGGCGCGCCGGCGAGCCGCGCGATGCGGCGCGCGATCTCCGTTTTCCCCACGCCGGTGGGGCCGATCATGATGATGTTGTTGGGGAGGATCTCGTCCCGGATGTCCTCGGGCGCCTGGGAGCGGCGCCAGCGGTTGCGGATCGCGATCGCCACCGCCTTCTTGGCCTCGTCCTGGCCCACGATATAGCGGTCCAGCTCCGCCACGATCTTGCGCGGCGGCAGCTCTTCGAGCCAGGGGAGCGGCTCGGACTCGACCACCGGCTGGCCCGAGGGCAGCGCTTCGTCAGCGGGCGGGGTTGGCGGAGGACTGGACGGGGTCGCCATCAGGTCAGCTCGAGAATCGAGATGTTGGTGTTCGTATAGATGCAGATTTCGGCCGCGATTTCGAGCGAGCGCTGTACGATCTCCTTGGGCGACGGGCTCGGCGTGCCGATCAGCGCCCGCGCTGCGGCGAGGGCGTAGCTGCCGCCCGAGCCGATGGCGAGGATGCCGTCGTCGGGCTCAATCAGCTCGCCCGTCCCCGACAGCACGTACCCGTGCTCCTTGTCGGCCACGGCGAGCAGCGCCTCGAGGCGGCGCAGTACGCGGTCGGAGCGCCAGTCCTTGGCCAGCTCCACCGCGGCGCGCGGCAGGTTGCCCGGATAGCGCTCCAGCTTCTCCTCGAATTTCTCGTACAGGGTGAACGCATCGGCCGCCGCGCCGGCGAACCCCGCGAGGATGCGGCCGCCCTTCAAGGCGCGCACCTTCTGCGCGTTGGCCTTCATCACGGTGTCGCCCACCGTGACCTGGCCGTCGCCGCCCATCGCGACCTTTCCATCCTTGCGCACACACAGCACGGTGGTGGCGTGAAACACCGGCAGGGACACCGCGTTCAATCCTTTCCGCTACGCCCGGGGATGGGCGTCCTGATAAACCCGTTTGAGCCGCTCGACCGACGTATGAGTATACACCTGCGTGGTACTGAGCGAGGCGTGCCCCAGCAGCTCCTGCACCGCACGCAGATCGGCGCCGGCGTCGAGCAGATGGCTGGCGAACGAATGGCGCAGTGAGTGCACGTGCAGCTCGCGGCCCCGCGGCAGCTGATCGAGCAATCCGCGCACGGCGAGCTGCACGCCGCGCGGCGTCAGCCTTCCGCCCCGCGCGTTCAGGAACAGGGCGCGCCTGTCCCCGGTTCCCATTCCCTCTCGCAACCGCTGGTAAGCGCGCAGCGCCCGGGCGGCATGACCACCGACGGGCAACAGGCGCTCCTTCTTCCCCTTGCCGCGCACCTTCACCTGATCGGAGACGAGATCGACGTCGCCCTCGGACAACCCGGCCAGCTCGGCGAGGCGCATTCCCGTCGCGTAAAACAGCTCCAGCATCGCCCAGTCGCGGACGGCCTTGAACTCTCCCTCGGCAGCGGCGCGTTCCGCGGCGGCGAAGAGCATCTCGGTTTCGGCGCGGTCGAGATAGCTCGGCAGCCGGCGCTCGAGCTTGGGTGTGCGCGCGGCCCGCGCGGGATTCACCGCGACCCCCTGCGTGACTCCGAGAAACCGGTAGAAGGTGCGCAGCGCCGAGAGCGCCCGGGCGACGCTGCGTCGCGCCAGCCCGCGCTCGTCCATGCTGCCGAGCCAGCCGCGGATGGCGAGCCGATCGACGGCGGCGAAGCGCCAGCGGCCGCCGTAGTAGTTGTTGCAGAACGCGACGAAGTCGCGCACGTCGCGCGCGTACGCCTGCACCGTGTGCGGTGAATCGTTACGCTCCTTGTCGAGGAACGCGACGAACGCGTCGATCTCGGGGAGCGAGCGGGTCACTTTGCGCTGGAATGTTGAACGGGGGACGCGGAACGCGGAACATCAGAACCGAGGTCCGTCGCAAACGTCTCCAGGTCACGCAGGGCCCGCTCCACCAGCATGGCTTTCCTCTTCTCTTTGTCGCGCACAGGCGGATCGAGCGGCGCGAGCAAGCCGAAGTTGGCGTTCATCGGCTGGAAGCGGGCCGGTTCGCACGCCGCGAGGTAGTGATAGAGCGCGCCGAGCATCGTGGTCGCGGGTGGTATGAGCGGCGGCTCGCCCGCGAGCAGGCGCGCCAGGTTCAGTCCGGCGAGCAAGCCCGAAGCCGCCGACTCGGTGTAGCCCTCGACGCCGGTGATCTGCCCCGCGAACAGCAGCAGCGGATTGTCCTTGACCGCGAGATGCGGGGACAGCGTCGCGGGCGCGTTGACGTAGGAATTGCGGTGGATGCTGCCCATGCGCAGGAACTCGGCACGCTCGAGCCCGGGAATCAGGGGGAAGACGCGCCGTTGTTCACCGGTGCGCATCCGCGTCTGGAAGCCGACGAGGTTCCACATCTGGCCGGCGCGGTCTTCGCGCCGCAGCTGCACCACGGCAAACGGTTGGCGCCCGGTGCGCGGATCGGTGAGTCCCACCGATTTCATGGGGCCGAAGCGCAGTGTATCCCGGCCGCGCCGCGCCATCTCCTCCACCGGAAGACAGCCCTCGAAGTATGGCGTCTTGTCGAATTCGTGCGGCGGCTCGTACTGATCGGCGCCGACGAGCTCGCTCACGAACGCGTGGTACTGCGCCTCGTCCATGGGAGCGTTGAGGTAATCGTCGCCGTCTCCCTTGCCGTAGCGGGAGGCGCGGAACAGGACGCCATGATCGAGCGAGTCGTCGGCGACGATCGGGGCAATGGCATCGAAGAAGGCGAGGGAGGCGGCGCCGAGCCGGCCGGCGATCGCCGCGGCGAGCCGGTCGGAGGTGAGCGGTCCCGTCGCCACGATCCCCGCCGCGGGGAGCTCGGTCACCTCGCCGCGCACGACGGTGATGTTGGGATGGGCGGCGACGCGCTGCTCCATGCCGCGGGCGAATGCCGTGCGGTCCACCGCCAGCGCCGAGCCGCCCGGGACGCGCGCGGTGTCGGCGACGGCGAGCACCAGGCTGCCGAGCCGGCGCATCTCGGCCTTGAGCAGGCCGTGAGCGTTGCCCGTCTCCAGCGACTTGAAGGAATTGCTGCAGACCAGCTCGGCGAGCGTGTCGGTCTGGTGCGCCGGGGTGCGCGTGGCGGGACGCATCTCGTGTAGCATCACATGGACGCCGCGCTCGGCCAGCGCCCAGGCCGCCTCGCACCCGGCGAGGCCGCCCCCGACGACGGTGGTATTCAGGCCGCGTCCGGCTCCGCCGGTCCGCTCGCCTCCACGGTGTCCACCGTCACTTCGTGTCCGCACTTGAGACACTTGCGCGAGGCTCCCATCGTCTTGGACTGCTTCTCTTCCATCCCCACGAATCCGCAATTCGGGCAGGCCACCGGGACGGGCCGGTTCCACACCGAGAAATCGCAGTCGGGATAGCGGGTGCAGCCGAAGAAATTGCGTCCCTTGCGCGTGCGCCGCTCCGCGATGTCGCCCTGCCCGCACTTGGGGCAGGTGATGCCGAGCGGCACCGGCCGCGTGTGCTTGCACTTGGGGAAGCGGGTGCAGGCGAGGAACTCGCCGAAGCGGCCGGTCTTGATGACCATCGGCGCCCCGCATTCCTTGCAGATCTCGTCGGAGGGCTTGTCGGGAATCTTGTCGCGGCCGATCGGCTTGGTGAAGCGGCAGTCGTCGGGGTAGCGAGTGCAGGCGATGAACGGCCCGAAGCGCCCGCTGCGCACCTCGAGCGGTGAGCCGCAGGTGGGGCAGCGTTCTTCCGACAGCTTGGAGAGGTCGTGCACCTCGCGCAGAATCGCATCGATGTCGACGCTCGCCAGCTGCGTGTTGAACGGCCCCCAGAAGTCGCCCAGCACGTGCTGCCAACCGAGATCGCCTTCCTCGACCTTGTCGAGCTCCGTCTCCATCTGAGCGGTGAAGCCGACCTCGAAGGTGTCGGGGAAGCAGCGCCGCATCACCTTCCACACCTTTTCGCCGAGCGTCGTGGGAGAGAAGCGCCGTTCTTTGGTGGTCGCGTACCAGCGGCTCTGCAGCGTGCCGATGATGGCGGCGTACGTCGACGGCCGGCCGATGCCCTTCTCTTCCAGGGCCTTCACGAGGCTCGCCTGGCTGTAGCGTGGGGGCGGCTCAGTGAAATGCTGGGTCGGAACGATCTGCCGCAGCGTGGGGCGGTCGCCCTTGTCGAGCGGAGGAATCGGCCCGAAGTCGTCGCCGCTCTTGGCGTCCTCGGCTTCGTGGCCCTCGTGGAACAGAACGCGATAGCCGTCGAACAGCACTACGGAGCCGGTCGCCCGGAAGAGGAAACGGCCGAGGTCGAAGTCGACCGTCGTCAGCTCGTACAGCTCGGGCGTCATCTGCGAGGCGACGAAGCGCCGCCAGATGAGCTGGTAGACCTTGAAGAGATCGGACTCGAGGTACTGCTTCATCGCCTCGGGCCGGCGGGGCACTTCGGTGGGGCGGATCGCCTCGTGGGCGTCCTGCACCCGCGAGGCGCCCTTCTTGCCCACGTGCACGTTGGGCGTCGCGGGGAGGTACTTGGCGTCGTAGTTGGCGGAAATGAACTCGCGCGCCTGGACGATCGCCGAATCGGCAACGCGCACCGAGTCGGTACGCATGTAACTGATGAGACCGACCGGGCCCTCTTCGCCGATCTCAATGCCCTCGTACAGCGCCTGGGCCGCCCGCATCGTGCGCTTGGCCGAGAAGCCGAGCTGCTTGGCGGCTTCCTGCTGCAGCGTGCTGGTAATGAAGGGTGCGGGCGGATTGCGGCGCCGCTCCTTCTTCGTGACGTCGGTGACGACGAAGGGGAGCTTGGTGGCGGCGTCGACGATCTCGCGGGCGGCCGCCTCGGTCTTGATGTCGGGCTTGTGGCCGTCGAGCTTGTGCAGCCGCGCCTGGAACCCCTGGCCGTCTTTCTCCAGCTCGGCCTCGATGGTCCAGTATTCCTGCGGCACGAAGCGGCGGATCTCCTCCTCGCGCTCGCAGATCAGCCGCAGCGCCACGGTCTGCACCCGACCCGCCGACAGCCCCGACTTGATGCTCTTCCACAGGAGGGGGCTGGCCTTGTAGCCCACGAGGCGGTCGAGGATGCGGCGCGCCTGCTGCGCGTCGACCTTCTTCTGATCGATCTCGAGGGGATTGGCGATGGCGTGGGAGACGGCGTCCTTGGTGATCTCGTGAAACAGGACGCGGCGCACCTTGCCGCCGTTGCCGAGCTGCGAGGCGACATGCCAGGCGATCGCTTCGCCTTCGCGGTCCGGATCGGTAGCGAGCAGCACGCGCTCGGCGCCCTTCGCCGCGCGCTTGATCTCGGCCAGCGTCTTGGCCTTTTCCTTGATGGTGACGTACTCGGGGGTGAAGCCGTTCTCGATATCCACGCCGAGCTTGCGGGGCGGCAGATCGCGGATGTGCCCCACCGTCGCCTTCACCGTGTAGCCGCGCCCCAGGTACTTGCCGATCGTCTTCGCCTTGGTGGGCGATTCGACGATCACCAGCGAGCCGCCAGGGGTGGTCGCCTCCCCGGCGCCGTCGTCCGACACCGGCTCGTCGGGAACCGGAGCCGCGGCGCGCTTGGCGCGCGTCCGTTTCGGCTGTTCCGCAGTTTCTTGCGTCACCGGCTTCTTCTTACCAGCCACCGATCAACCTTCCTTCAAGCGGTCGCGGGAGGCATGTCTACCATCCCGCCCTTGTCCGCGCAAGTCGTACGATTTCTTCAACCACTTTGGCGGGCGCCTTGCGATCGGTCTCAACCGTCGCGTCCGCCAGCACATAGAACGGCTCGCGCTCACTGAGGAGTAGCCGCATCTGCAACGCGGGGTCCTCTCCCATCAACACGGGACGGTTCCCTTGCGGGGCCGCGCGCGACGCCGCGGTGTCGGGGCGCGTCTTGAGATACACCACGAGTCCACGCTGTTGCACCGAGGAGAGCGCCCCCGGCTGGGCCGCCCAGCCGCCACCGGGCGCGATGATCGCCGGCGCGCCGGCGAGCGCCGCTTCCATTTCGACGCGCTCCATCTCACGGAACACGCCTTCGCCCTTCTCGGCGAAGATCAGGGCGATCGGCCGGCCCTCCTTGCGCGTCACCGTCGCGTCGATGTCGACGAACGGCGCCTTGAGGGCGTCGGCGACCAGCTTCCCGACGGTGGTCTTCCCGGATCCCGGGAGGCCGATCAGCACGACGTGTCGGATCATGAGGCCGCTCCCCGCGGCATGCGTGCGTGCAGCTGTGCGAGATAGCCGTCGACGTTGCGCTTCAGCTCACCGAGCGAATCGCCGCCGAATTTCTCCATCACCGCCTGCGCCAGCACCAACGCCGTCATCGCCTCCGCAATGACCCCCATCGCCGGCACCGCCGTCACGTCGGACCGCTCCGATTGCGCCTGGGCCACGGCGCCGGAGGCGAGGTCGACGGTGGCGAGCGGCGACATCAAGGTCGAAATCGGCTTCATCGCCGCGCGGATCACGAGCGGCTCCCCGGTCGACATCCCGCCCTCGGTGCCGCCGGCGCGGTTCGTCGCCCGCACGAACCCGGGGAGGATTTCGTCGTGCACCTCGCTGCCTTTCCTGCGGGCCGCCTCGAAGCCGAGCCCCAGTCCCACCGCCTTCACCGCGGGGATCGACATGATCGCCTGGGCGAGACGGCCGTCGAGCTTCGTGTCCCACGAAGCGTGCGATCCCAACCCGACGGGGAGGCCGATCGCGACCACCTCGACCACGCCCCCGAGCGTGTCGCCCGCGGCCTTCGCCGCGTCGATGCGCGCGATCATTTCGCGCTCCGCCTCGGGATCAATACACCGCACCGGACTTTTGTCCGCGGCGGTATTCAACGGCGTGGGGAGCGGGGCGTGGTACGCGGCGATCACCCCGCCCAGCTCCACTACGTGCGAGCCGATCTCGACGCCGAGCTGCGCCAGGAGGGCGCGGCACACGGCGCCGCAGGCGACGCGCGCCGCCGTTTCTCTGGCGCTCGCGCGCTCGAGAATGTCACGCGCGTCGGCGCGGTCGAACTTGAGCGCGCCCGTCAGGTCGGCGTGTCCGGGGCGCGGGCGCGTGACGCGACGGCGCCGCTCTTCGCCGGGCGTCTCGGCTTCGGGCGCCATCACATCCTGCCAGTGGGTCCAGTCGCGGTTCCACACCAGCATCGCGATCGGCGATCCGATGGTCTCGCCGGCGCGCACGCCCGCCAGCCACTCGATCTCGTCGGCCTCGATCTTCATGCGCGCCCCGCGGCCGTACCCCGCCATGCGGCGCTTCAGCTCGGCGTTGACGGTCGCGGCGCCGAGCGGCAGCCCGGCGGGGATGCCTTCGAGCACCCCCACGAGCCCGCGACCGTGGCTTTCGCCGGCCGTGGTGAATCGGACCGTCACCGCCGGACCCTCGCGCGCATAACCCGGACAATAGCACGCGAGCCCGACTTTTGGGTCGGGCTCGTGCCGGGGTGGACCGGGAAAAGGACGCCGTTCACCGGGTGCGGAGCGTCCCGGGGCTCGGGAATGGATTGACGACGGTCGGCAGCCGGACCATCACCAGTCCCCGCGCCGTGATGCCGAAGAGCAGCTGATTGCCCGCGGCGTCGCGCGCGACGCGCAACGGCCCGGTGATCGGATCGCGGATCGGAATCGACCCCACGACGCCGTAGAAGAACGTGTCGAAGATGTCGATGTTGGCGTCGGGCCGCGCCGAGAACAGGATGCGGTTGTTGGGATTCCCGGGCCCGCCGAACGTCGGCGTGCCGGGCTGTCCCGCCGTGAAGGCGTGGTTGTAATTCATGTCCATGCCCGGCGCCCCGACCGGAGCTACCGACGCGCCCTTCAAGCGCAGCCCCTCGTCGAGGAAGTAGATCGAGTCCGCACGCACGACGTTGGTCGCGCCGTTGAAGTTGGTGGCGATCGCCGACACCTTGACGCCGGTGTTGCTCACGAAGTCCGAGACGTCGACGCCCGGCGACATGCCGAGGTCCACGTCGTTGAAGCCCGCGTCCGACGTTCCGCCGCCGGTCGCGCAGGGGCCCACGGGAACGTCGTGGGTCAGCGCGGCCTTCGAGGTATAGGCGAACACCCGCGCGAACTGGGCCTGAATCCCGCCCTCGCCGATGAAGGCGTGGGTGAAGTTGCCGGAGTTGCGGGTGAACGTCGAATCGCCAAGCCCGAACGTGTTGAGCGTCACGTTGATGCCGGCGCAGGCCGACAGAATCACCTTCGACTGGTTGTACGGCAGGCCGCGCCGCAGCTCGATGCGCAGCGTATCGGTATTGGCCCCGACCGGCGTGGATCCGATTTCCCAGAAGAAGTGGCCGAACAGCTGCGCCACGTTTCCGGTGTTGATCAGCTTCTCCATGCGCAGCGTCGCCCGCCCGTTGAACGGCGACGTGCTGCTCTGCGTCGGCGTCGTCGAGTAGATGGCGAAAACCGAGTCCGCGGCGCAGGCCGTTCCACCCCCGGCGCGGCACACGGTCGCGACGTACTGCGGCCGGTCGGAGACGTCGTAGACGGTGATCTCCTGGCGGAACCCGCCGCCCACCTGCAGCACCTTATAGGTCTCGATCTGGTAGTTCGGCAGATCCTGCCGCCACACGAGACGCCGCACGGCGGGGCGCACGTCGATGATCGACAGCTCGGTGCCGCCGGAGTTCGCCACGACGACGGTGTCGCCGTAGTTGCCCAGCGTATCGCGCGGCCACAGCGCGATGCCCCAGGGCTGCGGGCCCGCGGTGGGAATGCCGCCCGCCACGAACGACGTGTTGGCGACCTGGAAGATCTCGACGCGCGACAGCGTCGGGTTGGTCAGGAACAACGTGCTGTCGTTGGCGTTGAAGATCGCGTCGGCGATGCTGCCGCCGGCGGGCAACGGGCGCGTCACGCCCGCCACCACGGTCGCCGTGTCGTTCTTGAACGGCGCGCCCGGAACGGCCCCGACCTGGGAGTAGGCGCAGTTGCGCGCGGTGGCCTTGTCGCAGGCATACCCCTGGACCAGGATGTCGGTCGGGAAGGTGGTGACGATGCCCGCCAGCCCGAGGGAAAAGTTGCGCGACACGTCCGACAGGTTGCCGGCCGACACGTCGATACTGTCGAAGCGCAGCACCGCGCCGCCGAGCGAGCGCACCCGCATCCCGATCCAGCTGATGCCGCTCGGGTCGGTGGCGTGTACCCCCACACTGTCCGAGACTTCGACGCGTGCCGGCACGTTGTCGGAGACGGACGGGGCCGTCGTGTCGGTCGCCGCCGTTGTGAGTGTGACGGTCACGGAGCTGCTCGTGCCGCGGCGCCCGCCGGAATCCACGGCGAAGCCCATCAGGGTGATCGTGCCGCTCGTGGCGGCGACGTTCACCGTGTCGTAGTAGACGACCGAGTCGGGGTACGGGGCCGGATACGACACCGAGTCGGTCCCCGTCGGGTTGGTGACGCTCCCGGGGGGCGATGCGAGGAACCCGACCGTGCGGATGCCGCCCTGGTGGAACGCGATCACCTGAATCGGCAGGCTCAACCCGGTCGAGGCCTGCGCCCCGTTCACCGGCTGGACAATGAGGATGTTCAGCGCCTGCACGTTGATCATGAAGATCTGGATCGTGTCTTCCGAAAAATTCCCGGCGCCGTCGACGGCACGGCCGACGATGGTGACGTTGCCGCCCACGGTGGTATTGACCGGGAACGTGATGGTGCGCTGGAAGCTGACGTTCGGCGTGCCGACGGGGAACGTCGTATCGACGGGGCCCGCGACATAGCCGCCGGTGTAGGTGAGCCGGACCAGCGACAGGGTGAGGTTGTCGCTGGCGTTCACGGTGAACTGCAGACCGGTGGTCACGTTCTGGGTGTCGTTCACCACCGGGGTCAGCGAGATGGTCGGGAGGGTGGTATCCCGTCCGACCCCGCCGACGTTGCGGTTGCTCTCACAAGCGAACACCGCTCCGCTGGCGGTCAGCAAACCCACGATCGCCCTGACGCGCGCTGCGCGCATATGCGCTCCTGACTAGTTGCTGCGGCCGGCCGGCGCCGCGAGATCGTCCACGATGTGCGGCGTGATGAGGATGATCAGATCGCGCCGCTCTTCGGTCTGCGAGGTGAAGCCGAACAGCCGGCCCACGATCGGCAGATCGACGAGGAACGGGATCCCGGTCTTGGTGAGCGTCAGGTCGGTCTCGGTGAGACCCCCCATCACGATGGTCTCGCCGTCATTCACCAGCACCTGCGCATCCGCCTGCTGGGTCTGGAAGGTGAAGCCGATGTCGACCGAGGCCGGCTTGACGGCCGAGCGCTCGGCGTGAAGCTGCATCAGGATCTGCCGGTTCGCCGTCACGTGGGGCGTCACCTTCAGATTGATGCCGGTCTGCTGGAACGTCACGGTGGCGCGCGGCACGGCGTTCGTCTGCCCGGCCGGCGTCGACACGTCGATGATGCGGATCGGCACGCGGTCACCCACCAGCACCTCGGCGGGGCGGTTGTCGAGCGTGGTGACCGACGGCTCCGCCTGCACGTCGGCGAGGTCGACGCTCTGCAGCGCCTGCACGAACGTGGTGAGCGTGAAGTTGCCGAGCGCGGTCGAGAAAATCAGCTTCAGCGCCGGGTTGATGATCTGCTGATCGGCGTTGCCGATCGCGGACAGGGAGCTGCCCCCCAGGTCGACGATCGTCTGATCGGGCGTAAACGGCTTGCCGGTGGAATCGAGCCGCGCCACGAGCTTGTTGAAGAACTGCGTCGGGGAGCCGAGGTCGTACTGCAGCCCGAGGCTCTGCACGTCGGTGCGATCGACCAGGATGATCTTGGCCTGGATCGACACCTGCGGCGTACGGATATCGAGCCCCTTCACGAACTGCTCGATCTGGTCGATGCGCGTCTGCACGTCGGTAATGACGAGCGCGTTGTTGGTCGTGTCGGCGACGACGGCGCCGCGCGTCTTGGAAACGATCGACTGCACCGCGGGGACGAGCGACGACGCCTGGGCGTAGTTCACCCGCACCAGGCGGGTCTCGACCGGGACGGTGGAATCGGCGCGCGCCAGGTCCTTGCGGTCGACGACCACGAGGATGCCGCCCGGCTGGTTCTGCACGTCGAGCCCCTGCGAGGCGAGCACGGCGTTGAAGGCGAGGTCCCACGGCTGGTTCTTCACCTCCGCCGTGACTTTGCCGGTGATGCCCTTCGAGACGACAATGGTGCGCCCGCTGAACGCCGCGAATCCCGCCACTACGTCCTGAATGTCGGCATCGTCCCACTGCACGTTGATACGCGGCGCCTGCGACTGCAGCGCCTCGGTGTGATGCAGGGCGAGATATTCATCCACCGTCTCGGTGGCCCCGGCCACGGGCGTCGACACGCGCGCCGGGTCTCCGGTGACGGGGGGCGGCGGCGCCAGCGGCGCGGCGGCCGGTGGCGTCGCCACGACGCTCGTCGCGCCGCCGCTCGTCCAGGCGGCGAAGGCGGTGCGCTCCGAGCCGATCTCGACCCGTACCTGTCCGTTGCCGCGCTCGACGTGGTAGTCCTTCAGGGCGTCGAGCTCGATCACCACGCGCACGACGCCGGGCTTGAACTGGCCGTAGCGGATGTTCTTGACGCCGCCGCGATTCTGCCCGTCGTACAGGGCGGCGGGGGCCGAGAGGCGCGCGCCGATGAGGTCGAGCACCAGCCGCGCCGGGGAGTCGAGGGTGAAATCCTGAACCTCGACCGCGCCGCGGAGATCGATCGTGACGGCAACCTTGCCGCTCGCCGGCGCCACGGTGACCGACCGCACTTCGCCGTCCCGCGTGGCGGCCACGAGACGGGAGGCCGCCGCAAGGGCGAGGCACGCGGCCGCTACGATACTGCGCTTCATGGCGTCTCCTCCTGCTTGGCGAGCGAAAGCGTCGCCTGCCGTTCAAAGCCGAATTCCTGAATGGTGAACACGACGTCGCGCGGCTTGATTTGCGTGACGCGCAACCGGCCCAGCACGTCGCCCGTGCGAACGCGATAGCGCTTGCTGGTCGTGATGTCGCGCAACACCGCGACGCTGCGGGCCGCATAGCGCTCGTCGTAGATGATCGCGACGAGCTTGAGATCGGTGATCAGCGGCCGGATATCACCTGACTTGAGCAACGACAGGAACGGATCGCGCCCCGCGCCCTGGTACGAAAAGACCTCGCGCGACAGGGACAGCGGCCCGGTGTCGCTGGCGGCCGCGGCGCTGCGGGCGCTGTCGGCGCGCGTGGTTTGCGCGGCGAGGGCGGGACCGAGCCACGCCAGCGTGAGGACGAGACTACGGACGCGCATTCGCCGCTCCCGCCGCCGCGGCGGCCGGTACACGCTTCACGTACGTCCGCAGGTCGAAGTCCGCTTCGAGCAGAGCGCCGAGCGTGTCGCCGACGAACTTCTGCGTCTGCGCCGTCGCCGCCTTCAGCACCAGCGCCTGCGGCACCATGATCCGCGCGAGGCTCGCGACGTCGGAGAGAAACTCCCCGATGTCGTCGTAGTGCCCGTAGATCTCGTAGTGGTAGCGATAGATGTCGAACGCCGGCTGGCCGGGCTTCTTCGCCTTGCCGGTGTCGCCGGGCTCGCGGATCGTCAGGGCGAGCGGCGGCCCCGGCTCCACCGAGAGCGGCTGGAACGTGCCGACCGTCAAGCCGCGCACCTTGGCGCGGTTGGAAATCTGGTCGAGCAAGGTCGGGACGTCGTTGCCCTCCGGGACCAGCCGGCGCATGAGGCCGAGGCCGGCGCGATAGCGCTCGATCGCGCGGCGCATGCTCTCGACGCTCCCCGACGCCAGATCGGCCTTCGCCTTGCGGATCACCTCGCTCAGGCTGTCGATCTGCGTCTGGGTCGCCTTGATCTCGGCGAGCTTGGGCGAGTGCAGCTTGGTCCAGCCGAAGTAGATGCCGACCAGGGAGAGCACGACGATCAGCAGCATCACCTGGCTGCGCTGGTCCGTGGGAAGTCCGAAGGCCATGGCTACCTCACCGACTCGACCAGCGGCACGGTGCGGATGTAGAGCGAATCCGCGCGCTTGTACCGCAGGGTGATGTTGAATTCCGTCACCGGACGATCCTGCTCGATCACGGTGGTGGCACGGGTGGCCGTGACGTCACTGATCCACGGCGACGCGGCCAGCTGGCGCAGGAACGTGGTATACGCCTGAATGTCGACGGTGCGCCCGTCGATCGACACGTGCGTCTCGGTGGCCGCTCCGGCATCGGCGGGGACGGTCCCGGTCGTCGTCCCCGTCGTGGTCGTCGCGAGCGGCGTCGACGTGAGATTCTGAACCTGCGTAATCCAGGTGTATTGCGGCAACGCCTTCGTGATCTCGTCCAGCAGGTGCGGCCAGATGAAACGATCGGCGTCTATGGAGCGGATGATCGCGAGCTCGGCGGAGAGCGAGTCACGCGCGCGCTCGGCCTGCCGCTTCTGGGCGGCGACGGCGTCGTAGCGCCGTTTCTCCGCCTGCACGCCGGCCAGCACCGTGTTGAGGTGGCTGAGCCGCGCCGTATTGAAGGTATAGAAGGCCGCGTTGCCGCCGAGCGCCACGACGCCGGCGGCGATCGCGCCGATCAACCAGGGGTCTTTCACTTGCGAGAGGACGGACCCCAGGTTCGGCATCTTGAAGCGCGCGCCGCCGCCCGCCGCTTTGCGCTTCAGCCCCGGCAGCAGGTTGATTTCGATCATTACGCCGCCCGCCTGAGCGCGAGCCCAACCGAGAGCATCAACAACGGCGCCACTTCATCGAGCGACACCGACTCGTAGACCGAATCGCGCACCTTGAGCCGCTGCACCGGATTGGCCGGCTCGACCGGCACCTTGAGGCGCTGCGCCAGGGCGTCGTTGAGCCCGGGGATGCGCGCGCCGCCGCCGCTCGTGAACACGCGCGACAGCCCGCTCGCCGAGCGCGACGCGGTGGCCAGGAACGCCGCCGCCCGCTCCACCCCCACCGCCACCTCTTCACCGCGCGCCTCGACGTAGCCGGCGAGGTCGGCGCTCTGGGCGGCGCCCGTCACGACGCGCTCCGAATCCTCACCCGACAACCCCTTTTCGCGCTGCAGATCTTCGCGGAAGCGGCGCGTGCCGACGGAGAGATCGCGGGTGAGCACCGGGACCCCGTCGTCGAGGATGTTCACGTTCGTCACTTCGTGCCCGATGTTGACCAGGCCGACGACGCCGTTCATCGCCTCGGGGTAGTTCAGCTCGAAAGCGTTGTGAATCGCGAACGCATCGACGTCGATGATCGCGGGCTCGAGACCCGCCTCGCGCAACAGCGACACCCGCCCATCCACCAGCTCGCGCTTGGCGGCGACGAGGAGGACGTTCATCTGCAGCCCCTCGGCGTCGGGGTCGAGGATCTGGAAGTCCAGCTCCACGTTGGCCATGTCGAAGGGGACATGCTGCTCGGCTTCCCAGCGGATCACGTCGCGGGCTTCGGCTTCCCGCATCCGGTCCATCTGGATCTTCTTGACGATCACGTCGCGCCCGCCGACCGCCGTGACCACGCCCTTCGGCTTCACGCCGGCGGTGGAGAAGAGCCCCCGGATCGCCTCGGCGACGATCCCGGGATCCATGATTTCACCCTCGACGATGGCGTCGGCCGCGACCTCGGTCGTGGCAACCCGAATCAACTCCGGCTCGCTCGATCGGTGGTCGATCACGACCAGCTTGACGATGCCGGAGCCGATGTCGAGCCCGACTGTGGTTTTCTTGCCACCAAGGCCAAGAAGAGCCATGGATCTCCAGAGCGTTAAAGAAACGGCGGAACCGGGGCAAGCTACGGTAAGACCTTGCCCTTATCCTGTCAAGCCTCGAAGCTACTTGAGGCCAATCCAACAACTGTTTTGGGGAAATAGAGTTATGGCGCTTGAAACAGCTGAATCCACGCGCGGGAGGAGAGCGGCGAGAGGGATGCCGAAAACTCTAAGTCGTTTGAAATAATGCATTTAGAGTATTGCACCTTAAGTTGGCTCACCGGCCCGGTCCCCGAGCGCAGTTCCGCTGCTGCCAAGATACCACGAATGTCGGTGGGCGCTGTGACGTCCGCCGCTCCCTTCACGATCATCATGCCATGAAAGGTGAACGGGGCGGTAATTCGCAAGTCGCCGCTTACCAACAAGATGCCTTGTCCCACGCCACCGTTGATCGTGACATCGCCGTCGACCCTGATCACGGGCAGGTAGCCGCTACAAGTCGCGCCGAGGCCGACAGGGTCGCCCCAGTTCGTGGAAGGCTGGAGATCGCATGATGTTCCGACAGTGACAGGACCCGTGGAGTACGTTCCTGCGGGCAGGACGAAGGTCGCACGATCGTTGAATCGATCGAACACACCGAAGTCGGCGCCGCCTTGCAGCAGCACAGGCGGGGACCCCTCAAGCCGGGCCGATCCGCTCACGGCGACAGACGGCGCCACGATCCCCGCAATCCCGCTGCCGGGGGACGAGCAGCTGTCGACACCGCTGATAACCACTCCATCGCCCAGGGAGACGGGCCCGCCCACCGATACGGCGGCAACCAGGGAGATGCTGTCCGGCCTTGGACGCAGCAGCCACCCGAGCCGCACGCCCGCAGCCTCACGGGAGGCCGCACCCGTGGGTAGCCGCGGCGCGACCTCGAGGAGCACGACGTCGGACGTGAGCCGTCGGATCACCGCATTCCAGTCGCTGCCGGCAACAAGCGAGAGAGAATCGAAGCTCCGGGGTACCTCGGCGCCCAGCTTCCCGGCGGTCATCGTAGCGATCAGCTCGGCGCCGACCCGCTCCGCGCCCACGAGACCATGCTCTTCCCGGCGCAGCGCCGCGGCGGCGCGCTGCTCCTGCACGGCGAGGATCGTCACCAGGGTCAGGAGTGCGCCGCCGACGACGAGTCCCCAGAGCACGACGGCGAGCGCCGCTCCTCGATCCGGTCTCGCCATGCGACCGACTAGCGCCGCCGATTGTTGCGCAGCGCGACGAGCGTCACGAGGCTGTCGATCACCTGGCCGAGACGGCCGCTCGCGTCGCGGATCGGCTCCGCCGTTGGCGCTCGAACTCGCACGTCGATCAGTCGAACCAGTGTGGGGTCGGTCGTGACGGCTCCGGTCGAATCGAGATAGTCGAGCGCCAGGCCATCGGCGGTGACAGGGCCGAGCAGCGGCTGCAGACTCGCGCCCTCCTGCTCCCCGATGTACCAGCGTCCGTCCTCGGAGGAGCGGTACAGTCGATAGGTGATGGTCTCGAACCCCTGCACCGGGGTGCCCGCGGGAAAGCCATCGGGAGCAGGCAGCGTGACTCCGAGGCGGATACCGGGAGTGCCGTCGGCGCAGGTCGCAATGCCAACGGACGTCACGCCGCTCGGAATCCAGTTGTCGGCGGCTCCCGTGGCGAGGATCAGAAGCGTGTCGCCGTCGGGGTCGACGTTGCGCACGCCGTATCGCAGCGCGCCGCTGAGCACGAGCGCGGCCGCTCCCGTGGTCCCGGCGGGCTGATCCCGGCACAGCACCCCGAACACGCGCGGCGCGCGGATCGTCAGCGCCGTCCGCGACATCGCCACGATGTCGCCATCCGCGGCGTCGAGGGCGCGCAGCTCGGCGGGGAGGAAAGCGGCGGCGATGCGCAGGTTCTGGCGGCGGTCGATACTCTGCACCGTCGCCCGGTACCCGGACAGGAAGCGCCGCATCACGCCGGTCACGGCGGTCGCGCACACGCCGAACAGCACGAGAGCGACGAGCAGCTCCACGACCGTGACGCCACGCCGGATCAGCGACACGGCAACACCATCGTCAGGGTCTCCGCGGGCAGGCCCGGCTGGGACGGCAGCGGCGTCGCGACGAGCCGCAGCTGGTGCGATGAATCGGCCGCCGCCGTCCAGCTCCAATCGAGGCGGGCGATGACGGATCCCTGTCGCACGACCGCTCCACCGTCGACCCGCGTGATGCAGCCCGTCGCGCGCAGCTGCTCCAGACGCGCGGCGGCAGCGGTCGTGATCGTTTCGGCGCGCCGCACGCGAGCCAGCGCCCGCACCAGCGTGGCGGTCTGGGCGATGAGGCCGAGCAGGCCGAGCGTCAACACGGTGAGGGCGACGAGCACTTCGAGCAGCGTGAAGCCGGCGGGGCGTTTCATGGACCCGAGCCTACGAATCGGGGGCGCCGTTTCCCAGACCGGAATCACGCGGCACGGGCAATTCTTACGCGCGCAAACAAAAGCCCCGCGTCGAAAACGACGCGGGGCCCGTTACGCCGGCGGAACCTACCGCCTCGGCACGAGGAGGCTCCAGTACGAGTTCACGTCGAACCCGGTCGGGTCGACTTCGTAGTAGTGCCCGCGCACGAAATGCCCGGTGGTCGGGAAGTAGGGCGGCGGGTTGTTGGCTCCGCACTGATCGTAGGAGTAGCGCTTGATGTACCCCTCGCCGCTCGTCAGGCCGACCGCGCCGCGCGACGACTGGATCACGCCGCCGCTCACGAACAGGCAGCCGCGTCCCGATCCAGCGGCGCCGCACACCGCGGCGTTGCGCGACCCCTTGTTGTAGTTCTCCGCCCTGAAGCTGCCCAGGGCCAGCACGAATCCATCGAGCCAGGTATCGGGCGTCTCGTCCCAGCTGCGCGACGTCGGAACGGTGGCGACTCCCGGAGCGGGGTCGTTCACGAGATTGTCGGCGACGATGATGTCGCCGCCCGAGAACAGCCCCAGGATGTCGGCGCAGTTGGCGGCGCCCGGGTTGGTCACGTAGCGCAGGTCGTCGGCGATGATGATGTTGCTCGACGCCGCGACGGTGAGCCGCCCGCGCAGCTTCCCGCTGACGGCGACGCGGCCGTCGACGTAAACGACGCCGCGGAAGTTGGGGTTGGTGGCGCGGTTGATCGGCCACAGATAGTTGGCATCCGGTCGCCCGAGAGCGTTCAGTCGCGGGTCCACAGCGCCGACCCACGGCAGCCAGTGACCGTGTGCGTCGGCCGCCTGGAACGCCCCTCCGTTCAGGGCATCGGAGCCGCCGAGATAGCAGCGCGTTTTCTTGATCGTGCCGAGCGTGCAATTGGACGATGTGAGCACGCTCGTGCTGTCGCCCTTCTGCTGCTGCGCCGTCTTGGCGTCGCCCGCCACCCACCAGATCTCGGCCGGGTTCGACAGCTGGTAGACTTTCATGAACCCTTCGCCGTCGTCGGTCGAGTCGTTGTCGCCGTTGAGATCGAGAGCCACGAACTCGATTCGGGTCGTCGCCTGGCCGTCGGCTTCCACCCCCAACGTCGGCGAGACGATCGCCGTGCCGCCGATTGTCGCCTGGCCCTTCAGCTTGAGCAGGTCGGCCGTAGTCGGCATCGCGATGTAGGCCGCCCCTTCCGTGACCCCCTGCTTGTAGACGCCGAACGCCTTGCCGTTGACTTTCTTGGCAGTGGCAACGGGGCCGGCGAAGACCGCTCCCGACGATGCGATGTTGATGTAGTCGTCGGAGAAGACGGGACCGAGAATGAGGTCGCCGTTGGCGAACTGGATGTTGTTCTCGGCGGTCGTGAAGTACGCGTATTTGGCGAAGCTCTCCTGGTTGACCTCGGAGCGCCGCACCACGCGGTCGCCCTGCAGGTCCTGGGTGACCGACACGATGCTGCCGAACACGCCGTACTGGCCGGTCGTGACGCCGCTCGGGCCCGCATAGAGCCAGCGCTGCACGTTGGGGATCGCCGACCCGTCGGCGGCGTAGACCGCCACCCCGGCCTCGAGCGTGGTAAACCCCGTATCGGGGTAGAGCGCCTTGGTGCCGTTGATGGTCGAGCGCGCCTCCTCGAGTCCGGCATCGGCCGCCGTCTCGAGCACCCCAAGCCGCGCTTCATGGCGGGCGATGAGGCTGGTGCTGGAGCTGAGCAACGCCGAGCCCGCGATGATGGCCGCCACCGCCACCACCACGAGCAGCACCACGACCAAAGCGATACCGCGCTCGTTGTCGATCATCCGTTGCCCGCGCATACGACCGCCTTCTTT
>DATFTG010000256.1:0-4031 GCA_035262265.1 Gemmatimonadales bacterium
CGATTTCATCGGGTGGAGCGCCGACGGGAAGCTGGCGACGTGGTCGATCGGCGCGTCGTTCTTCCGTTGGGACCTCGCGGCCGCGGATTCTGCTGAAAAGCTCAAGGCCAGGACCGATTCGATCCGCGCCGATTCCGTGAAGCAGGCGCAGGCGGACAGCACCCGCCCCAAGCCGGATTCCGCGGCCAAGGCGCGTCTCGATTCGCTGGCCAAGGCGCCGGCGTACGAAGGGGTACGCGCGGACGTGGTGTTGCGGGCGGCGCGCGACGTGCCGAAGGGCACGGTGGTGCTGCGGGGAGCGAAGATCATCACGATGAAGGGGGAAGAAGTCATCGACAAGGGTGACATCGTCGTGACCGACAACCGCATCGTGTGGGTAGGTCCCCAGGGCGGTGGGAATCCTCCCGCGGGCGCGCGCATCATCGATGTGACCGGGAAGACGATCATTCCTGGTCTCGTCGACGTGCATGCGCATCCCTGGGCGCAGTTTGGCGTGCACCAGACGCAGGTGTGGAAATACCTCGCCAACGTGGCGTGGGGCGTGACGACGGTGCGCGATCCCCAGACTGCGACCACCGACGTGCTCACCTACGCCGACCAGATCGAGACCGGTGAGCTGATCGGGCCGCGGCTGTACCACACCGGCCCGGGGGTGTTCTGGAACGAGAACTTCCAGAGCCTCGACGACGCGCGCAACACGCTGAGGCGCTACAGCGAGTTCTACCACACCCACTGGATCAAGCAGTACATGGTGGGGAACCGCAAACAACGGCAGTGGGTGATCATGGCGGCGAAGGAGCTGGGCCTGATGCCGACGACCGAGGGCGGGCTCGACTTCAAGATGAACCTGACCGAAATGCTCGACGGCTATCCCGGGCACGAGCACAGCTACCCGATCATGCCGTTGTATCAGGATGCGGTGCAGCTGACGGCGCAGTCCGGCATCACCTACACGCCGACGCTGCTCGTGAATTACGGCGGTCCATTCGGCGAAGACTATTTCTTCGAGCACTACAACGGGCACGACGATCCCAAGATGCGGCGCTTCGTGCCGCACGACATCCTGGACGAGCGCTTCGAGCGGCGCGACTGGTTCCGCGACGATCAGTACGTCTACAACCGCATCGCCGCGTCGGCGGGGGCGGTGCTGCGGGCCGGGGGCAACGTCGGCATGGGGTGCCACGGCGAGATGGACGGCATCGGCTGCCATTGGGAGCTGTGGGGAATGAGCGCCGGCGGGATGACGCCGCTGGAAGTGATTCGAGTCGGGACCATCGACGGCGCGCGTGCCCTGGGGCTCGACAAGGACATCGGCTCGCTCGAGCCCGGAAAGTACGCCGATCTCATCGTGCTCGACGCCGATCCGATGCAGGACATTCACAACACCAACGCCATTCATTATGTGATGAAGAACGGCCGGCTGTACGATGGCCCGACGCTCAACGAGGTGTGGCCGCGGCAGAAGAACCTGCCGACGATGTGGTGGTGGGGGACGGAACCGCCGGCTGCAGGACGGTAGGGGACGGTAGGAGACGGTAGGAGGTGAGCACGTAATCCCCTACCGTCTCCTACCGTTTCATGCCATCGCTTCCATTTGCGAGATCTCCCCATTAGACTTCCGCCCGCCGTACAAGAACCGCGAGCTGGCATCCTTCCGAAGGACGGTCCCGCTCAGGAGCGGGCCTCACATCTGTAGGCTCATCCCCAGGTTCGCAAAACCGAGAAGGCGTAGGGAAGAGGCGTAGAGTGAACTACGTACGGAAGCTTCGTACGTCTGTTCCATACGTCTTCGACCTTACGGTTTTCTCCATACGTAGTAAAGGAATACCATGCCTTTCGCTTCACTGGGCCTCGTGCCCGAACTCGTTCGTGCCGTATTCGAAGAAGGATACGAGCACCCCACCCCCATTCAGCAGGAAACCATCCCCCTCGCCCTCGCCGGCCGCGATGTCATCGGATCCGCCCAGACCGGTACCGGCAAGACCGCCGCGTTCATGTTGCCGATCCTGCAGCGGCTGTCGAAAGACAAGCGCGCCCATACGTTGCGGGCCCTGATTCTCGTCCCCACCCGTGAGCTGGCCGAGCAGGTGCTGCAGAGCGCGCGCACGTATGGGCGACACCTGTCCGTGAGCGCGGCGGCCGTGTATGGCGGCGTCGGCATGGAGCCGCAGACCAAGGCCCTGGCGCGCGGCGTGGACATCATCGTCGCCACGCCGGGCCGCTTGCTCGATCACATGGAGCGCGGGCACGTGAGCTATTCGCATCTCGAGGTCCTCGTCCTGGACGAGGCCGACCGCATGCTCGACATGGGCTTCGCGCCCGACGTAAAGCGGATCCTGCGGACCCTTCCCGAGGAGCGGCAGACGCTGCTCTTCTCGGCCACCATCTCGCCGGATGTCGATGCGTTGGCGCGCAGCGCGCTCTCCGGCCATGCATCGGTCGAGATCGGCCGCCGCGCGCAAACCGCCGAGGGAATCGAGCACGTCATCGTCGCCGCCGACAAGCTGAAGAAGCGCGACGTGCTGGCGGCGATCCTGCAGGCGAAGCCGGCGGGACAGACGCTGATCTTCACGCGTACCAAATACGGCGCTGACAAGCTGGTGACCTTCCTGAAGCGATCCGGGATTCACGCCCATGCGATTCACGGCGACAAGGCCCAGAGCCACCGCACGCGCACGCTCGACGCGTTCCGCTCAGGGAACGCCGAAATCCTCGTGGCCACCGACATCGCCGCGCGCGGTATCGACGTGGACGGGATCCGCATGGTCGTCAACTACGACGTGCCGAACGATCCGGAGACCTACGTCCACCGCGTCGGCCGCACGGCGCGGGCGGGGGCGCGCGGGCTGGCGCTCACGCTCCTGTCTCCCGACGAATGGTTGATGATGGCCGACATCGAGAAGCTGGTGGGGCAGGTGTTCCCGCGCGAAATCATCCCCGGTTTCGAGCCGTCCGTGGCGCCGCTGCAGCCGAAGCAGGCTGCGGCGGAAGTGAAGCGGCCGTCGCTGACGATCCGGGGGCGGACGGGGGCGACGCGGCGCCGGCGTTAGCGCGCGGCGACCGAGTCGGCCTTGTCCAGGAAGCTGCCAATCGCCATCACGTAGCGTTGCGGGGCGTCCTGCATCGGCAGGTGCCCAGTAGAGTCGAATACCACCAGCTCGGCGCCCGGGATCCGGCTCTGGTAGAATCGGGTCGTCGCCGGGGTCGCCGGATCGTAGGTCCCTACGAGAAACAGCGTCGGCACCGTGATCTCACCGAGCTGGGCGGTGCGGTCGTACGATGCGAGCGGACCGCTGGCGGTCCGACACGGCCCCCACAGCGCCCGGCTCGACGTCTGATCGATTCCGCGGACGGCGCTGTCGAGATCGGCTGACCACGGCTGTCGGAGGGCGACGAAGCGTTCGAAGTACACTGCCATCGCGGCCTGGTAGTCAGGGGTCGCGCAGCTCCCATCCCGCTCGTGACGGGCGAGGACGCCGCGCACGGAGCCAGGCAGCGTCGCCACGAGACTGTCGTCATCCTGCCGGTAGTGACGGACGTCGAGGGCCGGGCCTGCCAGGATCAGGCTCTTCACTCCGACCGGATGCGACAGCACGTAGTCTGTCGCCAGCATCGAGCCCCACCCGTGGCCGTAGAGGTGTACCTCGGTGAGTCCGAGCACCCGCCGCACTTCGGCGAGCTCTGCGAGATACCGTTGCATCGTCCACAGCGCCGAATCGACCGGGTGCTCGGAGTGCCCGCTGCCGAGCTGATCGTAGAACACCACCGGGCGCCGGTCGGTGAGCGCCGCGAGCGGCTTCAAATACGTGCTCGGCACCCCCGGGCCGCCGTGCAGCACGAGCAGCGGCGTGCGCGTGCCGCTCCCCACGATACGGTACCACACCCGGCCACCCTGGACCGCGATGTATCCCTCGCGGGGCGAGAGACCGCGGGGGCTGCGCGGGGCGCAGGATGAGAACAGGGCGGCTGCCAGGCCGATCAGGACGGTCGGGCGGGTGACCATGACGGCGCGAGGCCCTCGCTCAGCGTTT
>DATFTG010000257.1:0-10608 GCA_035262265.1 Gemmatimonadales bacterium
ATACGATATTGGCGCGCCGCACACTCGCCACCGCGGGTTGCTGCGCGCACGCGGCGTGGGAGGGAATGAGGGCCACCAGGCCCAGTAGCCCGAGTCGTTTCATGGCAGCACCGGGACGCTGAAGTAGAAGGGGTCGATCGACACCGCGACGGTTCCGCCGGAGCCGTCGCCCAGGGTATGGGCGGTGAAATCCGCCACCCGCTGGTACACGACGCCTTGAGGAAAGGCGCTCCGATCGGGGGTGTTACTGGCGGAGAACACACCCCGGAACTCCCCTCCCACCGCCACGAGTCCGGTGTAGTCGCCGAGGTAGGGGAGGAACTGGGGAGTGGGGGAATCAGCCGGCGCCGTCGCGAGCACGAGCACGCTGTCGGTCGTGAAGCCGTTCTTCGAGCGCTCGAACTTGTTTTCCCATCGGCTCGTGCTCCCGCTCCCCGTGACCTGCTGATAGAGGAAGCCGACGGTGCCGTTGTCCGCCACGGCCAGGCTGGCGTTGGTCGCGTTGGTGACGGTGCGCAGGTCGCCGCTCCACGTCGCGCCGCGATCGGTGGAGCGCCGCACGTGAATAGTGTAGATGTCGCCGTTTCCCACGCGGTCGGCCCAGGCGAGGTAGACCGTCGCGCTGTGGTTGGGGTCCACGGCGATTGATAATGTCGACCCGATGCGCTCCTGGCCGAGGGTCGAGGCATTCGTGAACGGAATCATGACGCCCTTGGCGACGATGCGGCCGGGGAGATGATCACCGGGATCGGTGAGGTCTTTGAACTTGGCGCTGCGTGTCGCGCCCGAGTCGTCGCGCACGACGACGACATCGCTCGTGGCGATCCCGTTCGTGAAGCTGCGCCAGCCGAAGTAGGCGACGTAGACCGTCTTGTCGGCGGCGATCGACGGCCGTATCGACGGACCGTTCTGCCCCGCCGAGCCGGTACCGCGGCCTTCGATGCGCGCCGAAGTGTAGGACGCGCCGCCGTTGAGTGAAACGTCCACGGTCGCCGTGCGGTCGGACGGCGTCGCGTTGAAGTCGTTCATCCCGATGTAGACGCGGTCCGCAGCGCCGATGGTGATCGCTCTGGTAAACGGCTGGTCGACGTTGCTGCGCGACGCCTGGACCGTCATCGTGCTCGTCGCGAGCGCATCGTGAGTGATGAGCTCGTTAAGCGAGAGCGATCCCGTCGATTGCAGGATGCCGGCGAAGAGATCTCCGTTGCCGCCGTCAAACGCTTCGGTCATGTCGGCGGTCGTCACGGCGCTCGGGACAGTGGCGCGCAGCGCCCACGTTCTGCCGGTGTCCTGCGTGACGAAAATGGGAGCGGTGGTGCTCGACGAGCCGGCAGGGTTCGGGGTGAACACCGAGGCGACCATGATGCCGCGGTTCGTGGGATGGACCGCGAGGAACGGTTCGGCGTCCTGATTGGTTTCGCCTGACAGTGTTACGGGTACCATGTCGACGACGCGGACCCCGGGCTCCCCGCCGCCTCCACCACCACCTCCCCCTCCCCCTCCACCTCCTCCTCCGCCTCCACCGCCACCACCACCCTTACACGCCGCCAAAGCGATCGTCCCCAGGACGACGGCTCTCCCGCGCATCGCAGCCTCCCTCAGGGGTCACCCTGTTACCCCCCACAATCGCTTCAGATTCGCGAGGCTGCCGTTGAACATGTCGCGATCGCACTGCCCGATCCCCAGTACGGTGTGCGGCGCGTTGCCGTGAACGCCGTCGGTGTACTGCCACAGGGTCCAGGTCCGAAAAGTGTCGGGGATGTTGCTCGGCTTGAGGCCTGCGTACTGGGCGATCCAGAGGAAGCACTGCGACAGCACAGGGTCGGGAGCCGGCGCGTCACCGAGCTGCTCCTTGATCAGGCTGCCGGAGTAGAGGCCGGGGAAACGGTCGAGGTGCGCATCGAGGTGGGTCACGAACTCGCGCGCCTGGTCGAGCGTCATCGTCGGGCCGACGCGGTTCGCTTCGTAGTCCAGCACGATGAGGGTGCTGTCGATCGGGTCCGCCGACTCGAGAAAGTGGTCCGCCTGAACCTTGCCGTCGCCGCCCACACCAAAATGGTAGGCGCCCCAGAGCAGACCGGCGTCGAGCGCCTGCTGCCGCCGCTCCTTGTATTTCTTGTCGACGAAGCGGCTGCCTTCGGACGCTTTGTGGATCACACCGACGATCCCGTCGGCCGCCACCTTGGTGAAATCGACCGTTTGCTGATGGTGCGAGATGTCGATGACGACGTTGATCGGCCGGGGCATACACCGCCAAATCTAGCGTTCTTCGCGGGTAAACCCGCGACTCGGCTGTCTGTCGCTAAGAGCGACAGGTCGTCACTCTCAGTGACAGCAGCCGAGCCGCGACTATCAGTCGCGGACTACCGTCCTCCCAGCGCCCGGTACAGCGCTGCATAGGCCGTCGCCGCAGCAGTGCGCCCCTGCGCCAGCCGGTCCTGCGCGTCGAGCTCGGTGCGCTGCGCATCGAGCACCGCGAGCAGGTCGGTCGCGCCTTCGCTGTAGCGCAACCGGGCCAGGTCCGCCGCCCGCGAGCTCGCCGCACTCGCCTCTTCGAGGCGCGCCACCTGCTCGCGCGCGGCGCGATAGCGGGCCAGCGTCGTTTCCACGTCCTCGACCGCGGCCAGCACCGCCTGGCTGTACTGCGCGCGGGCGGCCTGCTCCCGCGCCTGCGCGGCGTTCACCTCGGTCTTCACGCGGCCGAGGTTGAGCCCGGGCCAGGTGATCACCGGTCCGACGACGTAGCGGTAGGTCGAGCGATCGCCCACGGTGCTGAACTCGGGAGCGAGATAGCCGGCGCTGCCGCCGATGGTGACGCGCGGCAGGTAGCTGGCTTTCGCCGCGCCCACGAGCGCGCCCTGCGCCGCGGCCTGGCGCTCAGCGGTGGCGACGTCGGGCCGGCGCCGCACGACCGACTCCGGATTGGCGATCGCGGTGACGTCGGGGAGCGAGGGGATCGGCGCCGGTTGATCGAGCTCCTGCGCGACCAGCGTGGGCGAGCGCCCCACCAGCGTACCGATGTGATACTGCGCGGCCGCCACTTGCGCCTCGCGCGCCGGAATCGTCGCCAGCGTCGAGCTGAGCTGCGCCTGCGCCCGCTCGGTGTCGAACGCGCTGCCGCGGCCGGCGCTGGCGCGCTGTTGAGTCAGGTCGAGCGTCTTCTTCTGGTTGTCGGCGTTCTGGCGCGCTACCTGGAGCTGCTCCTGCGCGCCGCGCAGCTCGAAATAGGCGCTCGCGAGCTGCGCCTGGAGCGTCACCTCCACGTCGCGTTGCTGCTCCTCCGCGACCTCCTGGAAGGCGCCCTGCGCCTGGACGTTGTGACGGATCTGACCGAACAGGTCGAGATCCCACGACGCATCGACGCTGGTGCTCCAGACATTCTGGTCGGGGAAGACGCCCGACGCACCAGGGAACGACGCCACGGCGTAACGCTGCCGGGAGTAGGCGGCCGACACCGTCGCCGACGGAGTCAGGTCGAGCAGGCTGCGCACCCGATCGGCGCTCGCCGCACTCACGCGCGCTCGCGCCGCCCGCACATCGAGGTTGCCGCGGGACACTTCGTGCAGCAGCCGCGAGAGGGTGGTGTCGTTGAGCTGGTCCCAGTAGGCCGACGGCGTAGTGGAGGAGTCGTTCCGGGTCGTGGGTAAGGACGATGCATCGGCTACTGGAGCCACGTACGCCGGAGTCCCGGTGCTGTCCGCCACCGCCCGGAAGGCAGCAGGCGGCGGTACCGACGGGGATCTATAGGAAGGGGCCGCGGCGCAGCCGTACAGCGCCACGAATCCCCAGAGGATGGCCTTACGCAAGGGACGCCTCCTGTGCCAACACGGGTTGCAGCACCGGCCGCTCCGCTTCCAGCTCGTCCACCGGGTTGGGCTTGTGCTCGGCCGCGATGAGTGAGTAGAAGACCGGAACGACGAACAATGTGAACAGCGTCCCCACCGTCATCCCGGCGACCAGCACCGTGCCGATGCTGTTACGGGCCGCCGATCCCGGCCCCGTCGCGAACACGAGCGGCAGGTGGCCGAAGACCGTCGCCGCCGACGTCATCAGGACGGGGCGCAGCCGAGTGAGGGACGCTTCCTTGAGCGCCGCCAGCTTCTCGACGCCCTTCTGCTGGAGCTGATTGGCGAACTGCACGATCAGGATGCCGTTCTTGGCGATCAGTCCCACCAGGGTGATCAACCCGACCTGCGAGTAGATGTTGATCGTGGTGAGGTTCAGGAAGCTGAACAGCAGCGCCCCGGAGATCGCGAGCGGCACGGAGCCGATCAAGACGATGAGCGGATCGCGGAAGCTCTTGAACTGCGCCGCCAGCACCAGGTAGATGAGGATCACCGCGAACCCGAGCGTCACGGTCAACGCCGAGCCCTCGAGGCGGATCTGCCGCGACTCGCCGGCATAGTCGAGTCCGACACTCGGGCCCGCCGCGGCCTGAGCGGCCTGCTCCAGCACGCGCAGCCCTTCTTCTTTCGTGACGCCGGGCTTCACGCCGCCGAACACGCGCACCGCGTTGCGTTGCTGGAAGCGGTTGAGCGTGCGCGGGGCCGTCGTCGACTCGATGTGCGTGAACGTCGACACGGGCACGAGCCGGCCACTCGGCGTCTTGATCTTGAGGTCGAGCAACGGCGCGACCGTCGCGCGGCGGTCGTCGCCGATCTGCGGAATGACCTTGTAGCTGCGGTCGAAATAGTTGAAGCGGTTGACGTAGCCGCCGCCCAGCAGGGTGCCGAGCTCGCGACCGACGCTCGCGAGGTCGAGTCCCAGATCGGCCACCTGGTCGCGGTCGATGACGACGCGCGCTTCGGGGAGATCGATCTTCAAATCGGTATCGACGTACAGGAACTTGCCGCTGCGCCACCCGGCGGCCATCACGGCGCCGACCGTCTGCAGCATCTGCTCGGGCGGCAGGTCGCTGCCCAGCACCAGCTCCACGTCGTACTGACCGGGGGAGGGGAGCGGCGGGTCGAGGCGCGGGAACACCTGCAACCCCGGCACCTGCGAGACCGCGTAGTAGACCTGGCCGTACAGCTGCTCGGTCGTGCGCGAGCGTTCCTTGAAGTTCTTGGCCACCATGCCGCCGAACCCGCCCCACGAGGCGGTGAGCGACCACATGAACTTCGCCTCGGGGAACGACCGGATCGCGTTCACGACCTGGAGCGAGGCCTTGTTGGTCGCCGCGAGCGACGCGTCGGGCGGCGCCTGCATGAACAGGCTGATGTGGCTCTGGTCCTCGATCGGCGCCAGCTCGCGCCGCGAGTAGTTGTACAGCGGGACCGCCGCGATCATGACGATGATGGCGGCCGCGACGATGCCCCAGCGCATCTGCAGCGCGCCGTCGAGCAGCCGCGCGTAGCGGCTGCGCACCACCTCGAAGCCCCGATGCACCAGTGTGGACAGCCGCCCTTCGTGTCCTTTCTCATTGACGAAGCGCGAGCTCATCACCGGCGACAGCGTGATCGCCACGATGCCCGACACCACCACCGCGGCGGCGAGGGTGATCGCGAACTCGAGGAACAGGGAGCCGGTGAGGCCGCCCTGGAACCCGATCGGCGTGTACACCGCCGCGAGGGTGATCGTCATCGCGATGATCGGCCCGAGGAGCTCGCGGGCGCCGATCAGCGCCGCCTGGAGGCGCGATTTCCCCTCGCGCACGTGGCGCTCGACGTTTTCGACCACGACGATCGCGTCGTCCACGACCAGACCCACCGACAGCACGATGGCGAGGATGGTGAGGAGGTTGAGCGAGAAGCCGAACGCCCACATCACGACCGTGGCGCCGACGAGCGACACCGGCATCGCCACGAGCGGCACGAGGGCGGTGCGGATCGAGCCCATGAACAGGAACACGACCAGGGCGACGATGAGGATCGTCTCGATCAACGTCTTCGCGATCTCGTGCAGCGCGTCCGTCATGAAGACCGTGGCGTCGTAGGCCAGCTGCATGTCGATGTCTTTCGGCAGCGTCGGCCGGATGCGCGCCATTTCGTTGTGCAGCCGGGTCGCCACTTCGATTTCGTTGCTGCCCACGACGGGCCAGACGCCGAGGTAGACCGCTTCCTTGTCGTTGAACTTCGTGATGAAATCGGCTTCCTCGGCGCCCAGCTCGACCCGAGCGACATCGGACAGGCGTACGATCGCCCCGTTGCGCTCGGAGACTACGAGGTTCTTGAACTCTTCCGGCGTCCGCAGGTCGGTGTTCGCGAGGAGGTTGACCTGCACCAGGTCGCCCTTCGTCTGACCCACCGCCGCGAGATAGTTGTTGCGTTGCAGCGCGGCCCACACGTCGCCCGGGGCGAGGTTCAAGGCCGCGAGCTTGTCGGGGTCGATCCAGATGCGCATCGCGATCGGCCGGCCGCCCACCACGTCCACCCGTTGCACGCCCGACAGCGTCGACAGCTGCGGCTGCATGTTGCGGGTGAGCCAGTCGGTCAGCGCCGGGATGTCGCGCTGGTTCGAAGTGAAGCTGAGGTAGAACGACGCGTACGGCCGGTCGGCCCGCTGCACTTCGACCACCGGCGGCTGCGCCTCGGTCGGCAGCTCGGCGCGTACCTGCTGCAGCCGAGCGGTGACCTCGGCCAGCGCCGCGGTGCTGTTGTGGTTGAGCTTCAGGTGCACGGTGATCGTGCTGACACCGGCGCGGCTCGAGGACTCGAGGTAATCGACGCCCGAGATCGCCGCGACCGCGTGCTCGATCGGCGTGGTGAGGAAGCCGCGCACGGTCTCGGCGGACGCGCCGTAATAGACCGTCGTGATCACCACCTGCGAGCTCTCGATCTTGGGATACTGCTGCACCGGCAGCGTGCTGATCGCCCGCCACCCGATGAGCAGGATGGCGAGGTTGACGACCGCCGCGAGGACGGGGTGCCGGATGAATGTATCGGTCACTGAACGCATGGACGGATTCCGGTTAACGGTTACGGGACGTATCGGCCGCGACCAACATGGACTCGAACAGCTTGAACGATCCGGATGTGGCCACCTGCTGGCCCGGCTTCAGGCCGGAGAGGATCACCACGTCGTCGGCGATCACGGGGCCGCTCTGCACCGGCTGATCGTGGGCGCGGGTCCTGCCGGCGGAGTCCGGGAGAATCAGGAACACGTGATCGCCGCCCGGTCCCTTGCGCAGCGCGCTGACGGGAATCGAGACGACGCTCTGCACCGGACCTTCCGGAACCTCGACGCGCACCGAGGAGCCGGGCGCCGGGGCGCGGCTCGTGATGCGGGCGCGCACCATCGCGTTGCGGGTCGTGGGATCGATGCGCGCATCGACCGCCACGATCTTCGCGGCAATCGCGCGGGCGTCTTCGGCGGAGGAGATCGTGATCGCCTCGCCGGGACGCAGCGCCGCGGCGACGTCCTGGGAGACGTTGAAATCGACGTTCGCCGCCGCATCGACGCCCTGCAGCGTCGTGATCTCGGTACCCTCGTTCAGGTACTGACCGGGGTGGATGTCGGAGATCCCGACACGGGCCCGGAACGGCGCGCGGATCGTCTTGCGGGCGATGATCGCCCTGGTACGGTTCATCTGGGCGAGCGCGACGTCGCGGGCGGCGCGCGCCTGATCGAGCTCTTCCTGCGACGCGGCCTGCGCGTCGAGCATGCGCTGCACCCGGGCGAGCGTCGTTTCGGCGAGGTCGGCTTGCGCCTTCTCGGCGGCGAGCTCGGCCTCTTCAACGGAGACGTCGAGCCCGACAAGGACGGTCCCCGCTTCCACCACCTGGCCGGGGACGAGCGCCACGCGGCGCACCGTTCCCGACAGCTCATTGCGCAACGTGATCGAATTGAGCGCCAGGATGGTGCCGATCGCGGTGGTCGTGGGGCGGTAGCTCTGCTGCTTCGCGACGGCCATGGTAATCGACGCGACGGGCTCGGGCTGATGCGCCGCGGCCGCGTCGGATTTCTTTATTGAATTGTGTTTCCAGGCCACCAAGCCGCCCGCGGTGAGCGCGATGGCCAGCAACAGGACGAGCGATCCGGTACTGCGCATGGCGTGATCTCCTCAGTTCAGAATGTTCAGCACGAGCATCTGCTACTTGACGAACGGCAAGGCCAGAAATCGACTCAGGCGGACGGCTACGTGCAACAGTTTTACAACAATCGAACAATTGAGGCCAAAAAAAAGGTTCCTGCGGGTTGCGGTTGCCTCTACGCTACGCACCCATACGGCGTTTCAGCTCTTCGGTGTAGGCGGTGATCGTATCGCGGTCGACCTCGAAGTACTTGTATTGGCCGTCGCGGCGGGAGCGGATCAGGCCTGCCCTCAGCAACTCCTTCATATGGTGCGAGATGGTGCCCTTTGAAACGGGAAAAATGTGACACAGCCGTTGGCACGGGAATTCGCGTTCCGAGCCGATCGCTTCGAGCAGCGATACTCGGCGCGGATCGGAAAGCGCCTTCGCCACCAGCTCGAACTGCCTGGTGGGCAGGGGATGCGGTGCTGTAGTCTTCATCGAGATGATTTGACGATCATCAAACTACAGCGGATTGTCAAGATCTCGTCAGTCCTCACCCCTGGGCGGACCGCCGTGCGCTCGGTTGGCCGGAAAGCGGCTAGGGTGTGCCCGACCACCCCCGGGTCCACCCTGCGTACCACGGGATGTTGGACCCAGCGCCATTCGCAGGCTCCACCGCGCCGATATAGGGCACCCCGGTCATGAAGAAACCGTCCGGCGGGGCGCTGACCCCTCCAAGGGACGCCGGCGCCCCCGACCGGGGCCGCAGATCGGGCGTGAGAGTATTCAGCGGCGCGATCAGGAGTGGATCGGACACGGCGTTAGCCCGCGCAGGATCTGTGGCATAGGCCGCCTCGTCCAGGCAGTCGGCATCAGTGGAAAAGTCGGGCGTGCCTCCGAAGAAGATGCTCGAGCTGATGTCGATCGTCAGCGCTGCCGCCTGCGCGCAGCTCGCGTCGCCGTTGACATCCAGTCCCACACCGGACTGCAGCACGATGGCGTCCCCCAGGGTGAGGGCGGTGCCATGCTCGAGCAGAACTCCGCCACCGCCGCCCTGCGCCGTGCCGGCCATGGTCGCATTGAAGATCCTGGGATGCGACCGCGGTCCCGCGTTCGAGTCGGGCAGCGAGTTGGAGCCGCTGAGCGCAGGCCCCCCCGACTCCAGCACCGCAAGGAACTGGACCCGCCCCACCCAGCCGTCATCCCAGCGCACACCGGCCGCGGTACTGCCGGTGATGAACACATCGCGCAGATCGGCGGTGCCACCGGACAGGAACACCCCATCGCCTCCCGACCCGTGCACCTGAATCGAATCGATCACTGTGCCGGTTCCGACCCCCAGGAGTGACAGCCCCGCCGTGGCCGACCCACCGGGTGGCATCATGCCGCCGTACTCAATACGGACGTAGCGCAACGTTCCGCTCGTGTCCTGGACGCGGCAGCCGCCGTACGTCCCGGCGTTTCCGGGCGCGACTTTCTCGGGACACCCGATGTCAATGCCGGTAGTGCCCGAGCCATTGTTGAGGAGGGAGGCCCCGTTGAGAATGATTCCTCCCCAGCACCCCGGCGACTTGGCAGCGGCAGTGCACGTGAACACGACCGGCTGCAGCCGCGTGCCTACGGCGCGCAGCCGACCGCCCCGCTGGACGGCCAATGCGCCGCGCGTCGCGACATCCCCTTCGACCTGCGTTCCGGCTTCGATCGTGAGCGTCACGCTTCCGGGGACGATCACCGTCCCGCGCAGCTCATAGACGGTGTCGTGGAAGAAGGTGCGATCGGCGCGCACCGTGTCCGCGACCACCGCACGCGCCGTTGGAGGCGCGACGCGGCCAGGAATCGCTTCCCCCACCACCGGCTGGTTGACGCCCACCGCTTCGTTCGAGATCGCCACCACGTCGAGAACATCGATCGTGAAGGTCCCATCGGCATTGCGCCCCGGCGGGGACGCGTCACCGACCTCACCCAGTCCCGGCAGGTTGAAGGGAGCCACGTTGCCGGCGATCACGACGTCCACAGACGGATTCACCAGCAGGTCGGCCATGCCAACGGCGACATTGGCATCCATCACGACATCGAGGACGTTGATCGCGCCGTCGAGTGTCACGTCGCCGTAGCGCAAGCCCGGTACGATCTGGCCGGGAGTCAGCGCCGCGTGAGTGAGTCCTGGCGCCAGCAGCTCGTCCCATTCCCGCACGCCGAGGCGACGCGCCGCGTCCGCGGAGGGCAGGGGAATCGTGTCACGGACTCGGCCAACTTCGGGACTGGTCGAGAGCGCCGCGGATTGCAGCCTCTGGGTCACCGCCTGCGACCCTTCGAAGCGCAGCGCGCGCAGGTAACTCGGCGCCAAGACCTGAAACGCGAGCATCGCCATCCGATCGGGCAGGCCGCGCGCGTTCACGCAGAGCACCCGGAGTGACCCCTGGCCGGCTCTTGCGTCGCTGACCATGACGAGAGTCGGCGGCGCGGGCATCTGCCCCACGAATTGGAGGCGGGCGGGATCGAAATGGATGGCGCCCTGGACACCGGCGACCCGATCGAGGGACGACGATTGCGCCAGGCGTACGACGACGAGTATCCGCTCGCCGACCGGGGCGTTCAGGGAGGAGACCTCGAGCCGCGTACTGACGGCGCGGCGCGCATCCGGCGCCGGAGC
>DATFTG010000258.1:0-16369 GCA_035262265.1 Gemmatimonadales bacterium
TTTCATCTGGCCCCAGAATTCCTGCGACACGCGGTCCGCCATCTCGAGGCGCAGCAGGGCGCGGCGCGCGGTCTCCGCTCCCGCCAGCTCGGCTGCGGCCTGATCGGCCTCGTACTCGTGCCCGCGCGCCAACACGAACGAGTACGCCATGAAATACGGGGCGTACACATCGAAGAACTTGCCGAACAGCAGGCCGCCGAGCGCGCTCTTTCTGGTCTGGATAGTCTGCCCCAGCCGCCCCCAGGTCTCCCGCACACGGTAGATCCATGCGCCGAGCATGCCGTGACGGCCGGAGAGATGCCCGAGCTCGTGCGCCAGTACCGCCTGCCACTCCTCTGGAGACAATGCCTGGAGCAGCGGCAGCCCGATCAGCAGATAATTGCGATACCACCCGAAGACTCCGAGGCGCGGCACCTGCACTACCGCGGCGTTGAGCTGGGGAATCGATTGAATCACGTGGACGCGCGGCGCCGCGACGGTCCGTCGTACACGCCGCACCAGCTCGTGCAGGCGCGGGGCGTCGAACCGCGATATGCGTTCGCCCTGCGGCGCCGGCACGCTGACCCAGAGCGCCCGCAGCACGGCGTAGATCAGGATCACGAGCGGAATCAGGAGCTTCACGACGACGAACCGGCCGACGAGGACGAGGCCGACCGCGGCCGCCAGCAACACCGCGAGAATGGTGAAGAGGTAGGCGTAGCCGACCACGGCGAGGATGGCGACCTGCGCGCGGTAGGCGCCCGGGGCCCGCGCGGCTTTCTGCTCCAGCCGCCCGACCAGCGCGCGAAACCGGGCCGGGGTCATCCGCGCGATTGCTTCATCGCGTACAGCGCCCGGTCGGCGGTGCCGATGATGCGCTCGACGGAGTCGCCGTCGCGTGGGAACACCGCGAGGCCGACACTGGCCGTCAGCGCCGGGTGCTCCGCGTCGGCGGCGAGGTGGGCGCACGATCGCTGCGCGACACGCAGCGCTTCCGGCTCGTCTGTTTCCGGCAGGATCAGGGCGAACTCGTCGCCGCCGTAGCGCGCCGGGGTGTCGATGGCGCGGCAGGTGCTGCGCAAGGCGTCGGCGAGCCGGCACAGCGCCCGGCTGCCCACGAGGTGGCCATGGTGGTCATTGATCGCCTTGAGACCGTCGAGATCGAAAAACAGCAGCGAGAACGACCGCCCGGTGCGCAGGTACCGCTTCATCTCCGATTCGAGAATCGCGATCATCTGCCGGTAATTGGCCAGCCCCGTCAGGGCGTCGGTAATCGCGAGCTCGCGCAGCTGCGCCTCGCCGCGGCGCCGCTCGTGCACGATGCCTGCCAGGACCAGGATCGTGATCGCCGTGACGGCCATGAACACCTGGAGGAGCAACAGCTGCTTGTTGCGCTCGTCGGGAGCGAGCGCGTCGATCGTCGCCGCCGTCTGTACGAGGCCGACGACAGAGACGACGGCCACCGCGGTGGACGCGAGCCGCGGACCGAACCGCATTGCCGACCAGATCAGGACGGGGAGGCACAGGAATCCGAGCGACGGTCCACCCAGTGGGCCGAACGCGAGCGCCGACAGCAGGACCAACGCCGTGAACAATGCCACGATCTCCACCACGCGGACCGATGCCCAGCGTACGCGGGGCCGCAGCGCCCAGAGGATGATCGGTGGAGCTACCAGCAGCGCGCCGGCGGCGTCGCCCAGCCACCACGTCACCCAGACGGCGGCGTAGTCGGTCCATTTGACGAAGCCGCCGAGCGCCAGGGTCGTGACGCCGACGATCGGGGAGACTGTTGTGGCGAGAATGCCGCCGAGCACGACGAAGCGGACGACGTCGCGGCTGCCTTCGAACGCATGGGGTCCGTTGGCCCAGCGGCGCACCAGGTTCGCGCCGATGGCCCCTTCGAGGGTGTTGCCGAGTGCGACGCCAAGCGAGGTAAGAAACGAGCCGGCAGTCGTGTAGTTATAGAGGAACGCGCCGAGGAAAATGGCGGGCCACACCTGGTCCTCATACAGGACGAAGGCCGCCAGGGCGATCCCGGTGGGAGCCCAGATCGGCGAGGCGCTGGGGTTCACGATGCCCCAGTGCAGGCCAAGCTTTCCGGCGGCCGTGTAGACCACCAGTAGCGCGATGAGCCCCGCGCTCCGAGCCCACGACCACCCCCTAGCCATCGACCCCCACACTAGAACGAATCGCCTCGTGAGGGAAGCCTGGGCTAAGTTATCGAGCCGATGGCATCCACCAATCCGTTGGCCGCTGGGCTCGAGGCGCTCGAACGGGGCGCGTGGCAGGAGGCCCGGACGGCATTCAACGCGAGTCTCGAGGCAGCGGAGACCCCTCAGGCGTTGGAGCAGCTGGGCCTCGCCTCCTGGTGGCTCGACGACCACGAGCAGACGTTCCGTGCGCGCGAACGGGCGTACGCGCTGTACCGGGACGGGGGCGACGCCAAGGGGGCGGCGCGCGTGGCGCTGTGGCTCGTCTGGGACAACCTCGCGATCCGCGGCGACTCGGCGGTGGCGTCCGGATGGCTGGAGCGTGCGCGCCGGCTCCTCGCAGGCCACGAATCGAGCGCGGAATTCGGCTGGCTGCTGCTGCGTGAGGGGGAGGTGGCGCTGTTCCGCGGGCACGATCCCGCGGCGGCGCAGGCCAGCGGCGTGCAGGCCGCGGAGCTCGGGCGAGCGACCGGTGACCGCGGGCTCGAGTTCACCGGCCTGGCGCTCGAAGGTCTGGCGCGGGTGAGCGCGGGAGACGTCGCCGCGGGGATGCGGTGTCTCGATGAAGCCACGGCGGCGGCGACGGGCGGTGAAGTCAAGGAGCTGCACACCGTCGGCGTGGTGTGTTGCTGGCAGATCTTCGCGTGCGAGCGGGTGCGCGACTTCGATCGCGCCGCCCAGTGGTGCGCGCGGGTGCAGGAGTTCACCAGGCGCTGGCGGTTCCGACCGCTGTCGGCGATTTGTCGCGTGCAATACGCCGGCGTGCTGCTCTGGCGCGGGGCGTGGGCCGAGGCCGAAACGGAGCTCGCCGAGGCGGTGCGGGATTTCGAGCAATCGCGCCCGCCGCTCATCGGCCAGGCCTTCGCGCGCCTGGGCGAGCTGCGACTGCGCCAGGGGCGGCTGGAGGAGGCTGCGAGACTGTTCGACCAGGCGGGGGCGCAGCCGATCGCGCGCCTGGGGCAGGTGGCGCTGGCGCTGGAGCGAGGCGACGCCGCCGGCGCCGCAGCCGATGTCGATCGCTTCCTCGTCCAGACGGGGGCGGCGGAGCCGACACTCCGGGCCGACGCCCTGGAGCTGGCGGTGCGCGCCCACGGCGCCCTCGAGCAATGGGCCGCGGCGGAGCGCGCCCGGGAAGAGCTGCGCGATATCGCGCAGCTGCTGGGCACCGCGCCGTTGGCGCTCTCGGCGGCCGCCGCGGAAGGCGATTTGCTGCGACAACGCGGCGACGCCCTGGGAGCGGCGAATCGCTACGAAGAGGCAGTGGTGTTGGCGGAGCGGACGGGCGCACCGTTCGAGCTGGCGCGCGTGCGACTGGGGCTGTCCCTCGCGCTGGCACAGCAGGGACAGCGCGCCGGCGCGGAGCGGGAAGGGCGCCGTGCGCTGGAGACATTCCTGTCGCTGGGCGCCGCGCGCGATGCGACGCGTGCCACCGAGCTGCTCACGCAGCTCGCCGAGTCATCGCGAGCGGCCGGGAAACCGGAGCTGACGGCGCGTCAAATCGAGATTCTCCGTCTCGTGGCGCAGGGCCTCAGCAATCCGGAGATCGCCGTGCGGCTGCGGCTCAGCGATCACACCGTCAAGCGGCACGTCGCCAACCTGCTGACGCGATTGGGTCTGCCGTCGCGGGCGGCCGCGGTCGCGTACGCGGCGCAGCACGGGTTGCTATAAGGCCAAAGGCGTCGTGAGTTATGGGTCGTTGGACGTGATGGCCCAAATGGGCCATCCGTTCATCCAATCCGCTGTGGCTCTCCCGGGCGAAGCGCGCTCGCACCTTCCAGCGCTACTGTGCACGCATTCAGGTGTCCCCCTCACCGACCCATTCGAGAGGTGTCTATGTCGAGCTTCACGACGCGTCATGGATTCGTGCTCGCGGCGCTGGCGGCGCTCGCGCTCCCCGTCGCCGCTCACGCCCAGGCCCCCACGATCACCTGGGGTCCAGCGCCGGCGGTGTTTCCCGCGGGAGCCAAGATGGCGGTGCTGCAGGGTGACCCGGGCAAGACCGACCTGTTCACCGTACGGCTCGATTTCCCCGACGGCTACCGCTTCCCGGCGCATTTCCATCCCACTGATGAGCACGTCACGGTGATCAGCGGGACGTTCCTCGTAGGGATGGGCGACTCAATCGACCTGTCGAAGACGGTGGCGTTGGCGGCAGGGGGATTCATTACGGCGGGGGCGAACATGCATCACTTCGCCGTCGCCCGCGGCCACACCATCGTGCAGGTGCACGCGATGGGGCCGTTCGCGTTGACGTACGTGAATCCGAAGGACGCGCCGCAGACCGGGCGGTAGGAGACGGTAGGAGACGGTAGGAGACGGTAGGAGGCGGTATGGTTGATCCCTACCATCTCCTACCGCGACTACCGTCCTTTATTGTGTAACCCACGTCGACCGCATGTCCCACGTCACATCGTAGACCAGGTCGTTGACGAGGTGTCCGTACGCATCTTTGGGGTCGCGCGCGGAAAACTCGGGGATCCCGCCCACGATCGTCAGCTCGCCGACCTTCTCGGTCGCCTGGGCACTCGAGCGCCACACCACACCACCGGTCTTGGTGTTGCGCAACTCCACGGCGAGCTCGGCTGAGACGAGCGCTTCCACATGGGCGGTGATGACGCCGACCAGTCCACCGTGCGGCTTGACGCTGGACACCTTGAGGTGGCCGGTGAAGACGACGGGGACGCCGCGCGCGCCGCCGAGCGCGGCGGCGGAGTCTCCCACGGCGAATTCCTGGACTTCGATTCCCTTCTGCGCTGCCAGCATGTACTCCTCGAACTGCCGCGTCGTGAAGTCTCCGAGATTTCCTTTGGCCCCCTCGACGGTGAACGTGACGAGCCCGACCGTACCGTACGGTTTGAGATCGAGGGCGGGGGGGACGAGGACGCGATGCGTCGGCGGTCCGTGCGACGAACAGCCGATAACGGCGAGCACGAGGATGATGGGGCACGTGAATCTCACGACTGCTCCCGGTGTGAGTCCCGAGAACAACCTACACCACCGGGCTAGATTACTTCCATGGCTGAAGCACAGCGGACGATTTCGAGCCCGGTCGGGAACCTCGTTCTCACCGCTTCGGAGACCGGACTGACAGGGGTTTATTTCAGTCCTCACCCCTTGTCCCCTTCTCCTGTCGTGTCCTCACCCCCAACTCAGGAGGTGCTGGACTGGACTGAAGAGCAGCTGAAGGAGTATTTCGCCGGAATGCGGACCACGTTCGATCTGCCGCTGGAACCCAGCGGGACTGCTTTTCAGCTCAACGTGTGGCAGTTGCTCCGCACGATCCCTTACGGCGTTACCACGAGCTACGGTGAGCTCGCCCGCCGCCTCGGCGAACCCAAAGCGTCCCGAGCTGTCGGCGCCGCCAACGGGGCCAACCCGATCCCCATCATCGTCCCCTGTCACCGCGTCGTCGGGTCGCGGGGAGAATTGACGGGGTTCGGCGGCGGGATCGAACGCAAACGCTGGCTGCTCGAGCACGAAGGCGCGCTGATACCACTGGGCGGCCGTTGAACAAGGCGCGCTTCGAGTCGTTCTCGGACGCCGTGTTCGCATTTGCCATCACACTGTTGATACTCGGGATCGCCTTGCCGGAGTTTCGGCACCCGCCCACCGACCCCGAGCTCGCCCGCTCCCTCGTCACTCTCTGGCCCAGGGTCCTTGCTTACGTTCTGAGCTTCGCCGTCATCGGACTCATGTGGCAGAACCATCACGCCCTGTTCCGGTTGGTGCGGACGGTCGATCGCACGACCGTCTTCTTGAACCTCGCCCTCCTCGCCGCCACCGTCTTCATTCCGTTCGCGACATCGGTCTTGGGGGCGTATCCAGGACTGCGGTCGGCGGAGCTGCTGTACGGCCTGACGCTGTTCGGCACGTCGACGGCGTACAACCTGTTGCTGCGGCACCTCGTTGCCGCGCGCCGCTTCGAGTCGCACGTCAGCGACAAGACGATTCACGAGACCGTCGTTGCTTACCGAATTGCGTGGGCGACCTACACCCTCGCAGCGCTCGCGTCGTTCGTTGTGCCGTACCTCAGTTTCGCCCTCTACGTCCTGCTTGTGGGCTACTTTTTGGTGCCCAGGGGGGCGGATCGTGACTGAAGGCAGTAGGGGGCGGTAGGCGACGGTAGGGGGTGGTGCGCCGCTCCACTAACTGCGGAGGATCTGCAACACGATTCGTCATCACTTCTTACGTCTCCTACCGCCCCTTAGCGTCCCCTACCGTCTTTTTCCATTGGCACCGTACTTGCCTCACACTACCACGGGACGGGCTCGGAGTGTCCGTGGACCGCATCGGCGACCATCTGTTCCATGACATCGACGCGCTGCTGGAGCGCGAGGACGGCGGTCGCGTGCCCAAGGGCCTGCGGGTCGAACGGGTACTGCTCGTCTCCCTGCTGCGCTATGCCATCGCCGACCTGCACGATCTGCGGCGCCGAGTCGCCGACACCTCCGCCGCCAAAGACGTCGATCGCAGCATCGAGTACTGGGAAGTGGTGCTCAACTGGCTGCGGGATCAGAAGAGTGAGTACGCGGACATCATGAGTCCCTAAACAGACTCTCCCTCTTTCGGTCGCTCGTATCGTCCTCACCCCCTGGCCCCCTCTCCCTTCGGGAGAGGAGGCACGATTAGCAGTCTCCGCCCGATCAGTCAGTTTGCAATCACGTGAGCCGAATCACACGATCGCAAATCGTTGTCTTGGGCGCTCTTCCTCGTCCGCACGCTTCGGCACGAGACGTGCTTGAAGCCCGTGCACCGTTGCCGTTCGGGAAGCACGAGCTTCGAGGTCGAGAGTGATTCGGATTTGGACTGGCGCTGCTGCTCAGCTGGGGACATGCGATCACTGCAATTTCTCCGATACCCCCACGCTCGCACCGAGCGAAGGAGACGCGGGGAAAGACCAGGTGATCACGGTCGTGACGATGCACCGCGACAACGAAATCGTCTTTGTGGCGCGCTTTTGCGAGAAGCACTTCCTGCAGTTCTCCGACCTCATCTCCGATCAGGTCGCCGCACTGCTCTACCCGGCCCAGAAGAAGCTCTAAAACAGCGCCGGCTCGACGCCTTGGATCGTCGAGCCGGACTACCTCTCCCGCCTACTACCGTCTTCTACCGACCTCTGCGGCGGAGAGGTACTACGACCTCGTCACGGTATACGTCCCGCAGGCCGTGAACTGAATCGTCACATTCGTCGTCAGGCTGTTGCGCGTCGCCACGAACTTGAGCGTGCCGGAGTCGATCATCGGCCGCACCGTGCAGGTCTTGTTGTAGTGTAGCGGCGTGGTGGTCGAGGCGACGAGGTTCCACGTGTTGGGGCCACGCGTCCAGGTCGAATTGCCGGCGAGCGAGAGCGAGCCCGAGGGCAGCGGCTGATCGGGTTGGATCTGTCCCGCGGTATCGGCCGTGAACGTGATGCTCCAACTGCGCGTGTGGTTGGCCGAGGCGCCGTTGGGCCAAGTGTAGGTGGTACTGACGTTGGTTGACGTAAAGGCGAGCTGGGCCGAATCGCCGATGATCTGGCGCGCACCATTGAGCACCCACGACCACTGGCGACCGAGCGGGCCGACATGAATACGGGTGAAGTCGGTGAAAATGTGCTTCCAGGCGTGGTCGGTCGTCGACGGGGTGGGATCGAGCACGTCGATCGTGCCGCGCACCGTGTCCGAGCCGCCCAGCGGGTAGTTGACGACGCAGTCGTTGAACGTCAGGCGCGCCGAGTCGGGCACCGGGTCGCCGTCGGAGTTCGCGGGTGAGGCGGGTGTGCGCGAGACACATGCCGGCGGCGGGGTGAGGGCCGGAGCGCCCGGGCCGACGGCGCCCGAGCCGTTCGCGGTCGAGAAATCGAATTCCGACTGCACGTCGGTCGCGACGACGGCGCTCAGACTGTCCGCCTGTGCGCTCGTCAGCGACACCGACGCCGGGCCGGTGTTGTTGCTACACGCCGTGCCGAACAATGCGCCGGCGACTGCCAGGGTGGTGAACCCGCCAAGTCTGCGTAGACCATTCATGACGACTGGCTCCTGGTAAGAGTCTTCTTCCCCTCTTCTTCTGCTCCGTTAGTCTTCACCCCTTGATCCCCTCTCCCCCTCGCTCCGCTCGGGGCAGGCTCTTCGGGAGAGGGGAGACGAATTTCGGGCTTCGTGTCGGACCAAACGTCGGGGATGGGCAGCGAGACACGCCGGGGCCAGGGGGTTGGACACCGACCGCGCTGCTACCACATCCCCAAGATTCTCGAAGCGAGACACAACGGCCCTGTGTTGGTGGTGGCAGGTTCGACGCCTCGGGTGTCGCGTTTGTTAATACGGACTCTCAAGCGGACACGACGTCACGCGTCAGTAACGCGTAAGCCGGTGCGATGCAATGGAATGAAACAACGCGGGACACGGCTGTCGCCGTGCCCCGCGTCTTCGACCTATTCGCCGAGTGTGATCTAGCGCACAAACGTCACGAAGCCATCCAGGTTCGCGATCGCCCCGATGGCACCATGCTGGCTGAAACCCAAGCGTCGTGGGTTGCCGCCAACGGTGAGGCCCTGGCTCAGCTTGTGATTCTGCAGTCCAAAGATCTGGACTTTGCCTTGGGAGGGGATGGTCACCCACGCCTGGTTATCGTCGGCGGTGGTGCCCACACCGAAACCGCCGCCCGCGAGCGTCATCGTAGCCGTGATGGCGCCGGTCTGCAGTGTGATCTCGGTCAGGAAGCCAGCTTCGTTGGCGACATAGAGGCGGTCGCCCTTGCGGGTGATCGCCAGCCCTTGCGGCGTTCCGCCGATCGAGAACGTCCGCAGCACCGAGCCGGTGAACATGTCGAGCTCGGTCACGGTGCCGCCGACGAATGCGGAGACGTAGATGATGCGGTTATCCGGTGCCACGACGAAGGCATTGGGCGCCGCGCCGACATCGACGCTCTGGATGATCTGATTCGTTCCAGTGTCGACGATGAGCACCGCGGTGCCGTTGGTCCCGATGAACAGACGCGACCCGTCGGGCGACACCTGCACGGCGAACGGGTCCGCGAACCCGGTCGAGATCGTCGCCACCACCTGGGACGTGGCGACGTTGATGACCGAGATATTCTCCGACAGCTGATTGGCGACGTAGGCTGTTGCCCCGTCGGGCGAGAAGGCGACGCCGGTCGGTGCCTGTCCCGTGGGGATGAAGCCGTCGAGCGTCTTCGTTCGTGTGCTCGTGATGCCGACACCGGCGTTGTATGCCTCCGTGAAGTAGGCGAGGCCGTCGTCCCGCACCGCCATGGCCCACGCCGGCGGGGTCACGATCTTGTCGACGATCGTGCCGCCAGGGTGGGTATTCTGCTGGCAACTGTTCGAGCTGGATGTCAGTGCTGCGGAAACGGGAGGCAACGAGCCGACCTGCTCCGTAGGGCGGTCTTGCGAACAACCCACCGCCGCGAGCGCGACGGCCGTCGCTCCGATGACGCTCAGCCGTTTCATGAGAAGACCCCCGAGTGGTTGCGAGTTCACACGGCAACAAGGAGCGGATAACGTGTGACTCGGGCGTGGCGGCTGTTAGGCTGTATTTGCGACACGCGAGATGCAGGACGCGACAGGGAGTGATGGAATGTTGTTGCAGCGAATCGTCACCACGTCGAGTGAGGTGGCCAAGACGTCCAGTCGACTCGCCAAGATCGAGCGGCTGGGGGAGTTGCTGCGCGGCGCCGGGGCGTTCGAAATCGAAACGGCGATCGCCTTCCTTACAGGAACCTTACGACAAACGAAGATCGGTGTTGGGTACAGCCTGCTCCAGCGTGTGTCGTCCGCCGCCGCTGCCAAAGAATCCACGCTCACTCTCGCCGATGTCGATGCCGTGCTCGTTCGTCTCGAGGGCGCTTCAGGCAAAGGCTCCGCGAAACTGCGCGCGACGGCACTGCGGGAGTTGTTCGAACGAGCGACACAAGACGAACAGGAATTCCTGTTTCGACTCATCACCGGCGAAGTGCGCCAGGGCGCGCTCGAGGGCATCATGATCGAGGCGGTCGCGCGCGCCGCGGGAGTCGAAGCGGCGCGCGTGCGCCGCGCCACGATGCTGGCGGGCGACTTGGGGCTCGTGGCGCGCGCCGCGCTCACCGATGGAGCCACAGGACTCGACCAGTTCGCCATCCAGCTGTTTCGCCCGGTCCAGCCGATGCTGGCGCAAACGGCCGAAGATGTATCGCTGGCGATCGCCCAGCTGGGTCGAGCGGCGCTCGAGATCAAGCTCGATGGCGCCCGCATCCAGGCCCACCGCTCGGGAACCGAGGTGCGTGTATTCTCCCGCTTGTTGAACGACGTCACGCAGGCCGTGCCCGAGGTCGTCGACGCCGTCCGCCGCCTCGCCGTGCCCGACGTGATCCTCGATGGCGAAGCCATCGCCTTGCGCGCCGACGGCTCACCGCTGCCGTTTCAGACCACGATGCGCCGCTTCGGGCGCAAGCTCGACGTCGACACGCTCCGGTCGGAGCTGCCGCTGGTGCCGTTCTTCTTCGACATCCTCTATGCGGGCGGGCGGACGCTGATCGACGAGTCCTACGAGCGCCGCGCCGCCATCCTGGCCGATCTCGTCCCCGAATCGGAGCGTCCGGCGCGTCTCGTGACGGCGGTCGCGAACGAAGCGCAGGCGTTCTACGACCGCGCCATCGCCGCCGGCCACGAGGGCGTGATGGCGAAGTCGCTCGACGCCCCCTACGAAGCCGGGTCCCGCGGCTCGGCGTGGCTCAAGATCAAGGCCGTCCACACCCTCGACCTCGTCGTCCTCGCCGCCGAGTGGGGCCACGGCCGCCGCCAGGGCAAGCTCTCGAACTTGCACCTGGGCGCGCGCGATCCCGCCGGCGGCTTCGTGATGCTCGGCAAGACATTCAAGGGACTGACCGACGAGCTGCTCGAGTGGCAGACCAGGCGGCTGCTCGAGCTCGCGACCGAGCGGGAGGGACACATCGTGTGGGTGCGGCCCGAGCTGGTGGTCGAGATCGCGTTCAACGGCCTGCAGGCGAGCCCGCATTACCCCGGTGGGTTGGCGCTACGGTTTGCGCGTGTTGTGCGGTATCGGCTGGACAAGACCGCCGAGCAGGCCGACACGATCGAGACGGTTCGCGCTTTGCACCGTCCGTAATCGCGTCGTCCCTCCATCCCCCCCACCTAGTCGTAATGCTTCCTCCAGGTGCGCCAGTCATCCGTAACCTCGTCCGCCATCTTTGATGCCGCGTCGTAGAGCCAGCGCTTCTCCCGGCGCTTGTTGTCAGCGAGGAGCTCCTTGGCGTCGAGACTGCCGAGGTGGATGTTGGCCGTCTCTCCTCCCATGGCCTCGAGCAAGCGCCGCTCGTCGCGCTTTTTCGGCAGGACGTTGAGCGTGATCCGGGTACAGTCGGGGGCGAGGCGTCGCACCAGCCACTCCCCGCTGACGCTGACGCAGGGATCGGGGCAACGTACTCCGCGCTCCAGCATTTTGTCGTAATGAATCTTCCGGGCGAAGCCGGCCAGGGCCCAGATCGCGCGTTTGAGCGGCGGGCCCGAGTTCACGAAGGCGCAGGCCGACGGCGCGAGCGCTTTGGCTTCCCGGGCGACCCGGCCACCGCGCCAATGCGCCAACGCGACGTAGCGCTGCCGGCCGAGGCTGCCGACGCCCGCGACCCGGTGCACGATTCGCTTGTCGAGGCCGCGCTCGGGGAACGACCGCTCCAGCGCCGACGCGACGGCGGGAGGGAGCTGGCCCCGAATCGTGGGGAACGCTTCCAGCTTTTCCCAGAACTTCTCGGGATCGTGCAGGCGATACTCCGCCATCTCCCGCAGCTCGGGGTACGTCTCGGCCAGAACGTAGGCGTGCCCGCCGACGGCGAGCGTGTCGCGATACCCCTCTTCGATCGCTGCTACGGCGTCCTTGGGATCGAGATTCAGATCGTGGTACCCGACGGCGACCACGACACTGGTCGCGAGGCGGACCAGGTCGTTCGTGTAGGGCAGGGAATACGCCTCGTCGAAGTCGTTCACCCCCCAGATGAGCCGTCCCTCGGAGTCCCGCCAGGTGCCGAAGTTTTCGACGTGCAGGTCGCCGACGGCCAGGACGCGCGGCGCGACCGCCGCGGGGCCGACGATGGATTCCCAGCGATCCGCCCAGCGATAAAAGGTGCCGCGCAGAAACGGAAACAGGCCGGCGCTCATGGCGCGGTGCTTCAGGTCGAGGTCGGCGCGAATCAGCGGCAGGTGCTCGGCGAGCCACGCTTCGTAGCGGGCGCTGGCTTTGACGATATCCATGGGAGGTGAAATCTAGGTTGTGGAGGGCGGTGGAGGCTTCACACTCCTCTGGTGAGCCCCCCATCCACCCGCACGCTCTGTCCCGTGATGTAGCTCGCGTCCGGCGAGGCGAGGAAGGCAACGACCCGTCCAACTTCTTCCGGTGTGGCGGGACGCCGCAGCGGCGTCGCAGCGACGAAATCCGGGGTTGCCTCTTCGACGAACCCCGGCAACACACAATTCATGCGGATTCCCACTGGCCCGTAGCGATCGGCGAACAGCTTGGTAAAGGCGCCGAGTCCGGCGCGGTAAACGGAGGAGACCGGGGCGTCGAGGTGCGGCTGGGCCGCCCACAGGGACGAGATGTTGACGATCGCTCCGCCACCCTGTCGTTCCATCGCGGGAACGACGAGGCGAGCGAGGCGCACGACGTTGAGCAGCAGCAGCGCGAGACCTTCTTGCCATGCGGCATCCGAGATCGAAAGCAGGTCTCCCTTGGCGACGTGTCCGGTGTTGTTGACGAGGACGTCGATCCGTCCGTGGCGGTCGAGCGTCCCGGCGACGAGCCGCTCGAGATCCGCGGCGTTACTCACGTCGCCGCGGATGCCGCTGCCCCCCAGCCGTGCGGCGACGTCTTCGACCTCGGGCGATCTGGCCATGAGGACCAGCCTATGGCCCCTGGAGGCAAGCTCGCGTGCGCACGCGGCGCCGATGCCGCTCGAGGCGGCGGTGACGATCGCGATCGGTCTATTGGGCACCGACGCGCTGCCGGCTCGGTTCATAAGCGCTTCAGTGAATGCGAACGTACTCGACACGCAGCCCGGGGGGAGGCGCCGCAGATCCAGGAGCGGTCAGGCGCACGATGACCGGAGTCGGGGCGAGATTGGACAGGGTGTAGTAAGCGCTCGTCCCGGGCGCGAGGTTGTAGACGGTATCGGCCACGAGCGATCCCCGAAGATCGAAGGGCCGGGGAAACACCGGGAACGGGCCCGGGAAGTCGACAGGGAAGTCTCGATACATGCCGGTGAAGATGTCCGAGAGATTCCAGCTGGGGAATCTCAAGTGGACGTCCTGCGGAACGAATGCAGTCGTGTCCTGCAGCGTCCAGGCCATGAACCAATCCGACAGCAGTTCGGGTCCGGTGCGGCTGGTGCGCGTCGCGAGATTGTCGAGCCCGATCTTCACCGGTTCGTGGACCAGGCTCTTGAGAAATGTCCCTTCCGAAGCGGCGTAGCTGTCGAGCGCCCATCGCAGTAAGGCCCAACCGCTTCCCACGAAGCTTGCATCGCTGGCCGTTTTAGGACCGAGCGGAGACCGCGTTTGATGGTCCTGTCCGTACTGGAAGAGGAGGGCGAAGGCGGTGAACATCGAGTAGGGGCGATCGTTGCAGGGGAGGCTGGTCGGCCGCACGTCGCAGTAGAGGCTCTGCTGATACGTGGTCGATTGCTTCCACACGGTGTTGTAGAAGGTCCTTGCCCAGAGCTCCTCCGCGGAAACGGCCACGGCCTCGCTGAGCCAGGGTTCCTCGAGTTGCGCGCCGGCTTTCAGGCGTGCGGCGACCATGGTGATGTGCTCGGCTTCGTGCATGATCATCGAACGGATCAGTCGACGCCAATTGGAAACGGTATTGGTGGTGAACCCCGCACTGCCGCTCGTGGGCACGGGTCCGTACATGATCTCAGCGGTGTTGCTCGATGGCGCCACGGTCTCGGGGTAGAAATCGCAAATTGTCGTGAACGCACCGAAGCCATACGCCGTGTTGATGGTCGGCGAAAACAGCAGGGTTACGCGACCCGAACGGTCGAGCAATGAATCGAGTGCCAATGGATCGCCGTAGTTCGTCAGCAGCTCAGGGTAGTCCTTGCTGTCGAACTCCTGTCCGATCGCCGCATATGCGGCATCCATTTGCCCCGCCAGCGGCGCCGTGACGTCTTCATAGATCCGGCTGTATTGACCGGCGTAGACGAGCCGCGCCAGCACACTAGTGTAGTTTGAGCAGTAGTCCGGCAGGTCGATCCGGGGAATACGGATTTCGGCGATGTCATTGATCATCATGCCCGGACTGCGGGCAAGGGGGGGAGCGCCCGCGGCGGTGCGGAGGGTCGGAATCGGGGAGCCCTTCGCGGCCAAATAGGATCGGCCGGCTTCGAGCAGGCGCACGTGTTGCTGCGCCATCCGCGACAATGAATCAAGCAGCGGGCCGACTCCGGCGTCCGGGCCCGGTAGTGCGCCTGGTACTGCAGGTGGGCGCGTAACAGGACCGGGCACCGAACCGCCGAACCCCTCGAGCAGGTAGGCTCCAACGCGCGCCGGCCCGACGTTCGTCACCGTCACGCGATACCTCGCGCCTGGCTCCGAGAGCTGCCGGCAGCGGTTGTTGGTGTCATCGAGGACGGCGGATGCGCCCAGTGCCACTGTGAAGTCATCGGCCATCGCTAGCTGCGCACTGTCCGCGGCGACCCGGCCTCCGGTCGCGGTCAGCAGCAGCGCCTCGTGCGGCCCGTCGCAGGAGAACGCGGCGGGCGGCGGTAGCGTCACCGTCAGCGCGGTGGCGGTGGCACCGGTCACTCCCAGCGGAACTCCGCCCAGTACCGCCGTATCCAGGGCTGGAAGAGGGTCGAAGCCGGAGCCATATACCGTCGCCGTCGTGGCTGGGCGCACGATCCCCGGCACGATACTGTCGATTGCGAGGGCTGTGGCTGATACGATCTGCACCGCTATAGAGTCCGCCACGAGCCCGCTCGCGGCGCGGAGCCGGACGAGCCCAGTCCCCAAAGCCGAAATCAGTCCTCCAGCGCTGACCTTCGCCGTAGTGGAATCCGAACTGTGCCATGTCACCGGATACGCTCGGGACATCGCATCGTCGCCAGTGACCACGGCAGCCAGTGTGAGTGTGTCACCGACCCGCAGGATCGTGGGACGTGGTGTGAAATGCACCGTTACAGGCGGGTGGCTCGCCGCGATGACGAACAGCGTCCCGAACGTCGTCGCACTCGAAGCCGTGACCTGAGCAGCACCAGGGCGGCGCGCGTGGAGCGTGATCGCCGCCTGGCCATTCAGCGAGAGGGACGCGGGGCTCGCCGTGACGACGGTCGTGTCGTTGGAAGTGATCGTGACGGGCAGAGGTGGAGGGAGGGGGGCTCCACCCGTCGTGTCCACGAATAACGTCACCGTCGCGGAATCGTAGTCGGCTGGCTGCGCCGGCGCGTTCCACGCCAGCAACGGATTGCCGGCGACTTCAACAATGACGGGTGCCGTGTCCGCCCATCCGGCGTCAGTTTTTCCGATGAGCTGGATGCGCCCGACCTTCAGACCCCGCACCATCGCGGGGAATCCGGTTGTGTCCGCGTATGCGATCGTGGGATCACTCGACGAGTAATGAATCAAGTACCCGACATCGTGAAATCCACCTAATGTGTCGAACAGCGCTCCGGGAAACTGCTGGGCGTCCCCCACTCGCAATACCAGACTGTCGCGCTGAAACCGGAACTCGGTCGCCGGGAGGAATCCGGTGATGGTTTCGTGAACGGTCTTCTGGCCGGCGGCAATCGTGAGGGTCGTTATTCCCGGCCTGACCGCGACCAGCGTCGCATGACGATCGTCGGCGGGGAGGAGGGAGATGGTAATAATCGAGGTATCGCTCGAAACCCAGGTGACGGGGTTGCCGACTGCATCGCGGCCGAGGCTGTCATCGACAAGAGCGACAGCGGTCCCAGGCGTCCCCAGATCGACAACGGTTGCCCCCGCCACGCCGAGCGACACGACGGGCTCCGGGACGATCTGCAGGCGAGTCGAGTCGCTGAGTCCGTTACTGGATGCGAGAATCTCCGTCGTACCAATCGATTGCGGAGTGACGAGGCCGGCGGTATCGACAACGGCTACTGAGGGGTTTTCGCTCGTCCAGGCGACGGCTCGCCCACCCAGGTGGGTGCCGAGCGGGCTGCGCAGGTCGGCCACGAAC